>CAKQJZ010000001.1 GCA_934247875.1 uncultured Spirochaetales bacterium
TGCCTGGGAATAGCAACCTCAGGCATCTATATATTTCTTCTAAAAAGCAGTGGAAAAAATTATTTGAGAGTCACAGCTAATCATGTTCTGCTATAGTTATTATGAGGTGAAAGATGAAAAAGACATTAGTATTTCTGACTGTGCTCATGTTAGCACTTGCTTTGCTCCCTGCTGTATTCAACCCAGCATATAGCGATTATCAGTTTTATAACCTTCATGCATATGATGTAGATATGGCATATTTGGAGTCTGCTCTTGCTGAAAGCGTGGATGATAAAGAAAAGGCTGAGATTCTCTGGCGTCTTTCACGCACTCAGCTGACTATTACAGATGACATAAAGAATGACAAAGAGAATAAAGAGCTTCGCCTCGCTGAATATGGAAAAGCTCAGGATTATGCAGAGCGTGCTATAGCGCTTAATGATAGTGCGAATGCAGAGCATTGGCTAAGCTCAGCAATTGGAAGGATAGGCCAAGTCAATGGTGCTTTGAATAGCTTAAGCAAGGCAAAGCCTATGTATGAGATCATCAAGAAAGTCCAGAATGATTTCAATGCTGATATGTCAGATTCATGGTATGTACTGGGAATACTATTCAATCAGCTTCCAGGATCTCCAATCAGCTTCGGAAACTCTAAAGAGGCTATAAGCTACATGAAAAGGTGCTTAGATACTCAGGATGCTGTAAACAGATCCAATCTCACTAACTATCTTGAAACTGCAGAGCAGCTATATCAGCGCAATTGGGATAGCAAGAAGAGAGAGAAGGAATTTGAGAAGATGAAGTCTAAATACAAGTCTGAAACTCTTCCTACAGAGAAGATGAAATACTATGAAGGCAGAGATGGCAAGAAGACTACTGCTTATTATTGCTCTGTACCGCTTGTTGAGATTTCAGATAGACAGGAAGCTATTACTTTGCTGCGTTATTCACTTGCAGTTTATGACATGAGAGAAAAGCAAAATCTTATTCTTCCATCAGATACTGAAAAGAAAGCAGATATCGAGGCATTCCTTAATCAGATTTCGCTGTAGAAAGTTGGCAATAAGATAGCTTTTTGGTATCATCAAAAACTGGAGGATTAAGATGAAGGCTGTTGAACTAGCAAAATCCTATAACCCAAAAGATTTTGAAGATAGGATTTATGAAGAGTGGAAAGAAAAGGGCGAGTTTTGTCCTAAGGATGGGGAGGGACACTTCTCTGTCGTAATGCCACCTCCAAATGTTACTGGTATTCTTCATATGGGCCATGCCCTTAATAATAGCTTGCAGGATATCATTGTCAGATATAAGAGAATGACTGGACTTCCAACTGTATGGATTCCTGGCACAGACCATGCAGGCATTGCAACTCAGAACGTTGTAGAGCGTCAGCTTGCTAAAGAGGGACTAAGACGCCAGGATCTTGGAAGAGAGAAGTTCTTGGAGCGCACTTGGCAAGTTAAGGACAAGCACCACGATATCATCAAGAATCAGCTTGAGAAGATGGGCTGTTCATGTGACTGGACTCGTGAGCGCTTTACTATGGATGAAGGTCTCTCAAAAGCTGTTAGAGAGGCATTTGTAACTCTATATGAGCGTGGACTTATCTATAAAGGCAACTACCTTGTAAACTACTGCCCTAAGTGTGGAACAGCTCTTGCAGATGATGAGGTTGAGTATGAGGATATGCCTGGCCACTTGTATGATGTCAATTACCCATATGCAGATGGATCAGGATATATCACTGTAGCTACAACCAGACCTGAGACAATGTTCGGAGATGTCGCTGTAGCTGTAAACCCAGATGATGAGCGCTATAAGAGCATTGTAGGCAAGATGCTTCTGCTTCCTTTGACTAATAAAGAGATTCCTATCATTGCTGATTCTTTTGTTGATAAAGAGTTCGGTACTGGTATGGTTAAGATCACACCTGCTCATGACCCTAATGACTGGGAGTGTGGAAGAAGACATAACCTTGAAGCAATCAATCTCTTAAATCCAGATGGAACTCTAAATGAGAATGTTCCAGAGAAATACAGAGGACTTAAAGCAGAAGAGGCTAGAGAGCTTGTTGTAGCAGATCTGAAAGATGGTGGATACCTTGTTAAGATCACAGACCACGCACATGATGTAGGCCATTGCTACCGCTGTCATACTGTTGTTGAGCCATATCTATCTGAGCAGTGGTTTGTAAGAATGAAATCTCTAGCAGAGAAGGCTATCGGTGCCTGGAAGAGCGGAGACATAGTATTCTACCCAAGAAAGTGGGAGAACACATATCTTCATTGGATGGAGAATATCAGAGACTGGTGCATCTCTCGTCAGCTTTGGTGGGGACATAGAATCCCTGTCTGGTATTGCGAAGAGTGCGGTGAGATGATTGTATCAAGAGTTGACGTTACTGAGTGTCCAAAGTGCCACTCACATAAGCTGAGACAGGATAGCGATGTTCTCGATACTTGGTTCTCATCTTGGCTTTGGCCATTCTCAACACTTGGCTGGCCAGAGAATACAGAAGATCTCAAGAAGTACTTCCCAACTAATGCTCTTGTTAGTGGATATGATATCATCTTCTTCTGGATTTCCAGAATGATCATGGCATCTGAGGAGTTCTTAGGCGTTGCTCCTTTCAGAGATATCGTAATCACAGGTCTCGTAAGAGATAGCCAGGGCAGAAAGATGAGCAAGTCTCTAGGCAACGGTATCGACCCAATTGATGTTATAGAGCAATATGGCGCAGACGCAATGAAGTTCACTCTTTGCTATCTTGCAGCTCAGGGCCAGGATGTTCTTATTGATATGAAGTCCTTCCAGCTTGGATCAAGATTCGCAAATAAGATCTGGAATGCTACTAGATTCCTATTGATGAACCTTGAGTCAAGAAATCTTATCGAAGTTAAGAGAAGCGATCTCAATGTTATGGATCGATGGATTTATAGCCAGCTCAATAATGCTGCAAAGTCTATTCAAAAGGCTATGAATGGCTATCATTTCAATGAAGCTGCTCAGACTATCTATTCATTCTTCTGGAATGATTTCTGTGACTGGTACATTGAAGCATCTAAGCAAAGATTGCTACATGGCACAGATGCAGAGAAGGATCTGCAGGTTTCTATTCTTATGGAGATCCTAGAGGAATCAATGCGCTTGATGCATCCATTCCTATCATTCCTTACAGAAGAGATCTATCAGAAGCTTCCTAACCACAAAGGTGATGTAATCTCTGCTGAGTATCCTGTATACAGAAGCGATAGAGAGGACAAAGAGGCTGAAAAGCTAGTTAATGCACTCCAGGATGCTATTAAGAATGTAAGAGCTGTCAGATCTAATCTGATGATTGGACCAGAGAAGAAGGTCAAAGTTGTAATCAGACCAAGCAAAGATTACTTTGCATCTCAGTTCTTAGTAGAAGAAGCATCGCTTATGGGCGCATTCATGAATGCATCATCTGTTACAGTAGACCTTGATGAGAGTGAGGATGTTTCCAAAGCATTCCCATCACACGGACTAGGATTTGAAGCATTTGTATTTGTTCGTGATGCGATTGATGTAGAAGGGGAGATTGCAAAGCTTACTGGCGAGATTGAGAAGGCTTCAGCTCTTCTTATGCAGTCAGAGAAGAAGCTTTCAAATGAGAACTTCATTTCTCATGCTAAACCAGAGGCTATTGAGAAAGAAAGAAGCAAGAAAGCTGAGTTCGAAGATAAGATCAGAAAGAGTGAAGAGCATATCGAGCTTTTGAAGACTTTGAGATAGTCAAGATCTCAACACACGATACCATGCAAGGCAAAAAGCTGAGCATGGTATTTTTTTTCGACTCATATTGTTAAAAAGAATTGGGTGCTCATCGCACCCATACTCAGCATTGGCTATTACTTTTCAGCATCGAGCTTTTCTCTAGCTTCCTGAATTTCCTTTCTTCTTGCTTTTGCGAGCTTAGCAATCTCTGCGAGTGCTTTTCTTGCTCTTGCGGAGGAAGCTTTAACTCCCTTTTCTTCGAATTTTGCGTTTTCAGTGATGTATGCTTCATACTGAGCAACAATCTCTTCATGAGTAGTCATAAAACTTACCATCCTTTTTTTTATTTTTCTAAAATTCTATCATATTTGATTGTCTGCGCAATAATAATCGAAAAAAAAGTTAAAATTTAGATAGTTCTGCCTTTCCAGACAAAGTTTTTACCTGAGAGTCTTCTGTATATACCATGGATATAAAGCCAGCAAAGCACTATTAGAGTGAATGGACATGAAATCGATATCAGCTTTCTGTAGTTGATGTTTCTCGACCCACAGAACCATGCAACATAGAGCATGAACCATCCTAAGAACAGTGCAATTCCATATTCATATTCATATGGGAATAATATGCTTCCGACTATAGTGAGAATAGGAGCTAGTGCCATTAATAAGAGTGCAATAACGAGAGGAATCAAAAGAAAGATAATTCTTGCTTTAGCAGGAAACAGCCCAACAAGAGATCTTTCTATTCCTCTGAATGCTTCTTTTCTTTCATGGTACATATAGCAAGCAACATCCTCAGATAAATTGACAAAGCCATATTTCTTCTTGTGCTTGACGAACTCTTTGACGATTGACATATCGTCGCATACGACATTGTCTCCAAGCGCTTTATAGCCACCGACTTCTTCAAAGTCCTTGCTATTCACCATTATGTATTGGCCGATTGCAAATGTCATATTAGGAAGCTGTAAGCGATGGAGCAGGGCCTGAGGGACAAGAACGTTGGCAAATAGCATTGATGCCATAGATATGCTTCCCCAGTAGCTCTCGCATAGCTCTGTTGGGAACCCTGAAAGGATTGAAAGCTTATGCATGATCATCATATTAAGCGTATGCTCAATAGAGTGGGTTGCATGTGCGCAGTCTGCATCTGTCATGAGCATGTATTCGCCAGTTGCATGGGGAACCAGCTGCAAAAGCGCATTGATCTTTCCATTCTTCACAAGCTTCAGACCAGGTTCTGTTTTAAAGCCTTTGATTCTTTTATCTTTTCTTTCATAGCGCTCGATGATAGAGCCTGTATTATCTGTAGACTGATCATTGATTACCAGAATCTCAATATTCTTATATGTCTGCTTAATCAGGGAATCAAGGAGTCTGCCAATATTATGCTCTTCATTTCTAGCTGGAATTATCACAGATACTTTAGGTCCATTTACTGGGTCAACGATTTTATCTGTTTTATTCATAATGCTGAAATAGATGATATTGACCATCGTTGTAACAAATGCATAAATTCCTACAATCGCCATGATCACAGCAGCAATTTGAAATAAGACCATCAATTACCTCTCAGCTTTTCCTGCACTTCCTTCATTGTCTCAAGAACAAGTGGGTCTTTTGTATAGAATGTCTTTGCCTTATTCAGATACTTCTCAGCATTAGTATACTCTTCTCTCATGTAAGATGCATAGCCGATAGCTGTATATAGCCCAGACTCATCAAGGTAAGAGATTCCTGCTTTGTTGTTCTCGATGTCTTTAAGGAGTCTCAGTGCTTTTCTGTATGATCCACCGACAATAGCTGGTGTATAGATAAGACGCCAGCTCTCTGTCAAAGCAGCATAGAACTCATCAGGGTATTGAGAATAGAGCTTCTTAGTCAGTTCTGAATTCTCCATTCCGATTGACATCTCTTTATTGACATAGTAGCGAGCTGAAGTGTAATCAACCTCTACAACTAAGCGCTCAAGTGGTGTAGCACTATCATCAAGCATATCCATATACATGCCTTCAAGTTCTACATGCTCTCTGGCTTTTGCTTTGTTTTTAGTGTCTTTGTAGTAGCGCGCCATGTGGTACTCTATCCTGGATTTCTCAACAGTAGTGATTCCAGATTCTGTGTACTCTTTATAAAGAGGGAGCACTACGCTCTCTTTCTCTTCATTCTTTAGCGCTGTAATCAGCTTATTGAAAAGCGGATTGCTATTAGTTGATGCAAAAGAATCTGTATAAGCAGAAAGAGAGGAAATGATGAGTGCAAAGACAAGTGTTAATAATGTCAGTTTTTTTTTCATTTAACTATTTTCTCATCACTTAGACGTCTAAGTATATAACCACTCTTCAGTGGAAGGTTAGTTTTAATATATCCTTCCTTTCCATGATCCAGCTGGAAAAGAGGGAAGCGAGCGCTATCTACAAGCTCAATTGACTCTTCTTTGAGTAGCGGGACATCTGGACCGATGAACTCAATTGTCTGACCGCGTTTGATCTGGTTCTTGCAATCAATCTTATAGATATCATCTGCGACTTTTTCACCGATAGTTCCGAGGAATGTATAGTTTCTCTCATATCCATAGCTTGTTGGACGAGATACATCATCCTTTCTGTCTTCAATCTGTCTATCAGAATAGAAGAAACCAGTCGTGAACTCTCTATGTGATACATCGAAGATATCACGCTTATAGCTATCAAGATCTGGAGCGTGATCGAGTGCTTTTCTATATGCTCTTGTAACAACAGCAACATAGTAAACGCTCTTCATTCTGCCTTCGATTTTGATAGAAGACAGACCTGCATCTTCAAAATCCTTGATGTGGTCAATCATGCAAAGATCCTTAGAGGAGAGGATAGTAGTATATCCATCGCTCTCTTCTATTGGATAGTAGATGCCTTCTCTCTCTTCCTCTTCAAGAGTGCCTCTTAGCTTGTAGTTCCAGCGACATGTGTGTGCGCAGTCTCCTTGGTTCCCGCTTCTGCCAGCAAGGTGTGCTGATAGAATGCATCTGCCAGAATAAGCCATGCACATAGCGCCATGAGCAAATGCCTCAAGCTCAATCTCTGGTGCTTTGTCTTTAATGCGCTTGATATCATCAATAGAAGCCTCACGTCCGAGGATTATGCGATCAAAGCCCATCCTATAGTATGCTTTGACAGCTTCACTGTTTAGACAGCTTGCCTGAGTTGAAAGATGTAGAAGCTTGTCAGGGAAGTTCTTCTTCATGAAATCAACAACGCCAATATCAGATACGATAAATCCATCAAATGGCCAGGTTGCAATTTCATCTTTCATAGAATGAAGTTCTTCAATCTGTCTCTCATGAAAGAGTATGTTCAGTGTGCAATATAGCTTCTTTCCTGTCTTTCTCTTAAGCTCTCTGACTCTTTCTTTCTCTTCTTCTCCAAAGTTGCCTGCATTCTTTCTTAGTGAAAAGCTTGTAAGACCCATATATGCAGCGTCTGCGCCATATAGAAATGCTGTCTCAAGTTTTTCTATGTTTCCTGCTGGTGATAATAATTCTATTGCCATTTAAATACCTTCTGAAATGCTTCAGCTTTCTCAAGATTCTCTTCTTGTCTCTTGAGGTCTGCATCATGTTTTTTCGCTTCATCAAGCTCTGTTAGTTTAGCGACATCTAAGCGTTTTGTCTGCTCTGATGGGAAAGCAAGTGAAATAACTTCAGAAATATCCTTAACAGGATAGAATATTACACTTCCCTTAACTTCCTCTGAGAGCTTATCAAGGTCTGTTTTGTTTCTAGCTGGGATTATTATCTCTTTTATTCCATTTCTGCGTGCCGCAAGAATCTTCTCTTTCAGTCCGCCAATTGGAGTTACTCTGCCAGTGAGTGTAAGCTCTCCTGTCATAGCCATATGATCTTTCATCTTTATATTCCTGAACATAGACCAAAGGGCAGTGAAGAGCGTTATGCCAGCCGAAGGGCCATCTTTAGGCACAGCACCATCTGGGATGTGGATATGAACAGAAGTGTTATCGAAATAAGATGTATCTAAGCCCCTGAGGTAAGCTTCCTTTTTAAGAGAGGACCATGCAATAGCTACAGATTCCTTCATGACATCTCCAAGCTGGCCAGTGATCTTCAGCTCACCTTTGCCTGGTATTCCTTCAGCTTCAATCAATAGCACATCGCCGCCCATCTCTGTCCATGCCAGTCCTATAGCAGTACCTGGGTTATCAGCAGATAAGATATCATCTGATGGGAATATAGGCTTGCCTAAGTATTTCTCAACATCCTTTTCTTTGATTGTGATAGGAAGAGACTGCTCATCATCCTTGCTTTCAAGGATTTCAAGTGCAACTTTTCTCATTATCTTATCAATTGATTTCTCAAAATGTCTGACACCAGCTTCTCTTGCATATTCTTCTGCAATGATTGACAGTGCTTTGTTAGAGAATTTGAGCTCTTTTTTATCAAGTCCATTCTTCTCAAGCAGCTTAGGAACCAGATACTTGGATCCTATATGCAGCTTTTCCTGAGGTGTGTAGCCAGAGAGCTCGATTATCTCCATTCTGTCTAAGAGCGGAGAAGGAATCTTTGAAATATCATTTGCAGTTACTATGAATAGCACTTTTGATAAATCATATGGCATATTGAGATAGAAATCCTGGAAGTTGGAGTTCTGTTCAGGGTCGAGCACTTCAAGCAGCGCAGATGCTGGGTCTCCGTGGAAGCTTTCGCCCATCTTATCTATCTCATCAATCAAGAATACAGGGTCAACAACGCCAGTTGTCTTCATGCCTTGTATGATCTTGCCTGGCATAGCGCCAACATATGTTCTTCTGTGGCCTTTGATTTCAGCCTCATCTCTCATTCCACCAACGCTGAAACGATAGAATTTGCGATTCAGTGCTGCAGCAATAGAGTAGCCGACGCTGGTCTTACCGACTCCTGGAGGGCCTGCCAAGCATATGATTGCACCATTAGAGTTCTTTGCTTTGAGTCTTGATGCAAGGAATTCGACGATTCTCTCTTTTACTTCCTTCATTCCATAGTGATCTTTCTCAAGCTGTGCTTTTACATCGCTTATTGAATAGTCAGGTGCTTTGACATCAAAAGAGAATGGAAGTGAGAGTATTGTCTCAATATATAGCTTAGTAAGCATATATTCAGGGTTAGAAGGGTCAGTGCCAGAAAGCTTCTCAAGTTCCTTATTGACTACTTCCCTGTAGTTCTCTGGAAGTTCTTTCTGATTGGCTTCGTCATATATATCGAGCTTAATATCGTTTGGTTTTGCCTGGGCATTATTACCCATAAGCGCATTGAGCTCTCCCTGGAGTGCTTTGATCTGCTCTCTTAGGAGTATCTCTTTATTCTTATTCTTGATTTTGATAGCAAGCTCGTTCTTTATCTCATTCTCTTTGCCAAGCACTTCTTTCTCAGCCTCGACATAAGATATGAGCTTCTCGATTCTGCTCTTAGCGCTTCTGTCAGTCAGGATATCGAGTAGGAACTCTTTTGTTGCACCATTTAGAGAGGAAGCAACAAAGAAGCTTAGCTCAGATGGATCTTCAATATTGTTGATGTTGACTTCAGTCATCATATTGAAAAGCTGAGTCTGAGTCAGTGGAACTATAGCATCCTTTAGCACTCTCACATATGGCATAAGTGCTTTAGTTACTTTGATATTATCTTCAACATCACTCCATGAACCATATTTTCCATCTTCTCTTGTCTCTGCATCTTTGACTTCTACTCTTTGAAGAGTTGAGACAAATGCATGGATGCAGTTGTTTGGAAGACGCAAGAACTTGTTTATTTTGCATATCGTTCCGATTTTATTTCCATCAAGCTCTAAGAGCGCGATGAAGAAGCCATCACCTTCGATGACGCTGTTTATTATATTTACATCCTCTGGTCTCCCTATGATCATTGTCGTCAAAGTTCCAGGAAATAGTGGTTTTTCAACAAGTGGGAGAATCGGAAGGATTGATGGAAGCTCTTTAGTGTTATCCATAAATATTTCCTTATTAATATATATAGCACCTATAGGAAAAGGTTTTTACTAGAAATGTACTTAAAATGATTGAAAACGGCAACATGAAAAGTTAATGTTGCATTTTGTTGCAAGTGTGTTATTGTATAGTCAGAGGAAAGTTATGGACAGTAAATTAATTGTAATTGCAATAGGCGGAAATTCACTGATTGAAGATAGCAAGCATGTAACAGTATCTAGCCAGTATGAAGCTGCTAAGAAGACTGCGCATCATATTGCTCGTTTGATCAAAGCTGGAAACAGAGTAGTTATCGCTCATGGTAATGGTCCTCAGGTTGGCTACATCCTAAGAAGGGCAGAGCTATCACAGAAGGTATTGCATACAGTACCACTTGACTCATGCGTTGCAGATACTCAGGGCGCTATTGGTTATCAGCTGCAGAATGCACTCGATAATGAGCTTCTTCTCGATGGCGTAAAGAAGAGCGTTGCAACTGTTGTAACACAGGTTGAAGTCAAAGACGATGATCCATCATTCTCAAATCCTACTAAGCCAATTGGCTCTTTCATGAGCGAAGAAGATGCAAAAGAGAGAGCAGAGAAAGATGGCTGGGCTGTAGTTGAAGACGCAGGGCGTGGCTGGAGACGTGTCGTTGCTTCTCCTAAGCCTGTTTCCATAATCGAACTTGAGACAATCAGATGTCTACTAGATAATGGTATTGTAGTAATTGCTGCAGGTGGCGGTGGAATTCCTGTTGTAAAGAGAGAAGATGGCACTCTATCAGGAAGAGAAGCTGTAATCGATAAAGACTTAGCTGCTGCTATGCTAGCAAAGGACCTCAATGCAGATTTATTTGTCATTTCAACTGCAGTTGAGAAAGTTGCTCTTAATTTTGGCAAGCCTGATCAGAAGGATCTGGATACTATCAACTTGGAAGAGGCTGATAGATATATAAAGGAAGGCCACTTTGCTAAGGGAAGCATGCTTCCAAAGATGGAAGCTGTAACAGACTTCGTAAAGACTACTGGCAACATGGGAATAATCACAGATCCTGCTAATCTTTATGATGCGCTATATGGCGATAAGGGCACAAAAGTCATAAAATAGAGTTATGGCTAATTTTGAAGAGCTTGAGAGCAGGCTCTCGAAATCTAAATTCAGAGAGCGCTTTCATCTTAAAGCAGATGATAAGCTCTATGTATATGAAAAGGGGCTTGGCACAATAAGTGACCAGGCTCTTCATTTTGTAGAGACAAGGTTGAAGAATCCTGAAAATGATGGTCGTCAGACGCCTATGAAAGGGCATCCTGTGTTCATTGCACAGCATCATACAGCGACTTGCTGCAGAGGCTGCATCGAGAAGTGGCATAAAATAGAGCGTAGCCATATATTAACAGATCAGGAAGAAGAATATATCGTCTCTGTTATCGTCTCATATATTGAAAAAGAGATGGAAGGCTTTATCCCACCACGCGGTGGTCAGCTTATGCTTTTCTGATGGTTTCGCTTGAATATAGCAATAGCATTACTATGTAGTAGCCTAAGTTGGCTTCGAAGAAGAAATGTGAAAGTGCGAATTTCAATATGATGAGTACAATGAGAAACAGCGCATATAGCTTTCCAGCTTTATATAGCTTTGCTCTTTTCTCTTTTCCAAATAGCGATGTGATATGCAGGAAGAAGAAGTAGAGAGTAAGCGGTGATATTACCAAAAGCGATGTATTGAAGTATGCAGCTTTATGTATCGACATTGTCTCTAAGAACAGAAGTGCTAGCGCCATAATGCCAAAAATCAGATAAACAAGCGATAAAAGCCCATGAGAGAGCTTTCTCAGAGTTTTGGGTTTTGCATACTGAAGCAAGGAAATAGCACATAAGACTAAAGACAATAAGAAGCACTTGATATAAAAATGAGCATTCTTATTGATAGGGCTCTTTGTCTCTGAGCTATAGAGCTTATCACTCTTGCTGCCTTGAAACTCTTCTATGCTCTCTCTTAGAACATCTGGAAGAAATGCTGCTTCATATAGTGTCAGATCTTTATCTGTATTTGGACCTAAGAGATAGACAATGCCAAAAGAGGCAAGAAAGTTAGGGGAGAGATATTCTATAGTGTAATCTCTGAAGCTCTTATGAGTATCTACGCTCATTGCCCACTCTTTATAGCTTCCATCCATAGCACTATATATATCTCGGAGCCTTGTTGCACAGTTATCTAAGTAGTAGTCATAGAGGTAAGTTCTGTTCTCTGTTTTGTTGTTGTACTCAAGGAATGCTATCAGGTTCTTCTTCTGTGTCGCATTGAGATCAAGCTCTAGCTTATATACATCTCTATCTGCGCTCTTTAGAGCAAGTATCCTTGACCTTCCATAAGATGCAAGCATTCTGTAATAGAGCTTTCCAAGTGCGAAGTTGATGTAGAATTTCTTATCAAAAGAGAAGACGCCATAGTCAAACATAATGCTTTCGCTGTCTTCTGTTTCTAGCAAGAATGCTGCGTGTCCGAAGTACTCCCAGATTTCGTCTCCTCTTCCGCCAGTAATCAAAGAGATAGTGACTTTGTCATAGTATTCTCTTTCGCTTTCTGTTAAAGATGTGGACCATGAAAAGCTCTGAAGCTCTTTTTCGCTATAAAACAGGTTGTCTCTGATTTCAATGGACTCTCCATTATTGAATGAGACTGCAAACAGAATTGCATTAGCAAAAATAATAGCAATAAGACAAATCAGCTTTTTCACAGCTAAATAGTAGCACTCTGGAGGATTCTCGGCTATTGCCAACTTTGGAAAGGTGGCATAGTCTCTAATTATGATTCGAGATAGCAAGACTACAGGCATTGTGATAAAGACAGAGAATGCAAGAGAAAAAGATAAGCTTCTCTCTATTCTTACTCCAGATGAAGGAGTTATCAGAGTCTTAGTCTATGGCGCACAGAAGAGTGTAAAGAGCATTAAGGCTTCTTTATATAGCGAAGGAATGTTCTCGCTATATAAAAAGAAGGATGGTGATATATACACACTCAAAGATCTCGATATCATAGCGCTTCATGAATATATCTCTGAAAATCTTGATAAAATAGCTGCTGCAGCTCTGTTTTCTGAGCTGATGATCAAAAGCAGAACTTCAGAAGTCAACCTTTATAGATTATATATTGATGCGATAGATTCTCTTGAAAGAGAAGATTACCAGAAGGTTGTTATCTCTTTCTCTATAAAGTTTCTCTCTTTTTCAGGTCTGATTGGAGATTTCAAGCATTGCCCATCGTGCTTAAGAGAATATAAAGCTGATGAGGTTTTGGGTTTTTCTCCTATTCTATCTACTGCTGTATGCCATGATTGTGATAAACTAGAAGGGCAGATGATTCTGCCACCTAGCGCTAGACGATACCTCGAGCGTGTTCTTTCTATCCCTATGCTGGATTCATTTGCTTTGAATCTCAGCAAAGAACAGCTATATAGAATATATCGCTATGTGCTTAGAACGCTTGAGAGGTGTTTCCCTTCGTCTCTTGATACACTCTCGTCAGGCTTATTGGTTTGGTAAGGAAAAGCTATGAATATATATATGAAAGAGTGCCGTACAGATCAGGTGCGTGCGCTCTCAGAGAGGTATGGCATCTCTCTCTTATCGTCTACTGTGCTGACACGACGCGGAGTAGAAGATGATGAGATGCTGGACTTTTTAGAGGATGAGTTTCTCTATCAGCATAGTCCATTTACTGTTGAGGACATATACTCAGCTATAGAGCGCATAGATGAGGCTATAGAAGAGAAAGAGAAGATCCTTATTTTCGGAGATAGAGATACAGATGGTGTTACAGCTACAGCTATTCTCTATAGAACGCTGAAAAAGCTAGGTGCTGAGAATCTTGATTACATGCTTCCCTCCGGTGATGACTCATATGGCTTAACTCAGGATGTTGCAGCTACTATCCTAGAGCGGGGCTATAGCCTTGTCATAACTGTAGACAATGGAATATCTGCCATCGATGAGATAAGAATGCTCAAAAAGAGCGGCGTTGATGTAATTGTCACAGATCATCATCTGCCAGGCATGACGCTTCCACCTGCTATTGCGATTATAGATCCAAAAGTAGAAGGCTCTGGCTACCCATTTGATGGGCTTGCTGGGTGCGCTGTTGCGGCAAAGCTTTCATGGGCGCTCTTGTTTTCAAAGACTCCGCTATATAACTCCTCGCTTATTCTTCTTCATTCAGAGCCTGGCAACGGTACTGTAAGAATCAATGCAGTTAAGCTTGAGAACCTTGTTGAGATAGATAGGATCAATGAGGAAGTGCTTGAAGGAAACGGAGCCGTCATGGGAAGCCGTCTCTTTGATTTCCTATCATGCAATCTTCCTATAGTTGTACTTGATGCAAAGACAGAGAAGAATATGCTTGCTTTGGCATTTGGAAGCAGTGTCGACATATCATTGGTTGATTTCCGTCCTCAGTTAGAAGCTGCAATGCCGAGTGCTAGAAACGTATCGCTCTATGAGCTTTCAAAAAAGAGCAGAGCTGCGCGCTATACAACAAACAATAAAGAACTTGAAACGCTCTTATCGCTTTTCAAGAGCGTATCATTGTTTTCAAACCCATCTTTATATAAAGAGTTTGAGACTATCATGCAGCTTGAGACTATAGGCACAATTTCAGATCTGATGCCAATGAGAAGGGAGAATAGGCTGATAGTAAAAAAAGGACTGAAGCTGCTCTCTACTAAGCCAATGACTTCGCTTTCGTATCTGCTTGCAACGCAGAACCTGATCTCAAGGCCAATCAGTGCTAAAGATATATCATATAAGCTGACTCCAGTTCTCAATGCAGCGGGGCGCATGGGCATGCCTGAAGTTGCACTTGAGCTGCTGCTTACAGATGATGTAGTCAGAGCTGAAGAGATAGCCAATGAGCTTTTGTCACTTAATAAAGCACGCCAAGCTCAGGAGATGGATTCTATATCACTGATTAAAGATAAGATAAAAGATAGCTATGAAGAATTAGACAAGAAGATGATTGTAGTTGAAGACCCAAGAATCCCAAGAGGCTTGACAGGAATCATCTCATCAAAGATCTCGAATGAATACTCTGTGCCAACGCTTGTGCTTGCAACAGTAGAAGGAGACAGAGTATCTGCCTCTTTGAGATGCAAGAAGCCATATAACGCAAGAACTCTGCTCTCAAACTTTGAAGATCTGCTTGATGACTATGGCGGACATGCATTCGCAGCAGGCTTCTCAATGCCTTTTGCCAATTTAGATACGTTTTTAGAGAGAATTAAAGAATATGTGCTCAATTTCATGGAGCCAAGTGAAGAAGATGAAGCAATCGAGGTCGATGCTGAAATTCCAGCACCTTTCATGAATGATTCAATCTTTGAAACGCTATCTCTCTTTGAACCATTTGGACAAGAGAATGAGAACCTTAAGTTCTATATAAAAGAAGCAGTTATTGAGAGCGTATTGCCATCCCAGGATCCTCGCTATCTGCGCTTTACGCTGCGCTATGGTGCCAATGCCTGGCCAGCTATCTGGTGGAGAAGTAAAGACAGAGACAAGTACGTCCCAGGAGCTCGTGTGACTCTTGTATTCTCTCCTGATCTCAATTATTGGAGAGGTGAGAGAAAAGAACAGCTGATCATAGAGGAAATGGAGGCTTTGGAGAGTTGACATCATTCTCTCTTTTTTATATTCTCTCATAGGATTCTGACCCGTTTAAGGGAAAGGGGGTGATTGATTAATATGGCATACGTAAAGGTCGATGACAACGAACCACTAGAGAAGTCTATCAAGCGTTTCAAGAGAATGGTTGAGAAAGAAGGCATTATCAGAGAGTGGAAGAAGCGTGAGTATTTCGAAAAGCCCTCTACCATCAAGAACCGCAAGAACAAAGCTCTTGCTAGAAAGCAGATGAAGAAGGTCAGAAAGATGCACGCATCAAAGGCTTACTAAGTCAATGGCACCCTAATCGGGTGCTTCTTTTTTGCCGTTAAACTAAAGAATGTCTATTTAAATAGTCAGAGTACTCCATCTATAGCAAAGCTTAGGTGGCAATGAATGGCTATAATCAGGAAATATCTCTTGATTAAATCTTTATGAAATAATGATTTAATGCTATATTATATATGTGGATGAAGCTGTTAGATTAACCAAGAACGAAACAATCAAAAAACAAGGGCAAAGCGACTAGAGAGCGCCACGCTAAGATGCGCCCTGTTGCTATAGAATTAAAGCTTGATCTTAATTGCCTTAACATCAAAGAGCGTTCTAAACTGTTCTCTTATTTCACTGAGTGCCGATGGCTCTGCAATTACTTATTAAGCTTATCCAAAGATGAATTCATCTCTTTCGATACCAAGACACGTGATATAACATCACTTGATAAGGATGGCAATGCCGTTGAACGTCATTTGGATTTGCCAGCTAAATTCATCCAATCAGTCAAAGCAGGCCTTGTACAGGATATGGCTTCGCTTGCTGCAAAGAGAGAGAGAAGACAGGCAAGGCCAATGGCAAGCTGAAGTTCCGTTCTGAGTATAATGCCATTCATCTGAACCAATATGAGGATACTCATTGGATTGTCAATGGTTCAGATGGAAATAAGAATGGGAAGTATAAGAATACTATTCATATAGCAGGCATCAGGCGCCCTATCAGAGTATTTGGCATGAAGAGAATACAGGCTGGTGCTGAATTCTCATGTGCCAGATTGGTTAAGAGACCATCTGGCATTTATCTGATGCTGACATGCTTTGTTCCTAATAACAATACAGAGCTTAATACTAAAGCCATTGGTTTTGATAATGCCATCGGCATCGACTTCGGCATCAAGACTACTATAACAACCTCTGAAAATGAGAAGTTTGATATATCAATCCGAGAATCGAAACGCCTGAAAGGACTGCAGCGGAAGCTTGCACGTCAAATAAAGGGTTCCAGGGGCTGGTATAATACCAAGCATCTCATAAAGAGGGAGTATGAGCATATTGCAAACAGACGAAGAGATAAGGCGAATAAGACTTATCACAATCTGATTACAAAACACAGCTTAATCGTCATGCAGGATGAGAATATAGCTGGATGGCACAAAGGACTCTTTGGAAAGCAGGTTCAGAACTCAGCTTTAGGCACTATCAAGGATAAACTCTTGCATAGTCCTAAAGCGATGGTAATCAACAGATACTTTCCATCTACGAAGATGTGCCCAAACTGTGGTGCAATCAAAAACGATATCTCACTATCTGACAGAACATACATCTGTGATTGTTGTGGCTATACTGAGGATAGAGACGCCAAAAGCGGCAAAGCACTGCTTCTAGCAGGTAAGCATTTAATCACCTGCTCTTGTGCGGAACACACGAGTACTCCAGTGGAGGGGATGTCTGACTTCGATACTCAATTTGAGATATGGAAGCGGTCCTCGAACATAAAAGAAGCTGGAAGCCTCTCCCTTAGCAGATGCTAGGAAGAGGTAGTTCACCATAATTTATGATTACATAAAAATAATCAAATTAATTTGACATACACATTAATGCATGTGATACTTTTTTATAAATATAGAAATAAGGAGATCGTTATGTTGATTCTTATATCAGATGCATTTGATAAAAGTCTTCCTGGAAAACTATCAGTATTTGGCGAAGTAACAGAGGATACATCTCGCTTGAAAGAAGCTGATGTGCTTTTGATTCGTTCTAAAACAAAAGCTACAAGTGAATATCTTTCTGAAGCTAAAAAACTTAAGCTCATTATCCGCGGCGGCGTTGGCATGGATAATATCGATAAAGACTATTGCCGTGAGCATGGCATCATTGCTACTAACACACCTCGCTCTTCAGCTATTGCTGTTGCAGAGCTTGCATTCGCATTGATGATCTCCACACCTTGTCATATTCCTTTCTATGATAGCACAATGAAGAAGGGTGAGTGGGCAAAGAAGACTAAGAGAACAGAGCTTTATGGCAAGACATTAGCTCTTCTTGGTATTGGAAATATTGCAACTAAAGTTGCAGAAAGAGCTCAGGCATTTGGAATGAAGGTTGTTGCTTATGATAAGTATGTAGCTTCTTCTCCTGTTGCTGAGATGATGAGTCTTGAAGATGCTGTTAAGAATGCTGATTACATCTCAATGCACCTTCCATTTACTCCAGAGACAGATAAGATGGTCAATGCTGAGTTAATCTCCAAAATGACTAAAGCTCCTGTTATCATCAATACAGGACGTGGCAAGTGCGTAGATGAGGCAGCTGTAGCAGATGCGCTTAAGAGCGGCAAGCTCTCATGGTTCTGCACTGATGTATATTCATCTGAGCCTCCAGTAATTGCAGAGAATCCACTATTCTCTTGTGATAACGTAACATTCTCACCACACGTTGGTGCTAATACAGTTGAAAACCTCCTCAGAATCGGAGAAGAGGTATTCGAGACAATCAAGAAATACAAAGAGGAGGGTAAAATCTGATGTCTAGAAAAATGAATTTCTTCGCTGGTCCTTCTACAATGCCATTAGAAGTACTAGAAGCTATCCAAAAAGATATTGTTGATTACAAAGGCAAGGGCCTTTCAATGATTGAAGCATCCCACAGAGGTGGAATGTTTGAAGAGATGTATGATGAGTGCTTAGCTGATTTCAGAAAGCTATTGAATATCCCTGAGAACTACGATGTATATTTCCTCGGTGGCGGTGCAACTCTTCAGTTCACAATGATTCCTAATGCTTTCTTAAAGCCAGGCTTAGTTGCTGACTATTGCAGAACTGGTACATGGTCAAATAAAGCATGTGATGATGCTAAGAAGATTGGCGATGTCAATGTATACTTTGATGGAAAGGAAAGTGGATTCACAACTCTTCCAGATCCAAAGACAGTAAAGCCAAGTGAGAATTCTGCTTATCTATATCTATGCTCAAACGAGACAATCGGAGGCATTGAGTGGCAGTCATTCCCAACTACAGGTGATGTTCCTCTTATTGCAGATATGTCATCAGACATCCTCTCACGCCCAGTAGACGTTAAGAACTTCGCAATGATATATGGTGGTGTTCAGAAGAATCTGGGACCTGCTGGTGCTACATTCATCATCATGAGACATGATATGCTAGAGCGTCAGAGAGAGAACCTCACTGCATACATGAACTACTCACTCCATGCAAAAGAGAAGGGACTATATAATACTCCTCCTGTTTTCTCTATCTGGGGTGTTAAGCTGATGCTTGAGTGGATCTTGAAAAATGGTGGAGCTGAAGGCATGGAGAAACGTGCTATTGAGAAATCTGGCTACATCTATGATGTTATTGATTCTTCTCCTTTCTGGAGATGTCCTGTAGACAAGAACTATCGCTCAAGAATGAACGTAGTATTCCGTCTTCCAAGTGAAGAGCTAGAGGCTAAGTTCGTAGAAGAGAGCAAGAAGGAAGGCATGCTAGGTCTTAAGGGCCACAGAAGCGTTGGTGGTCTCCGTGCATCTCTATACAATTCACTGCCAATGGAAGATGCAAAAGCTCTTGCTGAGTTCATGAGAGAGTTCGAAAGAAAGAACGGTTGATTATGAAGAAGATTGACGAGACTAATAAGTCAATTATCAAGCAGCTACAAGATGGAAGAAAGCCTTTCTCAGCTATTGCTGATGAGCTTAACATTACAGAAAACACTGTAAGGTCCAGAGTGAAATCACTTTTAGAGGAGGGCGTTCTCCAGATCTCCGGCTTAGTTAATCCAGAGTACATTCCTGGCATGCAGGTTGTAATGATGGGCGTTAAGCTAAAGACAATGGATCTTGAGAGGAAGGCCAAAGAGTTCTGCGAGCTTAGAGGCGTAGTTTCTGTAGCAGTTGTTACAGGGCGTTATGACTTGATGGTTCAGTTAGTGCTCTCTGAAGAAGAGAATCTCTCGCTCTTGCAATTCTTCTCAACAGAGGTAACTAAGATCGAAGATGTGCTTGATGTTGAGACATATGTGGTTTATCAATCGCATAATCTGATGGTTCCTTTTATTTTATGATTAATGATGAGTTCCCTAGCGCGCCTAGGGAATTCCTTTGACTATATCTCCTCTCTGTTTTTGGTATATAATGATTTTAATTGGAGGCTTAAATGGCATCACTTAATACTAAATATCTATCCATGGATCTTAAAAGCCCTGTAATCGTTTCAGCAGGTCCTCTTACTCAGAATATCGTATCGCTAAAGAAGTGTGAGGAAGCAGGTGCTGGTGCTGTTGTCCTGAAGTCAATCTTCGAGGAGCAGATTGAGAGCGATGTTTCTAATGAATATGATAGCAATGAGGAGTATCTGACACACTCAACAGCTGAAGCTGCTTATAAGGCACAGAGCAGGGATTTCTATATCGATAAGTATATGAAGCTTTTAGTAGCGGCTAAGAAGGAGCTTTCTATTCCTGTCATTGCATCTATTTGCTGCAAGAGCCGTGATAACTGGGCAGAGTATGCTTCTCGCTTTATCGCTTGCGGCGCAGATGCTATAGAGCTCAACTACTATCCGATTGCATCTGATGCTTCAGTTCCAGGCTCTGAGGTCGATAAAGCACTAGAGTCATTTGTGAAGTTTGCTAGAAAGAAGATCTCTTGTCCTCTTTCAATCAAGATTGGATATAAATATTCATCTCTTGCAAATACTATCAGAATGTTTGATAGAGAAGGCATTGATGCAGCTGTTCTATTCAACAGATTCTTCCGTCCAGATATCGACATTGAATCAATGTCATTCATAAATGGCATTCCTACATCATCTCCTAATGATTATGGTGAAGCTCTTAGATGGATTGGGCTAATGAGCGGAGAGGTCAAGATGGATCTTGCAGGAAACACTGGAATATATAGCGGCGAAACTGCTATAAAGATGCTGTTGGCTGGTGCTAAGGCTGTAGAGGTTTGCTCTGTAGTCATCAAAGATGGCTTCTCTGCTATTACTAAGATCAATAGAGATATTGAATCATGGATGGAGAGAAAGAACTTTGCTGATATTGCTTCTTTCTGTGGCAAGCTTGCTGAAGAGAGAAACAGTGAAGGCTATAAATGGGAGAGGACTCAGTTCCTGAAGACAATCAATTAATGAACTATTCTGAATATGAAGATATTGCGCCTTATAGAGGCGAAGCTGTAAAAGAGGCAATAGCTAGACTCCTTGAAAAACGTGAGTTCTTAGGAGCTTTTGCCTATGTTATTGCTAATGGCGATTTTGAAGCTGCTAAGAAGATCATCGATACTATCATGGCAAGCATCAAGAAGGTCCAAAGCTATGAAGATTTCCAGCGCTATGTTACAGCAGGTGTTCTGATTCCTGCTGTGCTTGAGAAGACTACTTCTGAGTTTAGCGTCAGCGGTGTTGAGAAGCTTGATCCTAATAAGGGTTATCTCTTTATTTCTACTCATAGAGATATAATCCTGGATTGCGCACTTCTTGATTATGCACTGATGAAGGGCGGCAAGCCTTTTTGCGAGATGGCTTTTGGCGACAATCTCATTGCAAATAAGTTTGTTGAAGATCTATTCAGATTGAATGGTGGCGTAATAGTCAGAAGAGAGCTTCCTCTAAGAGAGAAATATCTTGAGTCTATTAAGCTCAGCAAGTACTTTGTCGATGTTGTTACTGAAGAGAATAAATCAATCTGGGTTGCGCAGAAATCAGGACGCAGCAAAGATGGCATAGATAATACTCAGCCAGGCATTATCAAGATGCTCTATCTCTCAAAGCGTGGCAGTGGCATTAGCTTCTCAGATTTGATTAAGAGCGTGAATATCGTGCCTGTTGCTATTAGCTATCAATATGACCCGAATGATATCAACAAGGGTAGAGAAGAAGTCAAGAAGGCAATGGACGGCGGTCACTATGAGAAGAAGAAATATGAAGATCTCATTAGCATGGTCCGTGGCATGAGATGTGCTAAAGGCAAAGTTCATGTTTCAATTGGAGATCCTCTTACTGCTGAATATTCAAATCCAGAAGAAGTTGCACGCGAGATAGATAGGCAGATCCATAAAATCTATAAGCTATATAACACAAACTATATTGCTTATGACTATCTTGAGCATAGCAAAAGATTCACATCTCTATATGATGGTCTTGATCCAGAAGCATTCATCAATAGCTTCTCTCACTTGAAAGAAGATGTAAGAGACTATGTCTTGAATGCTTATGCTAACCCTGTTCGAATGATGCTAAGTGAAGAAAATTAGACTCTGCTTGATATTATTGATCACTCTCTCTTTCGCCTCTTGTGCGAAGGAGGGGTTTGACCTTTATTCTGTAAAAGCAGTCAGAAAAATCAGTGCAAGCGTCGATAAAGACGGAGTGCTACTTGGCATAAAAGAGTGCGTAGCGCTTAACGTAAGACTCTCTGATGATGAAATCTACACATATAGAGTAAGCTATCCAGATCTTGATCTGGCTTATGAGGGCACTATAAGAAATGGAGAAGAAGCAATTCTTGAGATTACTCAAGGTGCTCATTTCGCATCAGGTGAATATAAAGTTGTAATCACCAATGAAGACGGAAGCGATAAAGATTCTTCATTTGCGCTTTTATCTTATGATTTAGATAATCTTCCGCACTATGATTCAAGTGGCATTTATAAAGGTTCTGAGAATGTTGTTATTGCTCTAGAAAACAATGATGGAATAGTCTCAGCTACTCCAGATGATTCAATAGATTTATCTGCGTTTAGCAGTGCAATATTCACATATCGCGATAAGTATGGAAATGAGATAACTCTCAAAGAAGAGTTAATGAGTCCTTCCAACTAGCTCTCTTAGCTTCTTTTCAGATACTTTAATCAGGAATGTTCTTCCATGAGGGCAGACTGGCTCACTCATTCTGAATACTTTATCAAGGAGTGCTTCTGCGCTCCACTTGTCGATAGAGTCTCCTGCTTTGATTGCAGCTTTGCACGCAATTATCGCAAATAGCTTCGCATCGAGTTCTTCTTCATCTGCTCTTGCGCTAGTTATGAAGTCAGTAAGCTCTGTCTCTATTCCCCTGCATACAGCAGGCAGTGCGTTGATTTCCCACTTGCCATCAGCTTCACGAGAAAGCATAATGCCAAGAGTTGTATAGATATGTGAGTGGTTAGTCAGAAATGCATCTGTTTCACTATCAACTTCAAGCTTTATTGGAACAAGCAGTGGCTGGATTGTATTCTGCTCCAGAAGCTCATTGTATAGTATTCTCTCATGTGCAGCATGCTGATCGACAAGGTATAGATCATCATCTTTTTCTGCTATCAGAAATAGATTGAATGCCTGTCCAATGTAACGGAAAGAAATCTTTTCTTCTTTTGCTTCTTCCTTTATCTCAGCTTTTATCTCTTCTTTTGCTTTTTCATTAAGTTCTCTTAGCTTCTTGGCTTTCTCGACCCAATCTCTATCGCTGCTTCTGTATTCAGTTCTTCTCTCTGTTAGAAGAGAACTTGAAGGCTCTTCTTTTATTCGTTCTTTAGGGATATAGCTAGAGAATGTCTCTCTTTTCTCTTCTTTGAATGAAGAGAATGTCTCTTTAGAAGAGGAGGGGATATAGAATTCTTTTTGAACTGGCTCAAGCGTAGGTATCTTTCTCTCTGCGCTCTTCTTTATAAGCGTTGTAATCGCATGATGAATCTCTTGCAGATTTCTTAGCTTCACTTCTTTTTTAGCAGGATGGATATTGAAATCTACAAGCTCGCTTTTATCCTCTATGAAGAGAGAAGCCACAGGGTAGCTTCCTCCTGGGAGCATCTCACCGTAGCCATAGATTATTGCCTGTACAAGCGAGTATTCTTCAACAGGTCTTTTATTGACAAAGACTCTGATCTCTTTTCTATCGCTTCGCTTAACAGCTGAGCTTCCACCGATGATTGTGATTGAGAAGTCATCATAATCCTGATGCATCTCTGTGAAGTCTCCATCAAAATATCCAAGAGATCTATAGTAGAACATCACTCTCTCTTTGAGTGTTTCCACGCTTGGCCAATCCAAGCGCAATGCACCATCTATAGTGAGTGTGAATCTGATATGAGGAAAAGCAAGTGCTTTGATAGTCAGAAGATTCCTGCAAAGCTGCGCTTCTGTAGCGTTGCGCTTTAAGAATGCACGACGCGCTGGAATATCTTTAAAGAGGTCTTCTGCTTCAACTACTGTGCCTTCTGCTGGGCCTCCATCTTCAACTTCATAACGCTTTCCATTATCTATTACAAGAGTTGATCCCTCTCCACTCTCTTTAGCTCTTGTTCTGATAGTAAGTTTTGAGACAGATGAGATAGAGTAGAGAGCTTCTCCACGGAATCCCATTGTGTTGATAGTATATAAATCATCAGAGTCTTTTATCTTGCTTGTTGCGTGGCGTTTGCCAATGAGCTCTAAGTCATCACGCAAAATCCCAGAGCCATTATCTTGGACTCTGATAAGGTCAATGCCACCACCTTCTATAGTAACTCTGATCTCAGTTGCACCAGAATCGATTGCGTTATCGAGGAATTCTCGAAGTACAGATTGAGGCCTTTCAATTACCTCTCCTGCTGCGATTCTTGCAGATAGGAGAGGGGATAGCAGATTGATTCTCTGCATTAGAAATGAATCCTTGTAGTTACAGATAGAGACTGTGTAGTATTGCCACTATAGACAGCATTAGTGTTTACATATGGGTTCGCAGTACTATAGCCAGAGCTCATGAGTGCTGTTGCATACTCAGCGCTGAGATTGAGAATACCATAAGACCAATCAAATCCAAGTGAGAATAGAGTGTTCTTATCTTTGATGACTTCCTCAATTACAGTTGAGCTATCGAACAGCTTAATGAAGCCACGTCTATCAAGTGTGCCATAGAGTGTCAAAGCATCGTTGAATGCATATGCAAGCTTCAAGCTGAATAGGTCATCTTCGACATTCTTATAATTAGTTCTGAGCTCCTCTATATTCGAAGTAGTATAAGCTAAATCGAGATATAGGCGCTTGAATGTGAATGTTGATGAGATCTTACCATAGAAGCCATCTGCACTGCTGGACCCTGAGAGGCCTAGACTATTTGTAGCGTTGGTTGCAGTTGGTATCTCGTTGTAGATAGATGTGAATCTATTGTACATATCTGGTGTGAGATTACCGATTCTGTATCCTCCTTGTACTGTTAATGCTACTTTGTCAAAATCAAGTTTAAGCTCACCACCGACAAGTGCTGAAGAGAAATTCTTGTTCTCAAAGTCATAGATGACAGAACTCTGAGAAGGAACTCCATCTTTATATTCAACACCAACATGTCCAATAGCAAGTGCTGAAAGAGTAACCATCTTCTTGTAGACTGGGATATCCAATCTGAACTCTGGATAGTAGTTCATATCGAAATTCTTCAGATCCTTGAAGAGAATCTCAAGAGGCATGTTGATTCCGATAGAAAGCTTATTGATGCCAAGAGGAAGAACAGCAATGCTCAATTCTCCGATATGAGGAGACTCAAGGTTATCAACAAATGCACTGAGGGCTAGGTTAGTGAAGTTGAAGCCAGTTCTAAGAGAGAGGGCTTCTGTCTTACCAAATGATGTGAATAGAGTTCCATTCTTTCTCCAGCCACGCTCAAGCATCAAGTAAGCAACGTTATTGCTGCCTCCAAGCTTGAGTCCATCGATAATGGAAACAGAGTCTGTGACAGTTCTGAATGCTTTTCTCGTTGCGCTAGTCTCAGATGCTCCAAAGTCCCACCACTTATTGCCATTCTGGCCCTCAATTGAGAACTCTTTGTTATCTTTGAATGAAAGCTGAAGTGGAGCACGGAGTGCAATGAAGTAGTCATCATTGCCGATAGTTAGAATAGGCTTCATCAGATAAGCTGCTTTATCTTCTGCGAAGCGGTAGTTATAGCCAGTGATGAGATCGAAATGAACTAATGACTTCTTATCTCTTTCTTTGCTCTCTTTAGCACTCTTATCTGAAGAGAGGAATGATGCTGTTGCACCATATGTCAAGAAGAAGTGCTTGTTCTCAAAGTCTGTAATGCCAGCTTTGAGGTATGTAGTGACACTTGGGAAAGTGAAATCCAATCCACCATAGATCTTAGCATTGGCATTCTTATAAGATGCAAGTGTTGTATAGTTCTGGATATTTGCTCCAGCAGATATTCTGAGCTGATTGAATTTCAGATAGATAGATGCATCTAAGAAGCTATTCTGCTCTATGATTGTCATATCTTTAAGCGCTACATCAAAGAAGATGTTTGCTTTAGCGCCAAATACATCTCCACTGTAGCCAAACTTAGAAGCAACTGTAAGAATGCTTGTATCTGTAATAGTTGAATCTGGCTTGTAGTTAGAGCTGTCTACGCTATTGTAGTGAAGAGGACCGTTAGTATAGTGGATACCAGGTTCTGCACTGAATGCTCCAAACTTGATAGGAAGTGTTCCGCTTATCAAGCATCCAGATTTATCAATCTCATATTCGCTGATTGTATTAGGATTGAATGCAAGTGAAATTCCTGCTTTCATTCCTACATAGTTCTTTCCGTTTGTATAGAAAGGAAGGTAGAAAGAGAACTGAGGATAGAGATTCATTGACTCTGTGAAGTTATTCAAGTCTGTTGCAGCAAGAAGACCAAGAGTGAAACCAACTGGAGTATCATGAGAGAGTCTTGTATCTGTATCGACTCCGAATACGAATGCTCTATCTGTATTTAGAAGCAGATCATTGCCGTAAACTCTGAGCTTGAATCTTGGGTAGCTTAGATTCATCTGGAGCCCGAGTCTCTCTGTCTTTCCATCCCAGATGTGGTTAACGCCTCTATATAGGCCTACAGAGTCACCTTCAACATCTGTTGATTTGTCGATTGTGATATCAAAATGCTCATTGAGTGTTCTGAATCTGAAGCTTTCAAGGAATGCAATTGAATACCTTACCCAATCCATTGTTGTCTTATTATCCTGGTAAGAGAGAATGTGGATAGGGTCTAAGTTCAAAGTCAAAGCCATTGAACCGTATTTGAATAGAGGCTGGAATGAGAAGTTGAGAGATTGCTCATTAGTCTCACTATCTGTGAATGCGCGAGTTGAGAATAGTACGTCAAATACGAAGTTCTTCTTTACGCTGCCTGTAATCTCTTCTCTCTCAATAGGCTTTGCTTCTTCTTTTGCTTCTATTGCCTCTGGTGGAATAACTACTGGTGCAATTCCTGTTATTGTTTCCTTCAGAGGCTCTTCTGCTTTAATTTCAACAGGTTCAGCTTTTGGCTGGAAGAGTGATGCAGGCTTAGTAAAGCGTCCGCTGATTATAACAGGGAGTGTGACAAGTTCACTAGATACAGATACAGCAGATTTCTTTGGCTTGATATCTTTAAGAGTTGAGATTGAAGTAATAGAGAACTTTGGACTTTCTGGAACTTTTGCAACGAGTTCGCTCTTTACTACTCTGAGAGAAGGTACTGATGCTACTTTGATTTCATCTATTATGTTCTCTAGATTTGCACTCTTGATAGATAGATTTGGTTTTTCTGGCTCAGTATTCTTAAGTACAGCTTCTACTCTGATTTCAGGTGCTTTAGGAGGTGTCTTAAGCGCTTCAAGTAAAGCTTCATCGACTGTGATCCTCCTGATCTGATCTTTTTCTAGTGCATAGATAGCACCTTCGATGTAATCAAGCTTAGACATAGGGTCTATAGCATATTCATCGAGTGTGATTCCATCGAGTGCGATTACTACACTATCTGAAAGGTTATAGAAAAGCTCTTCATCTTCTGTTGTTGTGAATGCATATTCACCAGGTGCGTTGATATCTACATGTGTTGTTGGTGTGTAGACAGACACAAGGCTTTCACTTTCAGAAATTACATTCATTGAGCCATTGATGAGGAAAAGCGTAAACGGATCGCTTTCTGCAAAGAAAAGATCGCTGTTTGCTCTGAGGTAGATATCTTCTCCTTCTCCAGATAGCTTAACATCCTGGTCTTTGACTCTTATCAAATAGCCAGGTTTGGTTATATTGCATTCAGCGCTTTTCTCAGCGTTTTCAGTGTATAACTCAATGCTAGCTTTGCTCTCTTCATTGATAGTTGCTAATGTGCTTTTAGCGCTCAAAGAAAATACTATTGATAATGCTATTAATATTGCTATTGAACTTTTCTTCATTTCTACCTCAAAACGATGACAAACATCTCACTATAGTCTAGCACAAAGATAGTAGCTATGAAATATCGGAATCTTTGCTCTTTTCAAGTGCGCAATTGAATGTGTGCGCATGATATATGTGCTCTCTTGTGAGCTTGTCGATATGGCATAGCTCTTTGACAATCGGCTTGAGTTTCGATCTGATATTTGTCTGATCATATGGGCATACAGGCTTTACTGTCGGAAGGTTATATGCCTCAGATAACCTATGTGTTACATTTTCATGAATTTCAATAAGCGGCCTTATTATATGAAGCTTTCCGTCAAAGAATTCCTGGACAGGATTCATTGTTGAGAAATCGGCTCTGAAGCATAGATTCATAAGAGATGTCTCAACTAAATCATCAAGGTGATGGCCCATTGCAATCAGCTTCACATCATTTTCTTTGGCATATTCAAAGAGTATTCTTCTTCTGTTTCTTGCACATAGATAGCAGTTGAAATCACCTTTGAATGAGTCTGGAAACTGCTTTTCATCTAAAATCTGGAAAGGAATATCTAGAGCTTCAAAGTAATCTTTCAATAGACCTCGATATTCTTCAGGGATAGGGTGCTCTATCCAGTTGATCATCAATCCTTTGAGCTTATATGTAACAGGCATCCATTTGCGTCTTAGAGAGAGCGCAAGTGCAAGCGCAAGGCTGTCTTTGCCACCAGAGACAGCTAGGAGCACTTCATCTCCCTCTTTTATCATGTTGTATTCATTGATTGCTTTTCCAGCACCTTTGATGAATCTCATTACCCATGGTGGGATATCACCATTGATCAAATCGAGATAACTTGCTTTTTCATTCATTTGCTATTTCCTCTACTGCTTTCTTTGCAGCAGTTTCATCGACATATTGCGGTAAGAATACTCTGACTTTTCTTAAGTGCTTAGAGAATGCTTTGCTGACTCCACGTGTGAATATGAGCATATCCTCATCAAGCTCAGAGTTTGTGCCATCGCTTTTAGCTATCATAAGTGATGTCTCAAAGTTGATTGGCTCTGGAATATCTAGAATGACTTCATATTCCTTTAGATCGCTATATTTCTCTTTAAGCTTCAAGTAGAGTGCATCTTCAACTGCTTTGCGCTTTATAGGGTTAAGTGATTTTTTCTCAATTGTGCCATTCTCTGCAAAAGGGAAGGCTACCTTTTCTTTGAGTATATCTCCTTCTTTTACGCGTTTAACAAGTGAGAGTGCTTCACATTCTGCAGCTTTTTCTTCCATCAAAGAATTGAACTCATCATCATCTAGAAAATATAGCTCATCGAACTTGAGTTTATCCTGCAGCACTGCGCTTATCAAAGCTTTCTTTATCATAGCTGTTGCGCTTCTGACATCCTTATGCCAATAAAGAGTTCTATACATCATGTACTTTGAGAACAAGATTTCTTCAACAGAGCTTATTGCGTTCTCATCCAAAGCCAGCATTCCGTCGATTACCGAAAGCGAAGAGATTATATAAGCTGTGTCTTGCTTGCCATATGGGATGCCAGCAAAGAAGCCATCGCGAGAGAGGTAATCGAGCTTATCAGGGTCAAGAGTGCCAGAGAGAAGTGAGCGATAGAACTGGATTTCATCGCTTGATGAGAGCATGTCCTTATCGATGATTGCTGCGACATATTCAGGATCTGCGCCTGTAGCTTTAACAGCTTTAAAAAGCTCTTCATCTTCTCTTATCAATATGCTTCCAAGCTCTTCATGTTCTTTGATAGCAATCTCTTTTAGTGAATGAGCATATGGAAAGTGGCCTATATCATGCAGAAGGCATGCAACTATGAATGATATGATGCCTGTCTCTGTTAGTGGCAGTGAATCACTCTTTCTTGATGCAGACAATAAGATTTCTCTTCCCAGGTGATAGACTCCAATAGAGTGGCTTAATCTTGTATGAACAGCACCAGGATAAACAAGGTATGAAGGTCCATTCTGCTTGATTCTTGAAAGCTTCTCTACGCATTTAACTGATAAGAGATCCTTTATCTCTTTTGTCATATAGACATTTTGCCAAAGAGGATCCTTGACTGTATGAGTAAAGCCTTTATTGAGTACTTCAAGTGCTTTTTGTCTTTCCATAAATAACCTCGATTGCTTAATTTATCATATTCCACGATAATCTAGAACATGAAGAGATTTATTCTGCTTTTTATGCTTTTAGCACTATCATTATTCTTCTTAAGTTCTGCTGCTATCACATCCTCAAAAGGAACTCTTATTACAGATGTAGGAGAGGGGAGTGCTGAAGAATCTCTTCTTAAAGCCTTCTATTCTCCATTCAGTGAAGAATGGATTGAACAGTACGCAGAAGATGATACGCTACTTAAAAAATCTTACACTTCTTATTTAGCCTCAATCTTACCGCTTGAAAACATACTTCTTTTCAAAAAGGACGGCTTTTATGTCATCTACAGCCAAGAAAGCAAAGATGAAGTCGTCCTTTTATTAAAAGATAATAAAATCTCAGAGCTATATTTCCTCGAGTCTGGTAATCAATGAGTCAAAATACTCAATAGCCTTCTCAACAGGTTCTTGCTGAGACATATCTACGCCAGCTAGCTTCAGTGAATCCAGTGGGTACCGTGAACCGCCCGAAGATAGAAATGAGAGGTAATCGTTTTTTTCTTTTTCTCCACCGTTTAGCACTCGAAGTGAGAGCGCGATTGAGGCAGATATGCCTGTTGCGTACTTATAGCAATAGTAAGCTCTGTAGAAATGAGGAATTCTTAAGCACTCTAAATCGCTTACATCTTCTAGTTCCACGATTGGACCGAAGTAGAGCTCTTGTAGTTCTCTGTACATCGCTCTTATTAGTTCTAGAGTGAGGGGATTCCCCTCTTCTGCGGCTTGATGTGCTTTAAGCTCAAACTCTGCAAACATAGTTTGTCTGAAAAGTGTTGCTACGATATCATCAAGGTGTTTTGAAATAAGGTATGCTTCCTCTTCTTTGCTTTTTGCATTATCAAGCATATAAGAGTGGAGCAGGTTTTCATTGAATGTCGAGGCAACCTCTGCTTCGAATATTGTGTAGTTGTAGCTTAAGAACGGATTGGAGCGAGTAGAGTAGTATGAGTGCATTGAGTGGCCACCCTCATGTATCAATGTAAATACAGATGAGAGCACATTATCTTCATAGTTTGTGAGAATATATGGTTTTCCAATATATCCGCCAGCACTGAACGCTCCACTTCTCTTGCCTTTGCGCTCATACCTGTCAACCCAGCGCTCGTCAGTTAGTCCGCTTATAAGAGTCTTTCTATATTCTTCTCCCAGTGGTACTAGTGCTTTATCTATGATCTTTACAGCCTCATCATACTTAATTGGCTCGCTTTTATAATCAATCATAGGGACATAAACATCATAGTGCTTGAGTTTTGTCTTATTCATGAGCTTTGCTCTTACTTCGTAGTACCGGTGTAGTGATTTGATATGCTCATGAACTGCATCTATAAGCGATGTGTAAACACGCTCATCAATATTATCAGGGTATAGTGCTCTCTGAAGCGTTGAGCTGTAACCCCTTGCTTTGGAGAGAAATATATCTTTCTTGACACTACCTTCATACAACTTTGCAATTAAGTGCTTAGAGTTATCAAATGCTTTGTAGTAGTTCTTATATGCAATCTTTCTTTCTTCTTCATCTTTGCTTATCATGTAGCGTGAGAATAGTGAGTGAGTAAGTGGTTTACCGTTAACACTCTCAAATGAAAGGTCAATATTGTTAAGATCATTGAAAGCTTCTTGGAATGCTGAAGATAGAGGAGAGAATAGAGATAGCAATCTCTCTTCATTATCTTTCAATATATGAGCTTTCTGTCGCCTTATATGTCTTATATAGACTTCGTATGGCTTGAATCTTTCTTCTTTTAAAGCGTTTTCAATATATTTATCATCTAATGCTACAAGCTCAGAGTCAAAGTAAGATGTCTCCTCAGCTACTTTTGCCTCAAGTGCGTTTGCTGCTCCAAATAGCTTTGCATTCTCTTCGTAGCTTCCATCTGCTGAGTACTTTAAGAATGCATAAGAACATATTCTCTCAAGCTCTTTGAATTCTTCTTCAATATAGGAAAAAGCTTCAAAGAGGGTATCTGGAGATTGGCTAAGTCTGTCTTTGAAGGCTTTAGCCTTGTCTAGGGTTGGCTTATAGCTTTCAACTGCGCTGTACCACTCATCGTTGCTTTTGAAAAGTGACGATAGGTCCCAAGTTGTCTTATCTTCCATTCTCTTCCTCTTTGATAAGCTTCGCGATTATTCTTGCTGCTTTTCCTCTGTGGCTATATTTATCTTTCTCTCCCTCTTTGAGGTCTGCAGAGATGGATTTAGCTTCATCGATATAGAAGACAGGATCATAGCCAAAGCCTGTTGTGCCTGATGGTGCTAGTGCAATAGAGCCTATGCAATCTTCCTGGATTATATAGCGTCTAGTAGGGCTTAGTATCAAGCATAGCGCACAAACAAATCTTGCACTTCTATCTTCTTTCCCCTTTAGGTTATCGAGCAGATACATGTACTTTTCTCTGTCAGAGAGCTTTCTTTTAAATACATCCTCTCCATAGCGCGCTGTATATATGCCAGGTGCTCCTCCAAGTGCATTGACAACTAAGCCTGAGTCATCAGCTAGTACAGGTGCTTTTACAGTGTCATAAAGAGTTTCAGCTTTGATTATTGCATTCTCTATGAATGTCTTACCTGTCTCATCGGCATCAAATGCTATGTTTTCTTCTTTAGGCAGAACCAAATCAATTCCGCCTAAAAGTCTTGTCATTTCAATCTTCTTATGTTCGTTTCCAGATGCAAAATATAGTTTCATGGATTCAGTATAACTACTTTAGCTACTTTTTTTCTGCAATCAGCTCGAGTTTTTTCTTAATTGCTTTAATGCTCTGAGAAACAGTGCCTTTTTTCATTTCGAGCATCTCTGAGATATCTGTTTGCGTCATTCCGTGATAGCTCTTTTTCAATGCTTCGACTCTTTGCTGCTGACAGCGATTTAGCTTATCTATGTGTTTTCTGATCTTTTGCTGCTCTTTGTCATCTCTAGTTGCAAGCAGCGTTCTATTGAGCTTGTTGATCAGAATCCAGTGCTTTGCGATGATTGATTGGGTCTTCAATCTTGCCTCATATGTTTTATCAAGTCTGTTGTGCTTATGTATGAAGAATTCAGCAAGTACTTTGTAGTCGACATCAAGGACTCTTGCGAGATTGCTTATCATGTTTTCGTCTTCTACTTGCGGAATGTATAGGAGGTATTGCAGAAAGTGCCTTCTTGCAGATCTGCGTTGAAGATAACGATGAAGCTCTTTCTCTTTTTCGTTGTTGCTTTCGAAGATTCCATCGTTTTCGCTTACTATATAGTCAAATAACTCTGGAAGTGTAAGCGCTTCTATGCCTTCGCGCTCTATTCCTTCATGTATTGGGTTTTTAGGTTCATTTAACTCGATATAGTAAGGAGCTTCTGTTTCTGAGAGGTATAATGAATCTTCAGCTAACTGGTGCTGTCTCATTTTTCTGAGTCTGCTGAGCAGCTTGAATCTGCATACTTGGGTTATGTAGCGATTGAATGTGATTCCGCATACTCTGTAGCTCGAGATGATATCATCAACTTCACTCTGAGAGTCAATGAAGATATCTGCAGCGCTATCTGTAGATGCATAGAGATATCTGATAGGAATCTCATATAAAAGGAGATAGACTCTGCTGACTATCTCTTCTCTCATCTGCATTTTCTCTTCCCCATTAGGAAGTGAGTTGTACTTAGCAACTTTGAGTGAAAATGCCCGATCCTCTTCTTCTGTGTAATAATTAGTCATTTATCCCACCTCAATACATACAAGCAAGAAGTGTGCCAAATGAAATAAAACTATAAGATAGAAGCAAATAGAGCGAGCACTTTTTCTTTGCACTCGTCAAGTGGTAATTTTAGGGAAGCTCCAGAAGCTAGTTTATGGCCACCGCCTCCGATTAAAGATGCAATCTCTCCAACATCGAGTCCTGAGTCTTTTTTAGCTCTGAATCCAACGTCGACTACATCTTCTTTTTCTTTGAAGAATACAACTGCTTTGACGCCGCTTATTTTGAGTAGCTCTGCATATAGATTGTCTGAAAGTCCTGCTGTTTCTATTTCTTTCCTCTGGTATGCAACTAAGAGCTTTCCCTCATAATATGTCTCAGTGCTTTCAAGTACCTTTGCACCATTTAATACATCTTCAAATGCCTTTCCATCGTTCATCTTATCATACATGTCATATGGATCGACTCCGGCTTTTGCGAACTCAGCAGCTCTTTTGAAGACCTCTTCTCCAACACGCTGAGATATGAAATGGAAGAATCCTGTATCTGTCAGAAGTCCTATATATAGATAAGTTGCAATCTCTTTATCTAGCTCAACAGATAAGCTCTCTCTAAGCACATCAACCAAGAGTGTAGTAGAAGGGGAGAATGGCACTATATAAGATAGTTCCTCTTTGCAGAAAGCTTCGCCTGAGCTGTGATGGTCGATTACAACACGCTCTAAGTGATTGATTGATTTGAAGATTTCTCCAGGTCTGTCTATAGTAGAGCAATCTACTACAATAACAAGCGGTTTTCTGCTTAGAAACTCTGGATTGATTTCAGTTTTGACTTTATCGCTTAAGAACTTAAGCTCTGGGCGATGGAAAGGTCCATCGCTGATAGCAAGTGTATTCTTGTTGAGTTTCTTTAGAATAGCTTCAACAGCTAATGTTGAAGATAAACAATCCCCATCAGGGTTCTTATGCCCAATGATGAGGATGTCATTATAGCTCTTGATTTTATCAAGAAGCGCTTCATTAATTGATGGAAAGATAGTGTCCTTCACTAGATATTACCTTAGGATTAGTATGATTCTGGACGCATTCTTTATCTACGATTACTTCTTCAGCACCTTTAATAGATGGAATGTCGAATGAGATATTCAACATCAGATTCTCAATGATGCTTCTAAGTCCTCTAGCTCCAGTCTTCTGCTCAAATGCAACTTTAGCAATCTCTTCAATAGCTTCATCTGTGAATGTCAGCTTAACTCCATCTAGCTTGAATGTAGCAATGTACTGCTTGATGATTGAGTTCTTTGGCTCTGTGAGAATACGTTTTAGATCATCGATTTTCAGGTTGTTTAGTGTTGTGATTATAGGAAGACGACCAATGAATTCAGGAATAAGACCGAACTTTACAAGATCCTCTGGTGAGATTTCCTTATAAAGATTTGAGAGATCCTTCTCTTCTTTATCTATAATGTTTGCACCAAATCCCATTCCAGCAACTGCTGTACGCTTCTCGATGATCTTATCGAGTCCTACAAATGCGCCACCGCAAATGAATAGGATATCTTTAGTGTTGATCTTGAGCATTTCCTGGTTAGGGTGCTTTCTTCCTCCCTGAGGTGGAACAGATGCAACTGTGCCTTCGATAATCTTCAAGAGAGCCTGCTGTACGCCTTCTCCAGATACATCTCTGGTTATTGATACATTTTCGCCTTTCTTTCCAATCTTATCGATTTCATCGATGAAGACGATTCCTTTCTCTGCACGCTTGATATCATAATCAGCTGACTCAATAAGCTTAAGCAGTATATTCTCAACATCTTCTCCGACGTAGCCTGCCTCTGTAAGAGTTGTAGCATCTGCGATTGCAAATGGTACATTGAGCTTATTAGCAAGTGTTCTTGCAAGGAGTGTCTTACCAGTTCCAGTTGGACCGATAACGAGGATGTTTGATTTATCAAGCTCTACGCCCATCTCTTTGACCTGTGCTTTGAACTTGATGCGCTTATAGTGGTTATGTACAGCTACAGATAGTACTTTCTTAGCCTCTTCCTGTCCGATTACATATTGATCAAGGTAATCTTTAAGCTCCTGTGGAGTAGGGATTACCATTGAATCAAAATCTGAAGAGTCATCTGAATCATTATCCTGCTTGATTATATCAAAACAGGTCCTGATGCAATCTTCGCAGATTGCAACACCTGGGCCTGTTACAAGTTTGACTGTGCCATCTAATGGACGGCCACAGAAGGAACAGTATTTAGAACCTCTAGCCATATTATTTCTTCTTTATGATTTTATCTACAATGCCAAAGCTAACAGCTTCATCTGCGCTTAAGTAGCAGTCTCTCTGTATAGCTTTATTGATCTCTTCAACGCTCTTATTGCAGTTGCTTGCAAGGATATCTGATGTGATTGCCTTGATTCTGCTTATCTCTTTAGCAGAAATGAGCACATCTGATGTCTGGCCTGAAAGCTTGCCAAGTGGCTGATGTATCATGACTCTAGCGTGAGGGAGGATTGATCTCATGCCTTTCTCTCCGCCAGATAGGATAATAGAAGCCATAGATGCGCACATGCCAATGCAGATTGTATTGATTGGGCATGAAACATATTGCATTGTGTCATAGATTGCAAGCCCTGCAGACACGCTGCCTCCAGGACTGTTGATATATAGATTTATAGGCTTCTTAGGGTCTACGCTTTCAAGATAAATCATCTGCGCAACAACTAAGTCTGCGTTTGCATCTCTGATTTCCCCGTCAAGGAAGATGATTCTATCTTCCAAAAGACGGGAATAAATGTCATATTGCCTCTCTCCTGTTCCTGTCTGTGAAACTACATAAGGAACAAGATTGTTCATTTTTGGCTCTGTCAAAAGAAACTCCTGATAATTAGTTTTCTTTAGCTTCTGTGAATGTGTTCTTCTCAAGAAGAAATGGGATTACCATAGCGAACTGCTTCTCATCTTTGAGCATGTTCTTATAGTACTCTTTAGTATTCTCATCCTCGATGTTCTTGAGCTTCTCTTCACACTCTTTGTTGAACTCTTCTTCGTTAAGAGCAAAGTTCTCTTTGTTCTTGATTGCCTCAAGAATCAGCTGGCCTTTTAGATCCTTGATTGCAGTCTCTTTCCAAGTCTCCATGATAGATTCCTTGGTCTGGTTCTGCATCTTGAAGAATCCCATGAGCTGCTGCTCTGGAAGACCAGAATTCTGAACAAAGTTCTTCCAGTTCTGCTCAAGCTGGAAGTTAACCATGCTCTCTGGGACTGAGACTTTGCTCTCTTCGATAAGCTTCTCGATGATAGCTTCAGTCTTAGCGTTCTTATTCTCTTCTTCAGCTTTCTCTTCGAGGTTCTTTCTGATGCCGTTTTCCATATCAGAAACTGTCTTATACTCTTCCTTAACGTCCTGAGCAAAGTCATCGTCAATCTCTGGAAGCTCTCTCATCTTGAGGTTAGTGAGCTCAACAGAAAGCTTAACATGTCTATCATCTACGTCTTTCTCGATTACTTTCTCATCTCCGCTCTTCATGCCGATTACATCGTCGTCAATCTTATAGAAGTTGTAGCCTGAACCGATAGTGAATGTGAAATCTTCTCTCTCTGTATTCTCGATTTCATTTCCTTCTTCATCAAGCTCAACGTAATTAACTGTTGCGATGTCGTCTTTAGCTGCTTCGCCGTCTTTAGCTACTACGAGGCTGTTCTGCTCTCTGAGCTTCTCAATCTCAGCCTTAACATCCTCATCGCTTACGCTCTTTGACTTTACTTCTACAGATAGACCTGTGTATGAAGGAAGCTCGAACTTAGGCATTACGTCATAGTGAACTGTGAATGTGATATTCTCATCCTTCTTGAATGGGAGAAGCTTCTCTTCATCCTGCAATACAGGTGTTGAGTATGGAAGTGGCTTCTTATCATCCTCAATGTCTTTTAGAACATCCTGAAGTGTGTTCTCCATGCAATCAAATGTTGCTTCTTCTCTAATGCCTTCGCCATACTTTCTCTCAACGATTGATGATGGAACTTTGCCTTTTCTGAATCCATCAACCTGCAGATTAGCAGCGTACTTCTTCAATCTTTCTTGATAAGCTTTCTCAATAGATGCAGCGTCAACTGTGATGGTAAGTGCAATCTGGGAATTCTCCAGCTCTTTTACACTCTTTTCAACTACCATAATGACCTTCCTTTATAAAATTATGTTTGATTTTTTTCTCTTAACTGTCTAAATATACTCATTTCTATTTTGTTTGTACATAGGTGGTTTCAGTCCTATTTTTGTCCAAATTTACATATTTTTCATTTTTCGACAAACAATCTACACAATTCCTTTTATTTATAGACATATTCATTTATTACCATTTAGCCCATAAGGAGATTATCATGAAAAGAAAATTTTTGATTCTTATATCTACATTGCTTTTAGCTACAGGTCTTCTGTTTGCAGGAGATGCAGCTTCCAGCTACAATCTTTTCTCTTCTTCCTTAAGTGAACCAGAGAAAGCTATCAGCTACTATGAGGATGCTTTGAAGAGCGCAGAGAAGGAGAGCAAGAAGCTCAAGAAGAGTTTAGATAAGGCAATTAACGCAAGAAACAGTGCTAAAGCCAATGAAGCTTATAGCAAGCTTGTTGCTTTGAATTCCTACAAGATAACAAAGGAGCAAAGCGATGAGCTACTGGCTTCTATCATTAAGAATGGTTCAAATGCTGAGAGCTTGAAGTGGCTATATGAGAATAGCATCTATTACAATCCATTGCTAACTCTTTCTTATAGCTTCAATAGCGGCAATAGAGTCGTATATAAGACAAAGTCAGTTTCTCTGACACCAGGGGAGACTATTACGCTTCCTAATGCAGATGAGATGGCTTCATCAAGCGGTGTGTTTGCAGGCTGGGGAGTAGTTGAGGGTACTGTTGCTTATCAGCCAGGCGAGACTATCGAGGCACCTGTTACTAGTCAGACGCTTTATGCAGTATATAAGAATGCACTTTCATTTACAGATTCAGTCACAGGTTTTTCAAAGGTGATTGAAGATGTCAAAGAGGGTGACTCTGTAGAAGTTCCAGCTCTGACAAGTGAAGATAAATCACTTTATTTTGAAGGCTGGGTAAATAACAGTGGCAGCTATATCGCAAGTGACGATGGATCATACACAGTTGAAGGCAGCGGATCTTCATTCACTGCGCTTTGGGATAAAGCGGAAATAGAGAATATTGCGCTTAACTACTATGACCTTGACAATCTGAAAGCTAATACTCAGGCATCTTTAGGCTTTGCTCTGAAAAACAGTGGAACTGAGACTCTTAAGAATCTGAGTGTAAAGCTTGAATCTAATGATGAAAGCGTGGCTATTTTAAAAGATAAAGCTTATCTTCCATCTCTCAGAGTTGGGTCTTCAGTTGCTTTTGAAGGTTTTACTCTTGTTGGAACAAAACCTGGCACATATACTCTTACTTTGACAGTAGAGGATGGAGAAGAGCATATCTGGGCTCAGAACTTCAGCTTAACTGTAAAATAGTCAAATAATTATAAAAAACTGATTAGCCGGACATTTTGTGTCCGGTTATTTGTTTAACATGGTCTTATATAAGGAATAAAGCCATGAATACAATCAATCAGTTGGAAGAAATAATCAAAAACGCAAAGAGTGGAAACAAGGCTGCGACTGTCATCTTAGTTGAATATTTAGAGCCACTGGCTAAGAAAGTAGCAGGCTATTATAGGAATAAGCTCTCTGATGGAGATGCTTACTATGATGATTTTTTCCAGGAAGCCAGAATCGCGATTCTTAGTGCGATTGATAGGTTTGAAATCGGCAAAGGCAACTTCACTTGCTTTGCAGAGAATGCAATGAGAATGGGAATAAGAAAGTACCTCACTGAGAATTATAGAGTAATCAAGCAGCCTAAAGGCAGGATAGAGAAGGTTGTCAAACTCAACAAGGCTTATCATGAGCTTGCGCTTTCTGGTGTTTCTCAGCCAAGCCATGAAGATCTGATGGCATTATCTGGCTTTACTCTCAAAGAGCTTAAAAAGGTAGAGCGCGATAGAGAACTGCAGCTTGTTGCATCATTGGACTATGAGAATCAGGATGAAGAAGATAAGAATACTCTTCTGGATTTTCTTCCTTATTATGATAATTCAGATGATGAGATGCTGCTTGATGAGCTTGAGAGTGCGCTTTCATTGCTGGAAGAGAGAAAACGCACAGTGCTATGTTCTCTTTGGGGCGTATTTGGCTATGAGAAGAAGAGCACTAAAGAACTTGCTGAGCTTTATTCTGTTTCAGCTGTGACAATCAAGAACTGGGAGAAGAATGCAATCGGAGAATTGCGAGTACAAGTTGCATAATTCCAATATTCCGTTGCATAAACACCTTTTGCTAAATAATATAATGCGAGAGGATTTGAAATGGATAATTCTGTAATATTGAAAGCAATCTCTTTCTTTGTAATGATTGCATTTGGCTATCTCTTCAAGCATTTTGGCTTGATTAAAAAAGAGTTTGGCAATGAACTTGCTGTTATTAGCATGAAGTTCTTTCTCCCTGCTGCAATCATGGCAAGCTTTGCAACATTCCAGATGGATTATTCTATGCTTATTCTGATTCTTTTCGGACTTGGTGGTGGCGTAATATTCCTTATTATCGGATACATCATAACAATCAATGGAAGCAGAGATGACCGCATTTACTATATGGTATCAGGCAACTCATATAACATAGGCAACTTTGTTCTTCCATTTGTATCATCCTTCTTTGGTCCTGTCGGCATTGTCTCAACATCTTTGTTCGACGCTGGAAACTCTGTAATGCTGCTTGGTATCAATTGCTCTGTTACTGAGATTCTTGTTGGAAATAACGGAGAGAAAAGACATGGAAAGCTTGCTTTCATTCTGAAGCGTCTTTTCTCAGCTCCTGCTTTTGATGCTTATGTTGTAATGGTCACATTGGCTCTATTGAATATAAAGCTTCCAAGTGCATTCTATTCAATTTGCTCAGAAATAGGCAAAGCCAATGGCCCGCTTGCAATGTTCATGATTGGTGCAATGCTTGAGATCCATTTTGATAAAAGCTATCTGAATATGACGCTGAAGATGCTTTTAATCAGAGGCTTGGTATCTGCATTTCTGATGTTCATAATCTCACGTCTGACTTTCCTGCCAGATGAAGCTAGAATAGCTGGAATGATTATCGTATGGTCACCAATTGGAAGTGCATCTGCTGCTAACACTGCAATCCTTGGCGGCAACACGGCAATAGGCGCATTCGTAAACACGATGTCGCTTCTCTGTTCTCTGATAATAATGCCGACACTTGTTCTATTGCTTCATTAACGATAAACTTTTTTATGTGATAAAGAAGTTTTCAATAATTGTTGTCTTTCTTTTTGTTCTCATCTCATGCAAATCAGCAAAGAGCATAAATGAAAGAGATGCTATATATATTACAAGAGCTGAAAGTGCGATTTTGAAGCTAGCTGAAGATATATCAATATATTCAGAAGACAGTGCTATCGATCTCGATACAATAGAGAATTATCTTCCATCTTCATATCTTTCATATAAAGATTATTCTCCGATTTATAGTGAAGTTAAGAAAAACTACATAGATCAAGTTGATAATATCCTCTCAATGGAAAATGAGAAGCTTGATGCTCTATTCTTATCATATAGCAATGACTACATAAACATCGCAGATTCTTTAATATCATCAGATACTGCGCTTGTCGATAAAGTCCGAGGAGACCATTATCTCGATTTTGTCAAAACACTAAATGATAATCTTGAATCATCTGAAGAGCTAAAAGCTGCATTTGATCCTTCTTATGTCAGCTTCACATCATTAAGCGCAGCATATAAGCGACTGGCAGATATCGGCGTTGATATCTCAATACCGCTTCCTGATCCTATCGATATAAGGCGTCTTAGTTCTGTATATATCTCATCTTATTTTGAACGCTTATCACTCTATGAACGTCAGATAAAGAATACACGAATCGACTATTCAGAGGACGCTGTCTACTCAATCTTCTGGGAGGAATGATGGAAGATCTCTTTTCTTCTACACAAATAAGCAATGAGCCTTTAGCCTCTAGAATGAGGCCAAGGAACCTCAATGAATATATAGGCCAAGATCATATTCTTGGAAAAGGCAGGCTCTTAAGGCGTGCTATACAGGCAGATCAGCTTTCTTCTGTCATTCTTTATGGACCTCCTGGAACAGGCAAGACTACGCTTGCTCGTGTTATAGCTAACTCTACTAAGAGTCATTTCTCAACGCTCAATGCAGTGCTTTCGGGTGTCAAAGAACTGCGCGATGAGATAAAAGAAGCCAAAGAACGCAGAGATTGCTATGGAGAGCGCACAATACTATTCATCGATGAAGTTCATAGGTGGAACAAAAGCCAGCAAGATGCGCTCCTTCCATGGGTTGAAAATGGTACATTCATACTCATTGGAGCAACAACTGAAAACCCATACTTTGAAGTAAACGCTGCGCTTGTATCACGCTCTAGGATATTTCAGCTCAAGAAGCTTACAGATGAGAATCTCTTAGAAATCGCTAAGCAGGCTATAAGCGATAAAGAGCGTGGCTATGGCAGATATGATGTAGAGTTTGAAGATGGTGCACTTGAACATCTTGTGAATGTGTCAGCAGGAGATGCCAGAACGCTTTTGAATGCATTAGAGCTCGCTGTTGAGACAACTCCTGACGTGTTTCCGCCACCTCCTGGCACTCTTATATATATTTCAAAAGAAGCTGCTGAAGAGTCTATACAGAAGAAGGCAGTCTTATATGATAAAGAGGGTGATTATCACTTCGATGTAATCTCTGCATTCATAAAGTCATTGAGAGGATCAGATCCAGATGCTGCGCTATATTGGCTTGCTCGTATGGTAAGTGCAGGAGAAGATGCAAGATTCATATTCCGCCGCATGCTCATATCTGCTTGCGAAGATGTCAGCCTTGCAGATCCTAATGCTATTTCTGTTGTTGAAGCAGATGCTGCAGCTTTTGACCGAATAGGGCTTCCAGAAGGGCGCTTTCATCTTGCTCATGCTGCGCTATACCTTGCAACATGTCCAAAGAGCAACAGTACTTTAGGCTTCTTTGATGCTCTTTCTGATGTTGAGCGGGAAAAGAATGATGAAGTTCCGAATCATTTGAAAGATGCAAGCCGTGATAAAGATAGCTTTGGACATGGAGAGGGCTACTTGTATCCTCATAGCTATAAAGATCATTGGGTTGCTCAGCAATATCTTCCAACAGGACTTCAGGGAAAGATCTACTATAAGCCATCTGCTATGGGCTATGAAGAGAAGATCCGTGATACTGTCTTCATGCATAGAGAAGCCCAGCTTGAATCTGTGACAGAGAATCTCTATAGAGAAGTACTTACATTCTCTCCAGGAGAAAAAGAGCGCAATAAGTGGATAGAGAGAGCAATGTCGAATAGATCTACTATGCTTTATAAGAACATGCAGCGCTTATATGAGAATATTGATCTGGATAGATATAGCAATGTGCTTACTTTGAATGCCTCTCATGGTCTTTTGCTCTGGCCGCTTTTGAAGCGTACTCCAGAAGGACTCTCTATTGCACAGGTAAACAAGAGTGAAGAGAAGGAGATAATCGAGCACTTTACAGAGGAGCTTGATCTACTCTCCCGTCCTCTTGTCATTGTATCTTCTCCGAGTGATATCTTTGATGAAATTGAAGAAGGAACCAGATTCAGAGTAATCTCTGGACGCAATGTGCTCACGCATTTCAGTTCTGCTCCGTCTCTTATAGAGAGAATGAAATCATTCTTGGAAGCTGAAGGCGAGATAGCGCTCATGGAAGCTATACCTTCTTTATCTTCGCGTCTTTCAGATTTTGCTGAAGAGAGTGCAAAAGCTCCTCTTATAATGGCTGAGAAAGAAATCTACAAAGGGGAGATTGCATCGTGGGGCAAAGCAGAGCTTGAAGATTTAGTCAATAAGGAACTTCCAGGCTCTGAGATTATATATATAGAAGTCAAAGAAGAGCGTCTTCTTAAACGCGATAACCTTCTCACTTGGTATAAGAACAGCTATTTATGCTCTGCGCTCGATGAAGATAAGTTCATAGCTCTTTTTGAGAATAAAACAGTAGAGTGGAAGAATGTTGTAGCTCTTATCCGCTATGGCTTCAAAGCGCATGAAGAGGCAAAAGAAGATAAGACATGGAAAGAAGTTCACGAAAAAACATCAATCTGATTCCGGAACTAAAGTAGCTTTCCAAGCTTTGCATCTTCTATAGCTTCTTTGATTGTATATGTCCATCCGCTGCTAGCAAGCTCTTCAATCATCAATGCTATAGCTATCTCATCATCATTCAGATTGATAGGGTAGTATGGATTTATATATAAAGTCTTATCTCCAAGAGTTACATGCGAGAGTGTCAGTGCGCCATTTATCTTGCTTGATGCTCTGTTGAATATGAATGGGACTTTATGAGGATATCCATCGTCTCCTATGTAGCAAACAGAGCTTTCAGTAATAGTGCCTTTCTCTCCTCTGATCTCAATAGTTGATGGGATTATCTCGCTATGATACTGGTTAGAAGAAAAGTCATTTATGAAGATCTCTCCTGATTCGTACTCTATTGAAGCAATCTTACGCTTATATTCTTCTTTTCCTTCACTGACTAATAGTCCTGCTCTGGATCCAGTCTTGATGCATGATGCTTTATGATCTGCTAATGTTTTGACTTCTTTGATTCGTTTTTCATTGAAAATAAGATGAGCAATAGATGCTGCATGATGGTTATGGAGTGCTGAGAGATATACGCTATCAATAGTTCCAATCAAAGGAAGAGCTTTATATATAGATGCATAGAGCGGTGTATGTGAGTATTGCTCTAAAGTGAATCCAGGAATGTTAGCGTAGATATAATCCAGTTCTTCATCGCTGAGTTTAAGAAAAGAAGTCTCTGTAACAATCTTCTCTCCTCTCTCATGCAGTTCCTTAAGCAAAGATACAAAGCCTTCGTTGCCACTTGAGACAATAACGAAGTCATGTTCAGTCTTCAAAGCGTCATCAAGCGATGTATAGACACTGAAGCCTTTCTCTTCAAATATTGCTTTTCTCTCTTCGCTTCTTGTATATATAGCTGAAAGCTTGAAATGAGGAATGAGAGCAGCAAGCCTCATATAGAACTCAGCTCTCCATCCTGTACCGCATAAAACGTAAGTAATCATGGTGACAGTATAGCATGCAGCGGCATAAAAAAAGAGACATCATAGATGTCTCATTTGCGAGAGGCGGGACTCGAACCCGCACACCGAGGTACTAGTTCCTAAGACTAGCGTGTATACCAATTTCACCACTCTCGCATACACGTCTTGCGCCCTACAAGACTCGAACTTGCAACCTGCGGATTCGAAGTCCGACGCTCTATCCATTGAGCTAAAGGCGCATCCCCTTATAGGGTAGGGTGGAAGAAGGGGTTCGAACCCTCGACAGGAAGATCCACAATCTTCTGCTCTACCACTGAACTACTTCCACCATATCAAAAGTGCAAAGTACACTTTCAACAGCAATACTATGACGAAATATCAAAATCTTGTCAACAGTTTTTATTTCTTTTTTAAGAAACAATTTGCTTAAATAATAGTGATATAAAAGCTATATCACTATCATAGAGTTATTATATTATTTACATAGAAAAACATAGAATAGATTCTGAAGTGCTGTTATATCCTTAGTACCTGCTGTTTCGTAGCATGAATGCATAGCAAGCTGAGCAAGTCCTACATCTGCAGTTCTGATTGAGATCTTCTGAGATGAGAGGTTGCCAAGAGTTGAGCCCCCAGGTACATCTGAGTTATTGACGAAGTACTGATATGGAATATTATTATCTTCCATAAGCGCTTTGAGATATGAGCCGCTCTCTCCATCAGTTGTGTATTTCTGATTAGCTGCGTATTTGAGAAGCACTCCGCCATTCATTCTTGGCTTATTTGTAATATCACATTTTTCTGGGTAGTTAGGGTGCATAGCGTGGCCATTATCTGCGCTTATAACTCTGCTATTTGCAATGAGAATATCTTTCTCTTCCTCTTTAATGCCTAGTGATAAGCAAATCCTATCTATTGTCTTTACTAAGAAATCAGATAGTGCGCCTTGCTTGGTACCGCTTCCTGTCTCTTCGTTATCAAATAGAGCTGCGATTGCAATATTCTTATCAGGTGTTGCTCTTAAGAGTGATCTGAATGCGCTGAATGAACACTCTAAGTCGTCGATAGCAGGAGATGAGAAGAACTCTTTACCTGCACCCCAGATTACGCTTTGTGTTTTGTTATATAAGAATAGGTCATAATCAAGGATGTTCTCTTTATTGCATTCTGCATGTTCTGCTAGCTTATCCATGAATGAAATATCACTATCAGAGTCAGAGAAGATAGGCATGAACTCTTTCTGGATAGAGTACTTTATTCCATTGTTTGCATCTCTATTCTGGTGGATAGCAAGGTTTACTATCTGAACCATATCATCTTTGAAGTCTACAAGACGCTCTTCAATCTTATTGTTTTTTCTGATGAATACTCTTCCTGCAATAGATAGAGGTCTATCAAACCAAGGTGCAAGCAATAAGCCGCCATATGCTTCGACATTCAGTCTAGTTGCGCTATTCTCGCACTTTACTTCAGGATTAGGCTTAATCTTGAAGCATGGGCTATCTGTATGAGCAGAAACAATATGCATGCCATCAAACTCATTTGGCACTTTGAATGCGATTATTGCGCTGTTGTTTCTTTTGATAAAATAAGATTTGCCTTTTTCAAGGTTGAAAGGCTTAGTCTCAGAAAGCTCTATAAAGCCATCTTCAGACATCTTATCTTCCATATTCTTGATTACATGAAATGTAGAAGGGCTATTTGATACGAAATCAATAAACTCTTCAGTTGCTTTGATAAATTCTTGTTCCATGGAATCAGTTTAGCACTTTAGAAAATTCTTTTATAGAAATATCAGAAGGTATATCTGCAACCTGCCATAATCTCATAGTCAAACTCAAAAGGAATGTATGGATCATTATTCATGTTCCATACATTGTAGAATGTCATAGAAGACAGTATGTCGAAGTTTTTAGAAATGCTATATGCGCCGCCTGATGTGACTCTAAGTGAGTATTGAGTTGTTCCTCCGAGTGCTTTCAGAAATGGATATATAGTTCTATCTCCATCTTTTCTTGAGTATCTGCTCATTAAGTTAACAGGGCCTTTTGCATTGAATTCTGCTTCTAAGCCAAGCGTCCAATCATCTATCGATACATAAGAGAGTGCAAATAGGAAATTGAATGCATTGCAGCCATATGGATAGCCAAGATACGTCAGGTCATATACTCCATGGTTTGATCTCTGGTTTCTGATTGCAACTATATAGTTCAATGTATAGCCAGTGTCATAGTTGCTATCTCTGAGATATAGTGCAGGGCTAGTGAATGTTGCTTCAATAGTGCTCTTTAAGAATCCATTTGAGATAGGAGTTGCTGTTTTCAGTCCCAGCTGAATGCCAACAGCATCTGGCTTCGCATCATCTCCAGCTTCGCTTGCATGCTTTTTCTCTCCTGGTATATTGAGGTCATCTATCACAATCGCAACGCTTTGCTCAATGCCTTTTGTAAATACATAATCCCACTCAAGAGAGAGTATAGAGTTTGAGTTGCCTGCAATATATAGATTATGGAAGAACATCAAAGGATTTAAGACCTGAAGATCTACAATGCCTTTATCATTTTGATATATTATTGCCTCTTCAAGTGCCAGTCTTGATTTTCTGTCTTTTGAGATCCATTCGATTCTATGATCTAAGAGCATCTTAACGCCAGTAAATGCATCTGTGTTCTGATCAAAATATCTTTTGAGGTTAAGTGTTGTTGATGAATCAGAGACATCCATCTTTGCCTCATATTGATCTGGGTAAGGGAAGAAGGATGCTAAGAAGTTTACTTTAAGCGATGGCGTGAACGCTGAGACATTGAGCGCACTGTGGTATGGAAGGTGTCCATCTACTATGAAGTTGCCTGTCTTACCGCTTCCAAAGCTATATTGTTCTCGTCCAAGCTCAAGATTCCACCACTCATTGCCAATGCTTATGAAAGCTCTATAAGGGAAGTTGAAATTGAAGTCTTCATAGCTGAATGAATAGAATGATGATACAAATGGAATGTTGTTTATGAAGTGAGTCGAGCCAAATGGGACTAATGTATGAACAGAGTTCTCAATAGGCAGCTCAAAGTGAAGCGCTGCATTGCTCTTTATTATCAGGTCGAGGCCTACAGTCATGAATTTGTCTTTTCTTATAGTGTTTGATAGCTCATCTGAAAAAGGCGAGTAGCTTTTTGTGTATTCTTCTGTTGGCTTATCTTTATCGTCGTATGTGATATCATCCCTGAATTTCGTGTTTGTATGAAAGAAAACCTCTGGGTTGATGAGGCCGCGTGTTGAGAAGTTGTAGACATTGTCATTGTTGCCCAGTGCTACTTGCTTTAAGAGCTTATTGTATATTGCTCTTTCACTATCTCTCATCTTCTCATTTTCGATTGATTTCAGATAAACAATCGCTTCATTGGCGCTATAAGGTCTTGTTTTTGATACAGCCTTTCCAAGAGATAGGAACAGCAAATCCATCTCACTATAGAAATCATCAGACAGCTTTATTATCGCAGTCCCTCCGATTGGAAGAGAGAATAGGGGGTAATTTATTATAATCAAAATAGTTAATATAAGTAGGAATGTTTTCTTCATCGATATACTATTTATTCATTTATAGCAAAAATGTTCAACCTCTCTTATTTAACAAAGGATTAACATTAAAGCGCTGCATAGTTAACTTCGCATCACTATTCTCTCATGTGTAAGGAGAATAAATAAAAATGAAAAAGATTATTCTAACTCTGATTGTGTTATTAACAGCACTTACTCTTTTCGCAGCTGGTGCTAAGGAAGAAGCAAAGACTATTTCAGTTATCTCAAGAGAAGATGGTTCAGGCACTAGAGGTGCATTCACAGAGCTTGTTGGTCTTCTTGATAAGAATAAGGTAGACCAGACAACAGTAAACGCAGAGATTGCTAACTCAACTTCTGTAGTTATAACAACAGTTGCAGGCAACAAGAACAGCATTGGATATATCTCACTTGGCTCTCTTAACGATAGCGTTAAAGCAGTTAAGGTAAATGGTGTAGAGCCAACTCAAGAGAATATCGAGAATGGCTCTTATAAGCTCCAGCGCCCATTCAATATTGCTTATAAGGCGCTTACACCAGTCGCTGAAGATTTCTTAAGCTTCATCTTCTCAGATCAGGGACAGGCTATTGTAGAGAAGAAAGGTTACATCAAGGTTGCAGCAAACGGTGCATACGAGGCAAAGAACATCTCTGGTAAGCTTACAATCTCTGGCTCATCTTCAGTATATCCACTTATGGAGAAGCTTGTTGAAGCTTACAAGGCTTTGAATCCACAGCTTGACTTATCTCTTCAGCAGTCAGATTCAACAACAGGTGTTAAGGATGTAATCAACGGTGTCAGCGATATCGGAATGGCTTCAAGAGACCTTAAGGCTTCAGAGAAAGAAGCAGGCATTTCAAACAGCGTAATTGCAGTAGATGGAATCGCAGTAATCGTAAACAAAGAGAACGCAGCATCAGATCTGTCACTTGATGAGATCAAGGCAATCTACCTAGGCAATGAGACTAGCTGGAAGTAGTAATGAACAGAGAAAAATTAATGAGAGCAGGCTGCTTTGTTGCAGCCTCTCTTTCGATAGTTTCAGTTCTATTGATATCGCTCTTTCTTTTAGCTGAAGGCATTCCTGCTATAAGAGAGATCGGATTCAAGAACTTCATATTTGGTAAGATATGGCGCCCTAGCTCAGAAGAGTATGGCATTTTTACTATGATTGTTGGCTCTGTCTATGTTACTGGTGTTGCAATACTCATCGGGCTCCCAATCGGGCTCTTATCAGCTATTTACTTAAGCTACTATTGCAATAAGAGAGCATATGTGATCATCAAGCCTATGATGGAGCTTCTAGCTGGAATCCCATCTATTGTATATGGCCTCTTTGGACTCGTTGTAATAGTTCCGATGATGCAGCGCTTATTCCCAGGCACTAGCGGTAAGAGTGTGCTTACTGCAGGTCTATTGCTTGCATTCATGATTCTCCCAACTATCATAACTCTTTCAGAGACATCACTAAGAGCAGTAGATGAGAGCATGTATCATGGTGCGTTGGCACTTGGAGCAACTAAAGAGATAAGCATATTCACAGTCTCTTTGACAGCTGCTAAGTCAGGCGTTGTATCAGCAATCGTATTAGGACTTGGAAGAGCAATAGGCGAGACAATGGCAGTTGTAATGATTGCAGGCAATCAGCCAGTCATACCAAAGTCGCTGCTATCTGGCGTCAGAACAATGACAGCTAATATTGTACTTGAAATGGGCTATGCTGCAGATCTTCATAGAGGTGCGCTTATCGCAACAGGCGTTGTGCTCTTTGTCTTCATCATGATAATCAACTTGTCATTTGCAGCATTGAGGAGAAGGTAGAATGAAAGTACATCATAGATCTTCTGCAATATTGAAAGCACTGGTATATATAGCAGCATACTTTACAGTTGCACTTGTTTCATCAATCATTGGCTATATCCTGATTACAGGAATTCCAAAGCTCAAGCCATCGCTGTTTGCATTTAAGTATACAAGTGAGAACTGCTCGATGTTCCCTTCCATTGTAAATACATTCATCATGATAGTATTGTCGCTTCTCTTTGCGCTGCCTATTGGAATCTTCTCAGCGCTTTTCCTCACTGAGTATGCTAAGCGTGGAGCAAAGTATGTGAAGCTTGTCAGAATGATGGCAGAGACTCTCTCTGGCATTCCTTCGATTGTATATGGTCTCTTTGGCTATATATTCTTCAATATAAAGCTTGGCTGGGGATATAGCCTTTTATCTGGCGCATTGACGCTTTCAATGATGATTCTTCCACTTATCATGAGAAGCTCTGAAGAGGCTCTCATTGCTACTCCAGATAGCTATAGAGAGGGCTCTTATGGCCTTGGAGCTGGAAAGGTAAAGACTATATTCTCAATACTTCTTCCATCTGCTCTACCTGGCATATTTGCAGGCGTTGTGCTTGCTATCGGGCGTATAGTAGGTGAGACAGCTGCTTTGATATTCACTTCCGGTACAGTAGCTGGAATTCCTAAGAATATACTTGGTTCAGGCAGAACTCTTGCTATTCATATGTATGTGCTGATGAGCGAAGGGCTTCATATGGACGAAGCTAAAGGAGTTGCTGTTGTGCTGCTGCTTCTTGTGCTGCTTCTCAACTTCGCATCAAGAAGATTGCAAAAAGGATTGAATAAGAATGAATAATGTATTTGAAATAAAGGATCTTCATCTTTTCTATGGAGAATTTGAAGCGCTTAAAGGAATAAACCTCGATATTGAAGCTAATAATATCACAGCTTTCATCGGACCTTCAGGATGTGGAAAATCAACGCTTTTAAGATGCCTTAATAGAATGAATGATTTGGTTGAAGGCTGCAGAGTTGAAGGTAAGGTTCTATTGAACGGTGAAGATATCTACGCTCCTGGGGTTGATATCCCAACGCTCAGAAAACGTGTTGGCATGGTTTTCCAGAAGCCTAATCCATTTCCACTATCAATATTTGACAATGTTGCTTATGGTCCTCGTGTTCATGGCATAAAAAACAGAGTAAAGCTTGCAGAGATAGTCGAGAAAGCACTTGTAGATGCTGCGCTATTTGATGAAGTCAAAGATAGGCTCAATAAGAGTGCGCTGGGTCTTTCTGGCGGGCAGATGCAGCGTCTTTGCATTGCGCGTGCTTTGGCTGTAGAGCCAGAGGTTCTCTTAATGGATGAGCCAACAAGTGCGCTAGACCCAATATCTACACTTGCTATTGAGAACCTTGCTTTGACACTCAAGAGCAAATATACGATTGTCATTGTCACTCATAATATGCAGCAGGCAATGAGAATCTCAGATTTCACTTCATTCTTCTTGCTTGGAAAGATCATCGAAAGTGCTCCTACAGAGACACTATTCTCTAATCCTAAGGAGAAGAAGACAGAAGATTATATTACAGGAAGGTTTGGTTGATATGATTAGAGGACAGGAAAGAGAACAGAGAATCCTGATTGATTCAATAATTGAAGTTGGTGGAATAGCTGAAGAGGCTTTGACTCTTCTTGAGGATAATCTTGCTGGGAGAGGCGATAATGAGGATGATATTGCAAAGTACTCAGATGAGATCAAATCAAGATGCAGAGAGTGCGAGAGAGAAGCGCTGAGAATCATTCTGCTTCATCATCCTGTTGCACGCGATCTGAGATTGATCACAGCAGCTATAAGAATTACAAACGATCTTGAGCGCATTGGAGACAATGCAGGAGATATTGGTGAGATTCTTCCATTCTTCAAGAACCGCTCTTTAGTTCAGTCTGTTGGCCTGCTTGATATGGCAAGAGAGGTCAAATCAATGGTATTGACAGCTGTTGATGCGCTTTTGGAGTCTTCTAGTGAGAAGTCAGAGAAGGTCATCAAAAGCGATGATGTTGTTGATGGCTTATTCATCAAAGCAAAGAACAAGCTTGTTGAGATAATCAGGGAGAATGTGCCTGATGCAGATGAGGCTCCAGACCTGCTTATGGTTGCTAAGTACTTTGAACGTATGGGAGACCATGCTGTTTCATTCGCTTCTTATGTTCTATGGAGTGAAAGTGGCAATGATAAGTGGTTATCCAAATAATGTTTATGGTATAGTGAAAATATGATTTACATAGTTGAAGATGATCCAGGAATCAGAAAGTTATTATCTGTAGCGCTTGAAGGCAATGGCTATGAGACAAAGTCATTTGAAGATGGTGAGAATGTTGCAGCTGAGGCAAAGAAAGATAAGCCTGAGTTAATGCTTTTGGATATAATGCTTCCTAAAAAAGATGGACTTGAGATTCTATCTGAAATCAGGGGAGATAGCTCCACTTCATCTATCCCTGTAATCATGGTTACTGCTAAAGACAGCGAATATGATAAGGTCATCGGCTTTGAAAAGGGCGCAGATGACTATATATCAAAGCCGTTTTCAATGCTTGAGCTCTTAAGCCGCGTTAAGGCTGTGCTGCGTCGCTCCCTTAAAGCTTCAGATTCTTTCGTTTGCGGCGATATAACACTCTCAGAATCTGAGCATGTTGTGAAAGTCAAAGGCGAAGAGGTTGCATTGACGCTCAAGGAATTTGATCTTCTGAAGCATCTTATGGAAAACAGAGGGTGCGTTCTAAGCCGCGATACGCTTTTATCTACTGTCTGGGGATATGAATACCCTGGAGAGACTCGTACTGTCGATGTTCATATCAGGCACCTGAGAGAGAAGCTCGGGGAAAGCGGTAATGTAATTGAGACAATCAAAGGCGTAGGTTACAAAATCAAGGAATGAAATGAAAAAGAAGATTCTATTCTCGATACTTCTTTCTGTCTTTGTAGTTACAATACTCTCGATTTCGATATCGCTTGGAGTGTTTTACAAAGAGTACCAGAAGCGTCTCTTTAATGATATGGATGTTGAATTGAAGTATCTCTCTTCAGCATTCAAAGAATCAGATTTCACATATAGTGATATCCCAGAAATTGAAAACAGACGTGTTACAATCATAAAAGATGATGGCACTGTCATATTCGATACGCTCACAAATAGCGAAACAGCAGAGAACCATCTATCACGACCTGAAGTCAGAGATGCGCTCTCTTATGGCGCAGGTCACTCAATAAGAGAGAGTGGCACTATCGGCTATAAGATGATGTACTCAGCTCTCTTTGTAACGCCAGGCTATGTGCTTCGTCTCTCGTCTCCATATGCTTCTTTGTTTTATTTCATAATCTCAGTAATGAGACCAATGGCATTTTTGCTTCTTATAGTTATCAGTGCTGCAATATTATTGGCTTTCTCGCTTTCTTCTAAGCTGACTCAGCCAATAAATAATCTTGATCTGGACTCTCCTGAGGATGCAGATGCGTATGAAGAGCTTTCTCCGCTTCTATTGAAGCTTAAGAAGCAGAAGGCGCAGATAACGCTGCAGATTGAAGAAGCAAACAGAAGAGCTAAAGAGTTCAAAGCCATTATAGATAACATGAGAGAGGGCATTGCTATCATCGATAGCCATCAGAATATTCTGGCTTCAAATAATGCGATAGTGAATCTCATAGGCTCCAGAGCTATAAAGGAAGGAGACTCTGTTCTAGCTCTTAATCGTTCTTCGCTCTTTTCTGAACTAGTTTCAAAAACACTTAAAGGTGAAGAGTGCAATGCGCTTATAACTGAGAAAGGCAGAACTATTGAAGTCTCTTTATCTCCTGTAAGAAACAGCGGGGCTGTTATTCTTGCACTAGATGTAACAGAAAAAGAGGAACGTGAAAGACTCAGACGCGAATTCACTGCTAATGTATCACATGAGCTCAAGACGCCGCTTACTGTAATCTCTGGGTTTGCTGAGATAATGAAAGATACAGATCTTCCTCCAGAGAGAATCAAAGATTACTCTGCTGATATCTATAAAGAATCAAGACGCCTTATAAATCTTGTATATGACATAATAAGACTCAGTGAGATTGATGAGATGAAGAGAGGACAGGATGAGGATGTAATGCTTTCTTCTATTGTCGCAGATAATGAATCCCTTCTTAAGAGCAAGATGGAAGAGAAGAACATCACGCTTATAAAGGAAATACATGATGAGAAGGCTATAAAAGGCTCACATCTGCTTCTCAATGAGCTTGTATATAACTTAATGGAGAATGCTATCAGATATAACAAGGCAAATGGCTGGATCAGGATTGGTATTTCTACAGCTGATAAAGCGCTGAAGTTCTCTATTGAAGACAGTGGCATAGGAATACCAGAAGAGGATCAGACAAGAGTCTTTGAGCGCTTCTATAGAGTCGACAAAGCCAGAAGCAGGGAAACTGGAGGCACTGGCCTTGGGCTATCTATCGTGCGTCATGCAGCGCTATATCATAATGCAAAGCTTACACTTAAGAGCAAGCTTGGAAGTGGTACTTTAATTGAACTTTCTTTTCCGCTTTTATAGACGACAGAGTTCATAAGAATTATCATGGACACATGAGAATTCAATATAAAGAACTGGAAAGCATTTTCAAGGAAAAGCTTATTAAATATGGAGTAGCTGATGAAAAAGCAGCTACTATGGCAAAGATTTTTGCAGATAACACGCTCGACGGTGTCTACTCTCATGGCATTTTGCGTTTTCCACGCCTGATTGGCAATATAAAAGATGGATACATAGACGTAAAAGCAGAGCCTACGCTTGAGTTTTCACTACCATCCTTTGAACGCTGGAATGGCCACAATGGACTTGGTGTGACCAATGCAATCAAGATGAGTGAGCGTGCAATGGATCTTGCAGCAAAGACTGGTGTTGCTGCTGTTGCAATCAAAGATACAAATCATTGGATGCGCGGCGGCACATATGGCTGGATGTGCGCAGATAAAGGCTTTGCATCAATAATGATGACAAATACTACTCCTAATATGGCGCCTTGGGGTGGCAAAGACAATAGAGTAGGCAATAATCCATTGGTTATCGCAATTCCAAGAGAAAACGGTGAGCACATCGTTGTAGATATGGCTATGAGCCAATTCTCATATGGAAAGCTAAGCACATATGCCGACAGAGGGGAGATGCTCCCTATTGATGGTGGCTGGGATAATGAAGGAAACCTCACAAAAGATCCTATGAAGATTGCAGAAAGCAGAAGAATACTTCCAACTGGATATTGGAAAGGCTCTTCTCTTTCTATTGCAATCGATATGCTCGCAACCTCCCTTTCCATGGGAAATGATACAAGAGAAGTTGGCAATAAGCCTGTAGAGCTTGGGCTTTCACAGCTCTTCATTGTCATAGACCTAGATAAAGTCACAGATAAAGCGTGGAAAGAGAATATGATTGACAGTGCGCTTCAATATATTGAGTCAAGTGAGGCTATTGATCCAAAACACTCTGTGCGATACCCAGGAAAGGGCTCTCTGATGAAGAGAGAAGAGCAGATGCAGAACGGAATCGAAATAACAGAACAATCACTCAAAGCTATAGAGGTGTTATGATGGATATTATCACATATTTGCTTATTGGCGGCTTAGTGCTGCTTTCAGTCTGTTCTATCTTGATGAGAGTCATGGAGAATAAGAAGAAGGAAAAGAAAGAAGGAGAGAAAAAAGAAGAATAGCTTTGCTTCTCTCTTTATTCTGATTATCTTTTGTAAATCGGAGGGTTTATGGAAAAGAAAGAGAATAACAACAAGACGCCGATTATTACTTTTTATATCATAGCGCTAGTTGTATTGATGCTTATAAATTCAGTTCTGACTCCTTGGTTTGCATCGCGTCAGGTGCGTCAGGTAGATTATGGCACATTCATAACCATGACTGAAAATGGTGAAGTTGGCTCTGTTGAAATCAGAGATACAGAGAATTGCATCCTTTTTACAAATAAAGATAAAACACAAATCTATAAAGTAGGTATGGTATCAGATCCGGATCTGACAAATAGACTTTATAAAGCTGATGTCAATTTCTATGGAGAGATTGTTGAGCAGCAAAGCCCAATAGTAGCATTCCTGCTTTCCTGGATTCTGCCTGTGCTTATCTTTATTCTTCTAGGCAATTTCCTTTCAAAGAGAATAATGAAGAATGCTGGCGGCAAAAACAGCATGATCTTCGGAGGTGGCAATAGCGGGGCTAAGGTCTATGTACCAAGCGAGGAAGGAAAGATCAAGTTCTCAGATGTCGCTGGTGAAGATGAGGCTAAAGAGAGCTTATCTGAGATAGTCAATTTCCTTCATAATCCAACTAAATACAAGGAGATTGGAGCAAAGATGCCTAAAGGCATTCTGCTTGTAGGACCTCCAGGAACAGGTAAGACAATGCTTGCAAAAGCAGTTGCAGGAGAGGCTAATGTACCATTCTTCTCAATCTCTGGTTCAGAGTTTGTTGAGATGTTTGTTGGAATGGGTGCATCGAAGGTAAGAGATCTCTTCTCTCAAGCTAAAGAGAAAGCACCTTGTATCGTGTTCATCGATGAGATTGATGCTATTGGCACAAAGCGTTCAGGTGGGCAGTTCAGCGGAAACGATGAGAGAGAGCAGACTCTCAATCAGCTTCTAACTGAGATGGATGGCTTTGAAGGTAATACTGGAGTTATTATTCTTGCAGCTACTAACAGGCCAGAGTCTCTAGATCCTGCGCTTACTCGTCCAGGTCGTTTTGACCGCAGAGTCCCTGTTGAGCTTCCTGATCTTCTTGGACGTGAGGCTATTCTCCGCGTTCATGCTGCTAAGATCAAGACAGATGGCAATATCGATTACTCTAAGATTGCTAGAATGGCATCTGGTGCATCTGGCGCAGAGCTTGCAAACATTGTAAATGAAGCAGCGCTCAGAGCTGTTAGAGATGGCAGAATGCTTGTTTCTGAAGCCGATATGGAGGAATCCATTGAAGTTGTAATCGCAGGTTATCAGAAGAAGAATGCAATCATGTCAGATAGTGAGAAGAAAATCGTCTCTTACCATGAAGTCGGGCATGCTATGGTTGCTGCGCTTCAGACTCATTCAGCTCCTGTACAGAAGATTACAATAGTTCCAAGAACATCTGGTGCACTTGGATACACAATGCAGGTAGAAGAGGGTAACCACTACTTATACACAAAGACAGAGCTTGAGAATAAGATTGCAACAATCACAGGCGGAAGAGCTGCTGAAGAGCTTGTATTCGGCTCAATAACTACAGGTGCTTCAAACGATATTGAGCAGGCTACTAAGATTGCACGTGCTATGATTACTCAGTATGGCATGACAGATGAGTTTGGATTTGTTGAGCTTGAGAGAGTAAACAATCAGTACTTAGGCGGAGATAGTGAGTCAACATGCTCTCCAGAGACCAGAGCGCTTATTGACAAGAAAGTCAAAGAGATTATCGATGCTCAATACAAGAAAGCGCTTCAGCTTTTAAAAGACAATCGTGATAAGCTTGATGAAGCTAGCGAATATCTATATACAAAAGAGACAATCACTGGCGACGAGTTCATGGCTATCATGAATAAGAAGAAGCTTCTTGGTTAAAAGAATAGGGTGGCGATGCCACCCTTTCTTTATACATCCATCATCACTGGATCAACATTGACTTTTACATTCTTCAGTCTGATATCAGCATTCTTTACTCTGATTCCTCTGTAGTCTGTATCAGGAATCCCTCTATACATCTCTACTTCGAGATTCTCTTCTCTGTTCTCAACTACATCTATCTCTGAATCCTCAATGAGTACATTCTCAATTGGAGCTTCGGGAAGGCCTGCAATGAAGCCTGCTGATGCTTTTGAGCGTTTAGCTTTGATGCCTCTGATTACGATGTCGTGGATTCTTGGAGTCATCTTATCTATAGGCTGCTTTTCTAAGCTATATAGATTCTTATCATCAGAACCCCATTTGTAATACATATTGATAGTGATAGGGGAGATGACATCCTCAACTAAGATATTCTCAATGAGTATGTCGTGTATATCGCCACCGCGTCCACGTCTTGTCTTGATTCTGATGCCTCTATCTGTGCCTAAGAACTTGCAATCTCTGACTGTGATATGATGCATGCCTGCAGCTGTCTCACTGCCAATTACAAAGCCGCCATGTGCCTGCTTTACAGTTGAGTTCAGAATAGTTATATTGCTGCAAGGAATTCCGATATCTACACCGCCTTCGCCGCTTCCGCTCTTAAGCGCGATACCATCATCTCCAACGTCAACGTAGCAGCCGTCTACTGTTACTTCTCTGCATGACTCAATATCCATACCATCTGTATTAGGTGTTACATAGGGATTGACGATCGTCATATTCCTGAAAGTCAGATTTTCGCTATATACAGGATGTAAAGTCCAGAATGGGCTATTTGTCAGCGTAAGACCATCAATTGTCACATCCTTGCTCTTCCAGATCTGCAATAGAGGAGGGCGCAGGAACTGTGTCTGCCTGCCACCGCCTCCGCCTGGCTGTGACATATAGTCAGGGTTCAGCGCTGCGAATTTCTTTTCAACGTCTGTCTCTGGAGATGGCTGATCAGCTCTTCTGTCGTAGATGTAATCCCACCATTTCTTGCCGTTTCCATTGAGTATTCCCTTTCCTTTGATCTCAATGTCTTCGCTATTTCTTATAAGAAACAGCGGATGCATTGCAAAGCAATCTACGCCTTCCCATCTTGTTTCTACAGGTGGATAGATTAAAAAGTCATCTATGAATGATAGTGTTGCACCATCAGCAAATAGAAGTCTTGTCTTAGATGGGATGTCGAGAGGCCCTGTCTTATAAGTTCCCTCTGAAATATAGAGAGCATCAACACCAGCTGTTGTGTTCAGCGCTCTTTGAAGTGCGTCGCTATCGTTATGGCTTCCGTCTCCAATTGCACCAAATGTCTTTATATCTATCATTTAAGCTTCTCCGGAACTTCAATCTCAAGGCATGCTAATAAGAATGGGCCAACACCTTGGAGGTTGTCAGTGACTATAGGCTCACGCTCTGTGTAGTACTCAAATGTTCCATCTCTGAATGGACACTCTGGATAGTATTTTCCAAGTCCTGCACCTCTGCAGATGTCATTGAGATGCAATAAGCCATTCTCATCTTTAGATACTTTAAGATTTACTAAGCCGTTGTAGCCTTTCTCTGCAGCTTCTCTTAGCTTAATGTCCTTCATGTATCCCTTTCTATACATCTTAGCAAGGAAATATACGAACATAGATGAAGAAGAGGATTCAAGGTAGTTCTTGCCTGTCTTGCCTCTGTCCATAACCTGGTACCAGAGTCCGCTTTCGCTATCCTGAACATTCATGATTGGAGCGACTAAAGAGGAAGCAAGCTTTATCATGCGATCTCTGTAATCTTTGTATTCTTCACTATCAGGAATGTAATCAAGCACATCAACAAGTGCCATGACATACCATCCCATTGCGCGGCCCCAGACGCACTTTGAAACGCCTGTCTCTTTATCTGCCCATGCCATAGCTTTGCTCTCGTCCCACGCATGGCGGAGAAGGCCATTGTCATCGATTGCTGTATGCTTGTATATAAGCTCGAATTGATATACTAAGTCATCAAGGCATTTCTTCAAGTCGCCATAAAGAGAAGCGTAGCGAACATAGAATGAGCCCTGCATATAAAGTCCATCAAGCCACATCTGATTAGGGTAGATTTGCTTATGCCAGAATCCGCCAGATGGAGTTCTAGGCTGCTTCATGAGCTGAGAGTAGAAGAGATCGAGAAGGTCTTTGTATTTCTTGTCGCCTGTCTCTGCATAGAAGTCAAAGAAGACTTTGCCTGGGCTTATCTGATCCATGCTGAATTCATTGAGATCATAGCCTTTGATTGAGCCATCTTTTTCAAAGAATAGCTCGAATCTGTTTCTTACCCAGTCTTTGATGCTCTGGTCGTTGAATGCTTTTCCTACTTTATATAAGCACTCAAGGCCAAGTCCATTGACATAGTCATAGAAAGCTTTGTCTTCTGTGTACCACTTCTCAATTGAGTGCGCCATCTCTAGTGAAACGTATCTCATATCTTCTCCTTATTTTGTGAAATCAAGAACGACTTTTAGCCAGCTAGCGCTGTTTTTATCAAGATCAGAAAATGCTGCAGCAGCTTCTTCATATGGATATACTTTAGTGATTATACCATCAAGAGATAGCTTTCCTTCTTTTATCTCATCTATAGTCTTGATGAAATCGCTCTTGAGTGCATTTCTTGATCCGAATATGTTGAGTTCTTTTTTCTGGATCATAGTGAAGTTGAAGTCTAGATTCTTCTTTCCAACACCAATAAGAACCATTCTACCACCAAAGCAAACGCTATCTATAGCATTCTGGAATGTGCTAGGCAGTCCTACTGCTTCTACTGTTACATCAAAACCAGAGCTCCCTGTGATTCTATCTACTTCGCTCTTTAGATTCTCATCAGAAGAGTTGACGATGAATTTATCAAAGCCGAAGCTCTTTGCGCCTTCAAGCTTCTCTTCTGAGATATCGCTTAGCCATACTTCTGCTCCAAGAGAGCGTGCATAGATTGCAGCAAGAAGCCCGATAGTGCCAGCTCCGATAACAAGGACTCTGTCTTCTGCTGTTACTTTAGCTCTGTCGATTCCATGTCGTCCAATACAGAAAGGCTCAACAGTTGCAAGTGTCTTTGCGCTAAGTCCTTTGCCGTCATATATTCTCTCAATAGGCATTACTACATACTCGCTGAATGCTCCCTCTCTCTGTACTCCCATAGTCTGGTTGTCCATGCATGCATTTACATGGCCATGCTTACATGAATAGCATTTTTGACAATTGAAATAAGGGTTGCATGTAACAATCATGCCTTTCTTTATTTTACAATCAGGATCTTTTGAGTTGACTTCGATTACCTCTGCAGAGAATTCATGACCAGGTGTCTGTGGATATTTGAAGTATGCAAAGCTACCTCTATATGAGCCTAAGTCACTTCCGCAAATGCCACCATAGAGCAGCTTTAACAGTGCTTCACCTTCTTTTGGCGCTACCATAGGTCTGTCAATAATCTCGACCTCTTTTGGGTTTTTGATAAGAATCGAATTCATTTCGTTTTCCTCTTTTATTTCAGTCTGTTGTATACATCAGATTATCGGTTTTAGATTTCTAATTGTCAAACAAATAATCGTAAAATTTTCAAATTCTTTTTTATAATAAATGATAAATCATTAATTTATAAAAAAATAAATAGTCTAAAATGGTAGTAGAATATTATATGAAAATAGTAGAAATCAAATAGCATTTGATTATTTTAAAAAAATAAAAATTTTAAAAAATATTTTTTGACAAATATAAAAAATGATGTATACAATATAGAAAACAGGGGAGTAATCGTGAAGAAATCTACGCTTCAAAACAAGGCATACGACTATATAAAAGACAAAATCATATGCTGTGAATTCAAGCCAGGCGCAATGCTAAGCGAAGAGGTTTTGTCAGATACTCTCAAAATCAGCAGAACTCCAATCAGAGAAGCTATCGGAAAATTAGAGCAGGATGGGCTTTTGGTTGTTAAGCCAAAGAAAGGAATCTTGGTCAAGCCTATCTCAATAGAAGATATAAACAATGTATTTGAACTCAGAATACTTTACGAGACATATGCAATCAAAACATATGGAAGAACAATATCTCCTGATCTGCTTTATCAGTACTACCAGAGAATTTCTGAAGAAGAACCAGTAAAGATGGCTAGGGAAGATTTCTTCAAAAGCGACGATGAGCTTCATTTCTTATTTGTTTCAGCTGTCAGAAACAGATTCATATTGGAGTCTTATGAAGCAATCACAGTACAGAATAATAGATTCAGATATATGACAGGGTTTTTTAATGATCTCAGAATTGAAGAGACACGAAAAGAGCACTTGGAGGTCCTGAAGTATGCAATTGAGAATAGCTGGGACAAAGCGACAGAGGCTATGGAGCTCCATCTCCAGAAGTCAAAGAGCGTTGCATTCTCATACTTGCTATCGTCAGACTCTCTCTCAACTGGAATCTGTTCACCTGTAAATTGAATATGCGTACTAATTTGATGTTGAGATAATATTTCAAGGAGGAGAATATGGGAAAGAAGAAAAGCGATAATGCTTCCTTCAAAGCCGATTCTAAGAGAAATTATTGGGTACAGCTAGGAAAGGACCTGAATAGACAGAAGGGCATATACTTCTTGCTGCTTGTTCCAATGATTGTCTACTTTATCTTCAAGTATATTCCAATGTGGAATGCACAGATTGCATTCAGGGATTTTAAATCTGTTAAATTCGGTATTACACAGGCAAAGTGGGTTGGGCTAGCAAACTTCAAAGAGTTCATCAACTCTTATTATTTCTGGTCTATTATCAGAAACACGCTTGTTTACAGCTTTGGTAAGCTCTTAATCAGCCTTCCTCTTTCTATTCTTCTTGCTATTTCTATCTATGAATGCAGAATCAAGTGGCTTAGAAAGACTGTTCAGACACTTGCATACCTTCCTCACTTCCTATCATGGGTAATCATGTATGGTATTCTTCTTTCTCTCTTCTCACCGTCAGATGGTATTATCAACGATATCATCAAGATGTGCGGAGGAAAGCCAATAGACTTCCTTACTAACTCAAATGCATTCCCATGGCTGGTAATCCTATCTGATGCATGGAAGGAGATGGGTTGGTCAGCAATCATCTTCATTGCAGCTTTGATGGGTATCGATACGTCTCTATTTGAGGCTGCTATGGTAGAGGGTGCTAATAGCTGGCAGAGAACCTGGAATATTACACTTCCATCAATCAGACCTGTTATCGTAACTGTACTCCTCTTAAAGATAGGTACAATTCTAGACGCAGGCTTCAACCAGATCTTCATGCTCTATTCTCCAGCTGTATATGATGTTGCAGATATCATCGATACCTGGGTTTATAGGCAGGGCCTTCTCGATGGCAAGTTCTCACTTGCTACTGCTGCTGGTATCTTCAAGGGCGTAATTGGCATGGCACTTCTGTTCACATCCAACTACTTCTCTAAGAAAGTCAGCGAATCTTCATTGTTCTAAGAGGTCAAAGATGAAAAAGAAAACAGAATCAGTAACAGTAAAACTAACAGCTGCAGATAGAGGCTTCAATCTTATAGTAAATATAATGATGGTCCTTCTTCTGGTCATTCTCGTTGTTCCTCTGTGGTCTACACTGACACTTTCTTTCCGTCCTGCAGACTTTATTGGAACATATATCGAAGGCATGTTCATGGCTCCTTGGAAGTGGTCATTTGACGCATATGGCGCACTCCTGGGAAACAACGGCTTCTTGCTTTCATTCATGAATTCAATCAAGATTCTCGTTGGTGGTGTGTTTGTATCTCTATTGATGACAATCCCACTAGCTTATGGACTATCTGTAAAGGGACTTAGAGGAAGAAAGTTCATTACTATCTTCGTTCTCATTCCTTATGTATTCAATGTAGGTATCATCCCAACATATATTCTTGTTGCCCAGATGAAGCTTACTAATCATCTATCATCTGTATTCCTGCCAGTATGTATTGGAACATATAACTGTCTTATCATGAGATCATTCTTTGAAGGCATTCCTAATGAGCTTAGAGAGAGTGCTTCAATAGATGGGTGCAATGAGCTGCAGATCCTCTTCAGAATCATTCTACCGCTTTCAAAGGCAATCATCATGACAATCGGACTATATTATGGCGTTGCATTCTGGAACGACTATATGAGACCAATGCTCTACCTCACAAAAGACTATCTGAGACCACTTCCAATTCTTCTCAGAAACATCTTGCTTGCTGCTGGTATGAACGAGTTCGTAGAAGCAAAGGCATTTGGAAATGCACCAGTTGAGGCTATTAAGGCAGCATCTGTATTCATGTCTGCAATCCCAATGATCATTGCTTACCCATTTATTCAAAAGTACTTTACCAAGGGAACACTCCTTGGAAGTGTTAAAGGTTGAGTTAATTACTTAAGGAGGTAATTATGAAAACTAGGAGAATTATCGCAATTGCGATCCTGTCTCTTCTTGTTGCTTCATTCGCATTCGCAAATGGTGCTCAGGAAAGTGGTAAAAAGTCTGATGGCCCAGTAACAATTGAGATGTGGTACAACGCAACTCAGACTGAAGTAGGTCCACTGCCTAATGACTGGAAGGGCTTTGAGGTTCTTAGGGGTATGGGAATTGAGCTAGAAGCTTATTCTCTTCCATCAAGCACAACAGACCAGGATTCTAAGGTACAGGCTGCAGCTGCTGCTGGAACTCTTCCAGATTTCTTCGTAGCAAGCCGTAAAGTATGGCAGGGTCTTGTAGAGAAGGGCCTAGTTGCTGATGTAACAGATTGCTATGCAAAGATGCCTAACAGAACAGCTTTGATGTTCGACCAGGATGCTATCAACTTTACAACAATCAATGGCAGAAGCTATGGCTTTGCTACTCCTTCTAAGATTACAAGAAACGAAGGTCTAGTAATCAGAAAAGACTGGCTTGATAACCTTGGTCTAGCAGTTCCTACAACTATCGATGAACTCTATGACGTTCTATATGCATTCACATATAATGATCCAGATGGAAATGGCAAGAACGACACATATGGCTTTGGTGCATTTGTAGAGCAGACTCCTGCTTATGAAATCTATCCAGGCAGAAGATTCGAGCCTATAATGGGTGCATTCGGTGTTGATGGCACATGGAATTTCGATAAGAACAATGCTGGTCTTCAGATCCACAACCCTGATTTCTATGATTTCATGGTATTCATGAAGAAATGCATCGATAACGGCGTTATCGACCCAACTTGGATGGCTTATAAGAAAGACGACTTCAGAGCTGCTTGGAAGCAGGGCAAGTTTGGTTGTTTCAGAGAGCAGAATGCTGCACTCCATGCACAGAACAACTACGCTCCATTTGATAAGAACTTCCCACAGGGCGAGATTATCGTAATCGATCCTATTACTGGTCCTAAGGGCAAGGCTTCTGTTGGTCCATCTGTAAGAGGTCTCAGAATCTGGTGTGTATCTCAGGATGCAGTAGATGCTGGTAAGCTTGATAAGATCTGTGAGCTATTTGAATGGATGGCTTCAGGTGATGGCTATATCCTCACAGGTTGGGGTGTTGAAGGTGTTAACTTCGAATATGATGCTAATGGTATTCCAAAGTCAATGCCTGGTGACATTGGCTACGAAGGCCCAATTGGCCAGCAGTATATCCAGCTCAGAAGCACAGCATTCAACTACAACTCTGATATGGAACTTGTTTCTCGTTATCCGACCTATACTTGCGCTGTATCTGGTAAGGAAATGTCTGCTCTCAGAACTCTCAAAGAGATGCAGAAGAGAAAGTGGACTCCAGCAGAAGGTATGGATAGTATGCCACTTCCTGGAAACGACGTTCTCACATTCTATGAGCAGTCACTTGCAGAGTTCCTCGCTGGTAAGAAAGCTCTTACTCCTGAAAACTGGAAGGCATTCATTGAGAAGTTTGATAAGCTCGGTGGTGCTGAATGGGAGAAGCAGGGCATTGAATACGCAAAGGCTAACAACTACCTGTACTAAGCTACATTTCACAGAGGATAGGGCAAAACCTATCCTCTATTGCTCTTCGCAGTTATTTGACAACAACTGTTAAGAGTAATAGCATTGAAACAATGTTTCATTTTTGTAGACATATAAGGAGTTCTTTAAATGAAAACTATTCAGGAAACAGTAGTAAAAGAGAATCGCCCAGTGAAGGTTCTCCAGATTGGAGAGGGAAACTTCCTAAGAGCATTCGTAGATTGGATTATTGACCAGCTCAATGAGAAGGGCAGCTTCAATGGC
>CAKQJZ010000002.1 GCA_934247875.1 uncultured Spirochaetales bacterium
CTAAGCTTCGAAACCTTCGTTTCAGAGCTTGTAGAGCCATCTTACTGGCTATTTTTAGGTTTCATGCGTAGTTACTACACTAAGGCTTTTTATCGCTATATTTGCACCTATTTCCTTTCAAAATCTGTCTTTATTTTATTTTGATAAGTCACTGATTATAAACTTTGACGCATTCAATAGCTCTTTGCTATATTGATGCTTAGGATTATGGTAAAGCTTTAGAGGATTACTCTCCTCTACTATTATTCCACCTTTCATAACAGCTATCTTATCTGAAATATATAGCGCACTTCTGATATTATGAGAGACTGAAATCAATGTTGTGCCGCTTTCTTTGACATATGCTGCTATATATTCATAAACGCTTCTTTCAAGTGTTGAATCAAGTGCATTTGTGCCTTCATCCAATAGCATTACATCTGGCTTTATCAAAAGCGACAGAGCAAGTGCTATGCGTTGCAGCGTGCCTCCTGAGAGCTCTGATGGGTATGAAGTGAGCACACGCTTTGAAAGAGAGAATGATGATAGCATCTCATCAATGCCATCATAGTCTCTCTTATTCTTCTTTAGCATTAGCTTAATCTGATGCTCTATCTTATATACAGGATTGAAAGCTGATATAGGATTCTGTCCCATCATCAGTATAGTGCGCCCTCTCATGCTCTCACGCTCTTTATATGAAAGCTCTAAGAGATTCCTGCCTTTATATATAATAGAGCCTGTGGTTTTAGCACTATGTGGAATAAGTCCAATGATTGAGCTTAAAAGCATAGTCTTACCAGCGCCTGACTCTCCGACTATAGTCGTAATAGAGCTGCTTTCTGCTTTGAGAGAGACTCCTTTAAGGATTTCTTCTCCTTGAAGACTTATTTTTAAGTTGCTGATTTCTATCACTAAAAGACCTTCCAGCTCTCTACGATACGCTCAAGATCTTCGTCTTCTATATAAGCTCTCATAAGAAGAAATGCGATAACAGATGCTCTGCGTCTTACGCTTTCTCTGCCATAGCTATTGATCATGACGCTGACGCTCTTGCTCTCTTTGCCCTTTCCTGAGAAGCCAAAGCAAAGCGTTCCAACTGGCTTTCCTTCTGCCTTATCTGGGCCTGCGACGCCTGTAATAGATAGCGCATAGTCAGATAAGCATACACCTCTAGCTCCATCGGCCATCTCGCGTGCGCACTCACGGCTGACACAGCCATAGCGCTCTATAGTCTCTTTTTTAACGCCAAGTGCATGTTCTTTTACAAGCGGGCTATAGCTTGTAACAGAGCCCATCATATATTCAGAAGAACCAGGAAGAGATGTGAGAAGAGATGCAGCTAAGCCTCCTGTACAGCTCTCAGCAGCTGAAATAGTCACATGCTGAGCTTTCAGTGTCTTAACTAAAAGTGATAGCGCTGTCTCATCTCCCTTTACTAAGCGAGTGCGTCCAACAGACTCTCTGATTTTATCAATAGCACGCTCTCTTTCTGCTTTATCACCACCTGAGACATATAAAGAGATCTTATAGTCCTGGAATCTTGTTCCCCAGCTTAAAGAGCTATCTGCTTCTTCGCATAGCTCTTCTAGCTTAGCTTCAGCTGTTATGAATGAAGAGTACTCATCTCTCTCCTCTTCTTTCTTTCCAAGATGGGAGTATAGGAGAGGGATTACGCTTTCATAGAACATTGGCTCCATCTCTCTAGGAGGCCCCGGAAGTGATATTATAAGCACTTCTCCTGCAGTTCCATAAAAACCAGGAGCTGTGCCATTAGCATTGGCAATGAATGTAAAGCCATCTGGAATCATGGCCTGCTTTTCATTCGCGCCATATGCTCTATCTCCAAGTCTTTGATACAGTCGTCTCCAGCACTCTTCGTCTCTTTTGAGCTCTACGCCAGCTGCGTCGGCAATTACTTGACGTGTCATATCATCACTAGTAGGGCCAAGACCACCTGTGATAATGAGAATATCATTATTCCTCATCAGCGCACCAAGCACGCTCTTTATAGTTCCATCATCAGGGATAGCGACTATCTCTGAGATATGAATGCCAAGATGAGTAAGCTCACGAGAAACCAATATGCCATGCTTATCTTGGATAATTCCTCTGGTAAGCTCTGTTCCGATTACTATAAGACTAGCGTTCATTCTTCTTTACCTTCTTCATAATCGAGATAATCAATCCAGCTGCTAATGCAGAAGCAGAGATATAGATAGCAATATGTGCAAAGAGATCTATATGCTCAACATAGAATGTATTCTTCTCACTCTGATAGACAGGAACTTCATATAAGTGGCTGCCCATTGCGAAAGGCTCCATAATATCTTCCATCTTTCCAGTTGGAGTGATTAAGCATGTAATGCCGCTATTAGTGCCTCTGATTGTAGCTTTTCTGGTCTCAATTGAGCGATATGTGCCAATTGCTGCATGCTGCAGCTCTGCACTGACTTTCTTTGACCAGTTATCATTCGTCATATTCACAATGACATCTGCTCCAGCTTTGACAAACTCTGCTGAAAGATATCCAAATACATCCTCAAAGCAAATAGGAGTTGAGAACTTAACACCATCCAAATCAAATACAACGCTCTCATCTCCCTTTTCCCACCAATTGTAGTCATTGGCTTTGAGAATCTTATAAAGGAGAGGCATAGTCTTCTCATATGGGAAGTGCTCTGTAAATGGTACAAGATGCTGTTTCTTGTATTCCTTCTCAATCTTTCCATCTTTGAAGAGTATTACAGTGTTGTAATCGACTCTATTCTGAGTTCCGTCTTCTAGATATGGAGGAAGAGACTCATCCTTGATTACGCCTTTAGGGTTTCCTGTAAGCAGCGGAACATTGAGTGAAGTCGCAAAATCTACAAAGTCTTCAGTAAGCTTTGCAATATCTTGCCAATCTGTCCCTTCTGCACTATATGTTGTATGCCATGAAACAGATGGAACGAATGCTGTCTCTGACCAGACGAGAATATCTGGATCCTGCTCTATAGCTTCAATTGAGTAGCGTCTTAGATTGTTGAAGTTCTTTAAATATGTATTGTATCCACCTTTCCAGGAATCATGGTTATGCTGCACTGTTGCAACACGCCAGGTTCTGTCACTCTCTTTGTTGTTCCACTCTTTAAGCTTAACGCCGCCATAAATCAAAGCGAGAATCACAAAGAGCGCATAGAGTGAGATGTATATTACGTTGCTCTTTATGTAGCTCTTGAAGCTTGGTGCTTTGTTATATGCAAGGTCTCTCAGGTAACTACCTAAGAATGCCTGAGGCAGAACCATCAAGAAGATCAGTCCCCATATGCCTGTGATATCGATAAACTGAATCAATATGCGATAGCGATATAGTGCGTATGCGATGTTGCCATATGGATAGCCTGCGAACCAGCTCTCTGAAAGGTATGCATATGCAACCCAGATTGCTGCTTGCAGCAGGTAACCGTGCTTTTTAAAAAAGCTATCAGCTGCCTTAAGAGCTAAGAAGAGAAAAACCATCTCTCCCCCCTTGATTATCGGGACTAGCAATATAGCAAGTGCATGGAAGCCTTTGAGCCAATAGTTGAAGAATATGTAATAAGCGAAGCCAAAAAAGAAGCCATAAAGCCACACGAGTGACCATGTAGTATTTCTTATTACAGCGAAAACGGGAATCAGTGCTATGAGCGCTAAAAAGCCAATGCCGTTGGCACTCATGAAGCCAGGGAATGCAATAGACAATAAAAATGCACTGACTAATAATACAAGAACCTCAGAACATACAGTCCTGAGGCTTCTTCTAGATTCGATCTCAATCAAATCAATTTCTCCTGAAATAGAGTAAGTCGTTTGGTTATTCTGTGATTTTCCAAACTTCGTCTTTAAGCTCTTTTCCTGGGCGGAATATAGCTACGCCATGTCTGTCTACAGCTACTACATCGCCAGTCTTTGGATTACGAGCCTTCTCTCTGCCCTTTCTAATGCGTACTTCAAAGGTACCAAAACCTCTAAGCTCAATTACGCGATTATCTTTAAGGCCATCCTTTACTTCCTCAAACAACTCATCAATAACAGCATGGATGTCTGATCTGTTTAGACCAAGCTTGCTATGTAAGTTTTCAATGATAGCTGCCTTTGTAAGTTTTTCTTCCATCTCTAAATACCTCAATAATTGATCATTAACTGAAGATTAAGCAAGCTTATTAAAAGCATGAGCAAGTCTGCTCTTTTTTCTAGCTGCTGTATTCTTGTGGATTAAGCCCTTGCTAGCTGCGCTATCAAGAAGCTTTGCGCTCTCAGCAAGTGCCTTTGCTGCTTCTTCTTTGTTGTTAGCTGCTACTGCAGCGTCGAACTTCTTAACAGCAGTGCGAACTGTGCTCTTAGCAGCGCGGTTCTGAAGACGGCGTACTGCTTCCTGGCGTTCTCTCTTCTCAGCTGATTTATTATTTGCCATGTATTTCCTCCAAAGATTAACTTTGATTTTATATTATGCCATCATCAGACAGCGTTAAGTAAATTATCATAAAAGAATAAGTTAGGTCAATACAATGTAATATTCTAACTATCTTTTCTCTAATCCTCAAGTATTTCCTCTATATAATCCTCATCAATATTCCAAAACCCTGTCTGACTATCATATGAAATGTACTCAAGCGGAACATACAAGCTCCTGCCTTCACTTGCCTGAAGATGAAGCTTTCGAGAAAGAATATTGATCTCTGTAACTTTCCAGAGTTCTCTATCAATCTTGATTCTGGTTCCCTCTGGGGGATAGCCAGCCTTCTCTTCCATATAGTAATCATACTCATAAGCCAAACAGCATAGAAGACGACCACATGGACCTGAGATCTTAACAGAATTAAGCGATAGATTCTGCTCTTTTGCCATCTTTATAGTAACAGGATCCATCTCACGTGTAATTGCGTGACAGCAATAGTCTCTGCCGCAAACTGATAAGCCGCCAATAAGCCTTGACTCATCTCTGACGCCGATCTGCCTTAACTCAATGCGCATTCTGAATACAGAAACAAGATCTTTTACAAGGTCCCTGAAGTCAACGCGCTCTTCAGCTGTGAAGAAGAAGAGTACTTTAGGCTCTCCTAGCAAAAAGTGCGTTGTAACAAGCTTCATGTTAAGCTTATGTTTCTGTATCTTCTCCCGGCATAAGAGAAGCGCAGACTCTTCTTTGCTATTGTTCTCTTCGTATCGAGCCATCTCTGATGGAGTTGCAAGATGATTGATCCAGACAATATCGCCATCAATCTCTACTTTCTCTGGCTCACGTGCCATCTGGCAGCCAAAACATGATGAGCACTGATGTTCATTCTCTTCATTAAGATTGGAAATATCATCATCGCTCTTTTTGAGGCATGCTCCACGTGCATTAGCACATCCTGGGTTATATTGATGTCCAGGAACAGGCGCAGAAGCTACGACTACGCCAAGGTCGAGGCCAAACTTAGTCTCATAGATTACCTTAGTGCCAGCGTATAGTACACTATCCCAGGCACATAGGCTCACATCATTGTATGATGGATTCTTAACAACGTAGACATATGCAGATTCAGGCTTTTCCTGAGTTGTTTTTTTGCTCATAACTCAACTATATACTATTCTTTACGAAAATTAAACGCTATTTGGTTTTCACATAAGTATCATTATTGAAGCCAAGAATCATCATGAAGATAGGTCTGAAGAAATACAGCCCTAAGAAGAACCAGAAGCCATGGCCAAATGAAACTGAGATACTATAATTGAGTCTCACATCAACAGCAAATATAACAATAGCCAAGACTATCAGAAGCACGCTAAATGTGCTTTCAAAAGCCAATGCTCCAAAGAAATAAACTGCGAATGTTGCTAATGCGTAGAGAATATACCACTTTGCGCTCCAGCAGCGCTTGAAGAGAATATAATCATTGTAAAATGGAATCAGTGATTTCCATCCTGGCTCTCCCATTTTCTTGAATACTTTCCAAACACCTACGACATATAGAATGTCATATAAAAACGAACAGAATACAGCTAATATAGAAGCCTCAAGTACAAAAGACAAAAGCAAAGTCAATAGCAATAAGAAAAACATAATAGCCTCCTACTCCAAATATATTTCACAGGTAGTCATTTGACCATAATAAACGATAAAATCAAAATATGGACAGATTCATATTAGCCCCGCTTGCTGGGTATACAGATAAAGCCATGAGAGAGCTTTCACTCTCATATGGAGCAGATATAGCAGTAACAGAGATGGTAAGTGCTGAAGGACTTGCACGCGATGGAGAGAAAACAAAAGAACTCTTAGAGCGTGCTGATGGAGAGACGCGACTTATAATGCAGCTATTTGCGCCAGATGAGGATCCTATTAAGCGTGCTATGCCTAAGTTGCTTCTTTATAAGCCGACTATGATAGATATAAATGCAGGCTGTCCTGTGCCAAAAGTCGTCAAAACAGGCGCAGGTTCTGCGCTTATGAGAGAGACAGAAAGGATCAAGAGAATAGTAGCAGCTATAAAGTCTTTTACAGATATTCCTATCTCTGTGAAGTTCCGCTTAGGCTGGGACAAAGATAGCATAAACTACCTAGAATTTGCTGAAAAAGCACTTGAAGGCGGCGCTGATGCGCTAACGCTCCACGCACGAACACGAGCGCAGGGCTACTCGGGAGTCGCAGATAGAACTGCGTTCAGAACACTCTCTGACCATTTCAAAGGAGACGATGTCACTCTATACGCTTCTGGCGATGTCTTTACACCTGAAGATGCACTTCGCCGCATTAATGAAGATGGGATGGATGGTGTAATGGTAGCGCGTGGCGCTATAGGGAACCCATTCATATTCAGAGAGATAAAAGAACTCTTAGAAAGCGGTTCCTACTCGCTTCCAACAAAGAAAGAGAAGCTTGAAGTTGCATTAAAGCACTATGACTTGATGGTTAAGTACTATGGAGTGAATGTTGCAGGGCCTGAGATGAGAAAGCATGCAATGGCTTACCTCAAAGGACTGGAAGGCTCCAAAGAAGCTAAAAGCGCAATAACAAAAGCGCTTAGCAGAGAGGACTATCTAGCAGCATTCAGACTAATCGACTCAACACTATATTGAGATAAAAGCTGTTTTCTCTTTTTTTCTTGAATTGGCAAATCGTGTGTTTTACCATTTTATTAACAAAAGGAGAAAACAATGCGTGTATTAGTGCTTGGTTCCGGAGCAAAGGACCATGCAATAGTTCGATGGTTCAGCAGAAGCTCTTTGATTTCTGCTCTTTATGTTGCACCTGGCAATTATTGCACAGGAAATATTGCGGTTAACCTGCCACTGGTAGACCCTGCAGTACCAGAGAGCGTATATGATGCTTGCTGTCTATACAATATTGATTTCGTTTTCATTGGTACAGAAGCACCTCTTTTCACTGGAGTAGTAGAATACTTAGAGCACAGAGGCATCGAAGTTTTCGGAGCTCCATCTGAGTCTATAAAGCTTGAAGGCAATAAATCATTCTCTCGCGCTTTCACTTCACGCCATAATATCCCAGTTCCAAGAAACTCTCTCTTTACAGATTTGGAGTCACTTGAAAAGTATCTGAGAAGACACAATGGCGACCACTTCATAATCAAGAGCAACTCAATTACTCCATCAAGAGTAATGCTTGACAGCTCTGATGTAGGCGCGCTTGTTGAATATGCTGAGAAGCTATTCTTAAGAGGTCCAGTACTGCTTGAAGAATACATTCCAGGCATCCCTGTAACTGTTACATTGCTTCTTGATAAGAATGGCTATCTGACGCTTCCTTTTGTAAGTGAGTATACACGTGTAAACAAAGAGAATAAGACACCAACAGGTGGTATGGGAGCAATATGTCCTGTCCCGCTTGCTTTCGATGTTGAAGAAAGAATCAGAGAAGAAATCATCAAGCCAACTCTATATGGACTTAAGTGCGAACGCCTTGCATATAAAGGAGTGCTTACTCTCTCTATAAAGATAAGACATGAAGATCATAGTCCTGTTCTTGTTGATTACCATGTCAGATTCAACGACCCTGCAACTCAGACTATGGTTCCAATAATCAAATCAGATATCGTTGCCATAATGAGTGCGATGAAAGAAGACAGAGTCAGTGAATTTGAACTCGACACAGAAGATGGCTGCACAGTCGCTGTTGTGCTTGCATCCCCTGGCTACCCAACAAAGCCTGAGACTGGAAAGATAGTAAAGGGACTTACTAATGCTTTCTTAGGTGAATATGATGATAAGCCTATAGTTTTCTGCGGAGCTATCCAGAAGAACAAGAATGATGAGGCTGTCACAACAGGAGGCAGAAACCTAACTGTTGTTGGCAAAGGAAGCACTATCGAAGAGGCAAATAAAAAAGCGTATGCACTGATTAAAGGCAAACGCTTTGAGAATCTCTGGTATAGAGAAGATATCGGAAACGAGTACTTCAGGCTTTAGTGCGCCTATACTCATATAAAAGAATACCTGCGGCTACAGATACATTAAGGCTATCGATATGGCCTCTCATAGGAATTGAGATTATGTGGTCGCAGTTCTTTCTTACAAGAGATGACATGCCATTTCCCTCGCTTCCCATTACAATCGCAGTACGATTCGGGAACTCTACAGAATATGAATCCTCGCCTGCCATATCAGCACCATAAATCCAGAACCCATTCTCTTTAAGAGTCTCTATCTCACGAGTCAAGTTTGTAACTACAGCAATATTCACATATTGCGCAGCTCCAGATGATACTTTGACTACTGTCTCATTTGCCTGTACGCTTCTGCGCTCTGGAACTACAACCAAATCGACTCCGAACTGATCGGAAGAGCGCAATATAGCACCAAGGTTATGAGGATCTGTAATGCCATCTAGAATCAACACAAGGGCACTCTGATCTTCTTTCAGAGAAGCACAGAACTTATCGATAGACACTTCAGATATTCTGCTAGCGCCACGTCTTGCCCCGCCAATATCCAAAAGCGCTCCTCTTAAATCTGCTCCTGGAAGCATTCTATCAAGCTCTGGCTTAGATAGCTTCTTGACAGCAACTTTGCCAGTTGCTCTTGCCTGATTCTCAAGAGATAGAAGCTTATCTCCACCGCCACGCTGTAGGTATAGTGTAGAACCCATACCTGCTTTTTTAAGTGCTTCCTCTATTGCATGGAAGCCGTAGACTTTCTCACCCATAGTTTTCAAACTTTATTCATCAAAAGAGCTCTAGTCAAGCTAGAGCTCTGAATTATATGTCATTGGAGCTGGTTTATCTGTACTCTTAAGCTCATCAGCAAGCTGCTGCATAAGCTTCTTTTCCTTCAGTCCAAGATGCTTTGGAACTGCAACTACAAGACGGAGATACATATCGCCTCTGCTTGTGCCTCTGAACTGAGGAGCTCCCTTTCCTTTTAGACGCAGAATCTTTCCGCTCTGAGTTCCAGAAGGAACTGTAACAAGCACATCTGTACCATCTACTGTAGGAACCTGGATCTGAGCACCAAGAGAAGCCTGTGTGATAGAGATAGGAAGCTGCAGATAAATATCGTTTCCGTCTCTCTCAAAGTACTTATCTTCCTTGACGCTTACGAAGATTACGAGATCTCCTGCAGGGCCTCCATTAGCGCCTGCGTCTCCCTTTCCTCTTGCTGTAAGCCTTGTGCCATTATCTGTACCAGCTGGAATAGTTACAATAAGCTTCTCTTGCTTTCTCTCTACTCCAGTGCCATGGCAATATGCACATGGATTATCTACAACGAAACCTGTACCTCTGCATGCTTTACATGTAGAAGCCATCTGGAAAAAGCCATTTCCACTGGTTACCTGACCGCTTCCGCCACATGTTGGGCAAGTGCGCTTTCCGCTGCCACCTGCGCCTCCGCAGTGAGAACAAGCAACATCATGATAGAAGACTATCTCCTTCTTGGTTCCGAATAATGCTTCCTTGAAATCAATAGTAAGATCATATCTTAAGGACTGGCCTTGGCTTGGAGCGTTAGGATTACGCCTTGACTGTCCACCGCCAAAGAAAGATCCGAAGATATCACCAAAAGGACTGCCACCAGAGAATATATCGCTGAAATCACGATATACATTGGAGTAGTCGCCACCGCCGCCCATTCCATCTACACCTGCAAATCCATGCTGATCATAAGCACTACGCTTCTTTGCATCTGAGAGAACCTCATAAGCTTCACTAGCTTCCTTGAATCTCTCTTCAGCTTCCTTATCATTTGGATGCGTATCAGGATGGTTGGCCATAGCAATCTTTCTATAGGCCTTCTTTATCTCATCATCTGTAGCGCTCTTACTAACGCCCAGAACTTCATAATAATCACGCTTTGCCATTTTTATACCCTATGTGAAGAAAGCAGCATGGGTTTCATGCTGCTTCCAAACAACGAATCTAGAATGTTATTTAACTTCTTCGAAGTCTGCATCAACAGAGCCATCATCGTTCTTCTTAGAGCTATTAGCATCTGCGTTTGCACTCTGCTCTGCGTTATTGGCAGCACCTGCGTTAGCCTGTGCCTGCTGAGCTGCCTCATATACCTTCTGGCCTAGCTGCATTGATGCCTGCTGAACTTTCTCTGTCTTAGCCTTCAGGTCTTCAGCTGAAGCATTAGCTGCGATAGCATCCTTAAGCTCCTTTATAGCTGCTTCGATGTTGCTCTTCTCATCTGCTGTGATCTTATCACCATAATCAGCGAGAGCCTTCTCTGTTGCATAGACTGTAGACTCAGCATTGTTCTTTGCTTCAATGTTCTCTCTAGTCTTCTTGTCTTCCTCAGCATGAGCTTCAGCATCCTTGACCATCTTATCGATCTCAGACTCTGATAGACCTGAAGAAGATTCAATTCTGATCTTCTGCTCCTTACCTGTTCCAAGATCCTTAGCTGATACATGTACAATACCGTTTGCATCGATATCGAATGTAACTTCGATCTGTGGAACTCCACGTGGAGCTGGAGCAATGCCTTCAAGGTTGAAGTTGCCTAGTGTTCTGTTCTGGCTAGCAAGCTCTCTTTCGCCCTGGAGTACATGAATAGATACTGCTGTCTGACCATCTGCTGCTGTTGAGAAGATCTGGCTCTTTCTTGTAGGAATTGTTGTATTTCTCTCAATAAGCTTTGTTGTTACGCCGCCAAGAGTCTCAATGCCAAGAGATAGTGGAGTTACATCAAGAAGAAGAACATCCTTAACATCTCCCTTAAGAATACCACCCTGAATAGATGCACCAACTGCAACTACTTCATCTGGGTTAACACCCTTATGTGGCTCCTTGCCAAATAGCTTCTTAACCATTTCCTGTACCATAGGAATTCTTGTAGAACCACCTACGAGTACAACTTCATCAATCTGATCTGCAGAAAGACCTGCATCTCTGAGTGCATTCTGGCATGGGATCTTAGTTCTCTCTACGAGAGCGCTGATCATCTGCTCGAACTTAGCACGTGAGAGATCCTTCTGAAGGTGCTTAGGACCTGTAGCATCTGCTGTGATGAATGGCAGATTGATTGTTGTATTTGTTGAAGAAGATAGAACAATCTTTGCCTGCTCTGCTGCTTCCTTTAAGCGCTGAAGTGCCATCTTATCCTTAGATAGATCGATACCTGTCTCACTCTTGAAATCACTTACAAGCCAATCGATGATTACCTGGTCGATGTTATCACCACCAAGATGTGTATCACCATTTGTAGACTTAACTTCAAATACACCATCACCAAGCTCTAGGATTGAGATATCAAATGTACCACCACCAAAGTCATATACAGCGATCTTCTCTTCCTTTGAAGAATCCTTTCCGAATCCATATGCAAGAGCTGCAGCTGTAGGCTCGTTTACGATTCTCTTAACTTCAAGACCTGCAATTCTACCAGCATCCTTAGTTGCCTGACGCTGAGCATCGTTGAAGTAAGCAGGAACTGTAATAACTGCTTCATGAATCTCTTCACCTAAGAAATCCTCTGCTGTCTTCTTCATCTTCTGAAGTACGATAGCACTGATTTCCTGTGGGCTATATAGCTTTCCATCAATGTCGATTCTGATCTCATCATTTGGACCAGCAACAACTTTGTATGGAACCATCTTGATCTCTTCAGATACCTCATGGAACTTTCTTCCCATGAATCTCTTAATAGAATAAATAGTCTTCTCAGGGTTTGTTACCATCTGGTTCTTTGCAGGCTTGCCTACAAGACGCTCATCTCCCTTGAATCCTACTACAGAAGGAGTTGTTCTATCTCCTTCGCTATTTGCAATAACGACTGGTTCATTTCCATCCATAACTGCTACGCAGCTGTTGGTTGTACCTAAGTCAATACCAATAATCTTTCCCATTTTATTTACTCTCCATCTAATAATCAAATTTATATTCAATGAGCTTCTCGCTCACTGATTGTAAAGTAATAACAAGCTATAAAATCGTCAATGATTTTTATTTGCTTTTTGGTTTTCCAACCATTACTTTAGCGCTTCTAATTACTTTGTCATGCAAGCGCCAGCCTTTAGCGAACTCTGCTATTACCATCTCTTTATCTAGGTTCTCATCCTCTTTAGCGGAATATGCTTCCATCTCATTAGGATTGAACTCCTTATCTTTGGTCTCTATGCTCTCTAGGCCCCAATTGGTCTTGAGTATTGAAAGCATCTGGTCTTCAACCATCTCAACACCTTTTGCCATAGCATCGAAGTCCTTATTTACCTTAGCAGCCTCAATTGCTCTTGAAAAGTTATCAATTGGAGTGAGCAAGTCTGTAATAAGTGCTTCGTTAGCATATTTGACTGCGTTGTCTTTATCTGCTCTGAGACGCTTCTTGAAGTTCTCTGTATCTGCTCTATATCTGAGATCTTCATCTTTCATATGAGAAATTGTCTCTTCAAGCTCTTTGACTTTAGCGTTTAAAGCTGCAACTTCAGCTTCAGCCTTTTCTAGCTTCTCGCTAGCTTTAGACTCTTTCTTAGCTTCAGCTTTGACTTCCTTCTGCTCTTTCTTTTCCATCTTCTCTTTTTCGTCTGCCATTGTATTTACCTTTTATATTTAATTCTCACAAATAAGTGCCTCAACTGAGGCACTAACAAGATACTAATAGAAGAAGCAAACGTCAATCTTCGTCTGAGATATCGACCTCTTCCTCATCCCCTATGAATATGTCATCTGGGAATGCTTCAATCATATCCTCTGGCTTTTTCTTCTCTTCGTCTTTTTCTTCTTTGGCTTCAGCAGAAGGAGCTTCCTCTGCTTCTGCTGTTGTTTTAGGCTCCTGAGCTTTCTCTTCGCTCTTCTTCATAGCTTCTTGCTGCAAGCGCAGTCTTACGATAGCTGCCTCTTCGTTGATTCTCTGGCTCTTGAAGTCCTTTGCATCATTTTCCAGCTTGCTAAGCTCTGCTTTGATAGTCTCAAGCTCAGATTCAGCATCAAGTCTATCTTGATAGATCTTATAAAGATCCTGCTTCTTGACTGTAATCTCCTGGCATACTTCAGATAGCTTCTCTTCATTGCTCTTTATAGACTCTTTGAGATTATTGAGGTGATCAACATCTTCGCTGATTCTAGCTGTAGAGCCTTCACTTAGCATAGTGATAGCTTCTTTATGCTTGATGATCTCATCTGCAAGCTCAGAAGAGATAGATAGCGCATCGCCTTTGAGTCTCTCTGTCTGTTCTTTGCTCTTCTTGATGATTGAGTCAAAAATCTCTTCAATAGCTGCAGCAAGTTCAGCTTTGATGCTATCAGCATCACTCTTGAGCTTATTGAGTTTCTCTTCGCTCTCTCCTGTTGTCTCTAATAGAAGCTTCTCTAAGCGCTCGCTAAGTGACTCTTCTTTGAGTGTGAATGAAGCAAGACTATTCTCTCCCTCTCCCTTAGCTTTAAGAAGTGCTTCGTTATACTCATCAATAAGAGAATTGAGGTTATCACGCTTAGCGCTTATAAGCGATTCAGTATCAAGAGATAGCTTTTCATAGCTATCATTAATAGCGCTCTTTGATTCTTCTTCAGTTTTAGATGCAGCTGCCTTGAATTCATCAAGAGAATTCTGTATAGACTCTCTTACGTTTTCAAGTTTCTCATCAAGCTCACTCTCCAAAGCTGCAATCTTATTTTCAATCTCTGCTTTAGCATCATCGCCATTGGCTTTGAGTGAATCGATGAGAGAGTGTATCTCACTCTCTTTATCACGTGCAAATGCAGCTATTGAGCTTTCAAACTCCTCAGCTTTGCTATCTGCGCTCTTCTCAAGAGCTAATGTAGCACTCTTGATTCTCTCAAGATCGCTCTCATGGCTGTTCTTTGCATCAATAAGCTCACTCTTAAGAGAGTCTAAGCTGCTCTTTAATTCGTCTTCAAATGCTTTGAGGCCCTCTTGCATCTCGCTCTTGAAGCTTTCTAGCGCATTCTTTTCGCCCTCTGCTTCAGCTATGAGCTCATTCTTTTTAGCTTCTAATGCATTGTTTCCTTCTCTAAGGATTTCTTCTTGCTTCATGCATTCATCTGTAAAGCCGCTCTTCTCACTAGAGACGTAATCTGAGAGCTGGCTCTTATAGCGCTCAATAGCAATAGCGAAAGATGAAAGCATTTCATCGTTCTCTTCTCTTTGCTTAGAAGCAGCACGCTTTAAGCTCTCCTCTGTTGAAGCAACGAGTCGTACATACTCTGTCTTCTCATCCTGAAGCTTATTCTGAAGCTTCTCTGTATCTTCCTGGAAGCTCTGTACGAATTGATGGATCTCTTCAGCCTCTCTTACTTCTTTCTGAACAGCCTGTATTCTAGCTTCTGCCTGCTCTGTCTGTGTCTTCAGCTTCTCAAGCGCAACTCTGTAGTTTCTGCAAACGCTATCAAGTGCATTGAGCTCGCTCTGATGAACGCGGAGAATATCGAGAGAAGCTGCAACATTGTCTATAGTAGACTGAGCCTCTTCAACTCTTGCAGCTACCATCTGGTCGCAGTCTTTTGCAGTTGCGATGACTCTATCAGATGTTGTTTTGACTTCATTTCTAAAAGATGCAATCTTTGTGTTTACATTCTTAAGCGATCTATCTTTCTTATCTGAGGCTCTTATTATCAGAGTGACAACAAGATTCAGAATAAAAGATAACGCAATCAGTCCATATATTATTGTGACGTTATCCATCTTTACCTCCATTTAATCAAATAATCTATTCTCAAGCTCTTTCCAATCACTGGCAGTAATATCAGCTATGCTATCTTCGCTCTTCTTTGAAATCAGAGCAGTTTTGAAGCCAGCTTTATTTCCACCAACTACATCCTTTCTTTCACTATCACCAACATAGAGAATAGCGCTTCTATCTATCTTCAGTGTATCAGCAATGACATCAAATGGAGTTCCATTTGGCTTGAATCTGCCAATGTCTTCACTTGAAAGCTTAAAAGAGAAGAACTGATCTATGCCCATAGCTTCAAGCTTAACGCCAAGCGGGAAATCTGAGAGAACGCCAAGAGCAAGCTTCTCGCTCTTTGCTCGCTCTAGTGTCTCTTTGACGTTTCTAAAGCTTTTGAGGTTCTTATATAGCTGCTCCCATCTCTTATGGAAGTACTTATCTTCTTTCTTCAAGAACTCATCAACGCTCTTATCATCGCTTTTGTTATACATTATCTCAACAGCTCTTCTGGAGAGCTCTCTATGAGAGCGCATAGGAAGCGATTCATAGCCATCCTCTTTCCTTATAGCTTGTCTCATTTTATTGTATTTCAATGAGAAGAAAGGATGAGATAAAGAAGCTAAGAAAAGACGCAGATACATAGCACTTCTTGGATAGAAAGTGCCATCGATATCAAAGACAATAGCTTTAATGCCATGTTCTTTTATATATCCCATCAGCCTCTCCTTTTCTTCTGCTTTGAGTTTCTGATAATTGCTTCAGCTCTCTCGCGCTCTTTGCCCATTCTAGCCTTTCCTCCAGGCTTCTTTGCAATGCCGCTCTTCTTAGCAGGGCCCTTTGTCTTATTCTGATTTACAACTTTCTGTACTTCAGCTTCCTTCTTATTAGGTCCCTTCTCATTAAGGCTAGGATTTCTGCGCCTTTCACGAAGAGAGATCTCAATTGGTATATAAGTAAAGCCGAATGTGCTTCTTATGCAATTCTTAAGATAAGATTCATATGTCTCTGGGAACCCTGAGATCCTGTTTACAAAGAACAGGAAGCGTACTGGTGTGACAGAGACCTGTGTGCCATATTGCACTTTGTAGTGCCCCTGCGCGCCACGAGGTGGCTCATTAGCTGCTGTCCACTCTGAGAGCGCATTATTGAGGTCACTTGTATCTATGCGCTTATTGAGCTGTCTCCAGACTTGCCATACTGTATCTAAGAGCTTTCCAATATCTACGCCCTCAAGTGCAGATATCGGAACCAGAGGTGCAAAGTTCAAGATCGGGAATAGGAATCTGACTCTGTCTTTGATAGCCTGAAGCTGATTCTTTGGACCATTGAGTGCGTCTATCTTGTTAAGCACCAGAACAATGCCTTTGCCGCGTCTTACGATAAGCTGTGCAATCTTCTTATCCTGCTCTGCTAGTCCTTCATTTACATCAATCATCAAAAGCACTACATCTGCATCATCGATTGTCTTGATAGCTCTGTTTACAGAGTAATACTCAACATCCTCTTCGACTTTGCTTTTGCGTCTTATTCCTGCTGTATCGAGTACAGTGTACTCTGTGCCTTTGTAGACAAAGGTACCCTGCATTACATCTCTAGTTGTACCAGCTATCTCACTTACGATTGAGATATCTCTGCCAGTAAGGAGATTAGTAAGCGTGCTCTTTCCTGTATTAGGCTTACCAAGAATAGCAAGCTTTATCGTCTCAGGCTCATCTGGAATCTCTTCAGTGCGCTCTAAATCAAGCATGCCCAGGATAGAGTCTTCAAGCTCTTCAATTCCAAGACCATGCGCAGCTGAAATGCCAACAACACGCTGAAAGCCATATGAGAAGTAGTTCCAGACAAGATCTTCTCTAGATGGATCATCAACCTTATTTACAGCAAGCACTACTTTATCGCTATAAGGTCTAAGACTCTCTAAGAGCATCTGGTCTTCTGCTGTAATCTCCATTACATCCATCAAGAATACAATTACATCACTTACTTTCAATAGTGACATTGATTTCTCTGTAACAGCGAAATCGAGACCTTCCTGGTCAAGTTTAACACCACCGCTATCAACAAGTGTTACAGGGTGGTTGCCAAGTAGCCAACGCTCTGGAATCGGGTCTCTTGTAACGCCAGGAGTCGGGTCTGTAATCGCGCGGCGCTTTCCGATAAGTCTATTGAAAAGCGTAGACTTACCTACATTAGGTCTTCCGATTATTGAAATCAGAGGCAAATCTGTATCTATATCTGCTTTGTTTCTTATATCAAGCTTTTCCATTGTTAAAATCCTTTAATAGCTCCTTTATAGAGCTGATAGTATCTAATCTAAGAGCTTCGTCTGCCAGTGCTTTAGCCTTCTCATATTCCAGCGCTCTTATAGCTGCCTTGGCTCTGAGTATTGAGCCTGGCGCCATGCTTAGCTTCTCAAACCCAAGTCCAACTAAAAGCGGTATATAACTGACGTCTCCTGCCATCTCTCCACAGATAGAGACCTCAACTCCAGCTTTCTTTCCATTCTCTAGGACAAGACGCAATAGCGCAAGATGAGCTGGATGCAAAGGCTCATATAAATATGAAACCTTCTCGTTTCCTCTATCTACCGCGATAGTATACTGAATTAAATCGTTAGTACCAATACTCATAAAGTCTACTTTTTTCGCAATTGAATAGCTTGTAAGCGCAGCTGATGGGACCTCTATCATAGAGCCTACTTTTATATTCTTATCATACTCAATGCCATCTCTATCGAGCTCTTTCTTGACGCTTTCAAGGAAAGCCAATGCTTCATCAAGCTCTTCTGAGCCTGTAATCATTGGAAACATTATCCTTACATTCTTTGTCACAGAGGATGTGAGTATTGCTTTTATCTGATTTCTGAAGAACTCTTTATGAGCGAGGCAATATCTGATGGACCTTAGACCTAAGAATGGATTCTCTTCATCTGCTCCGACTCCATCTATAGTCTTATCACCTCCGACATCGAATGTTCTTATTGTCACAGGACCTATTTCTGAAAAGCGCTCAGCACTATCTTTATATACAGCAGCACGCTTCTTATAGTCTGATGTATAGAAATTATTCATAAGAAGGATTTCAGATCTGAAAAGGCCAATGCCATCTGCGCCCTCTTCAAGTGCGCTATCAACGCCATTAACATCTCCAACGTTTGCATATAGCTTTATCTCTCTGCCATCTTTTGTTATAGACGGAAGCCGCTTCAAGCTATGAAGAGCTTCATTCTCTTCGCTTTGCGTTTCTATGCGCGCTTTAGCTTCTATGACGATCTTATCGCTTGGATTGGTTATCAGCTCCCCCTTCTCTCCATCTAAGACTACGAAGTCTCCATCTTTAATATCATCGATCGATGAAAGTGAGAAAACAGCTGGGATTGATGCAGCATGGGCAAGAATCGCAACATGGCTTGTCTTGCCACTATATTTCAATGCAATGCCTTTAATATTCTCAACAGGAACATTCAAGACCTCTGATGGCATAAGATAATCAGCAACGATTATTGAAGGCGATGTCAAAGTAAGTTTCTCTTCAAGTCCTAAAAGAAAAGAAGATAGCCTATCTTTTATATCCTTAAAATCCAATGCACGTTCCTGGAAATATGTGCTATCAGCATCGGAAAGAAGAGCAATATAACTGTCTATAGCACTCTCAACAGCCCAAGCAGCTGTATAGTGCTTATTCTCTATCAGCTCTATGACGCTTTTCTCGAGTTCTGGGTCTTTGAGCATGGATTTCTGGACTTCAGCTAGTGCTCCAACTTCATTTTGCTTATTCTTGATTGTGCTCAAATGCTCTACAAGGTGCTCAGTTGCGCTCTTATAGCGCTCTATCTCACTAGAGACCTCATCGCTTGTTATATGATTATGTGGCACATTCTTATGCCTATGCAAAAAGAGATGCGCTTTAGCTGCAGCAACTCCGCTTGTTATTCCTATGCCAGATATGACTTTCATTCTTTTATGATAGGCTTAAGAAAAGTTGGTGTAAAGAGAGAGCAATTGCAGATAGAGTCTATTCATAGTAGAATCAAACCAATGAAAAAAGATTCTGGTTCGCCTATTAAATATACTTTAATATACCTACTTCTGCTTATGGTATTCACAGCTATAACAGCTTTCTTTATCTATCCTAAAGCTATAGAGAATATTGAGCGCGTCGATTTGAAAGGCCACTATGAACTCTATAAGAAGACCAAGACACATAGTGATATCCTATCAATCTCTGTCCCTTTATATTCAGGCTCAAATATAATATACAGCTCTCGTGAGCTTCCCTCCCTTGGACGCGATAAGACTCATTTGACACTTGAAGCTCTGCTTTTAGAACAAAGCGAAGAAGAGAAGAGCAAGGGGCTTGAGTCTGCAATAGCTAAAAAGACAAAGCTGATTGGAGCTTCAGAGGATAATGGCTACTTCTTCATAGAGCTATCAAAGGAATTTCTCAAAAGCGAAGACATAGAAAAAGCTCTTAAAGAAATCCACGCAGCACTTCAGTACTACATGAATGTCAAAGAGCTTACTATTCTATCTGATGGAAAGACATTCAAATCATTGAAAGATTAATAGGAGATGCGTTTTATAGAGAGCGCATTGCCGCTTTTAGCATCACACTCGATGATTACGCCTTGGATAGTTCCTTTGCCTTCAGCTACTTCACTTCTCAGCGGAAGCTGAGTCAGCTGTCTCTCAATTGACTTCTCAGGAGAAGAGCCAATAACAGCACCTTGAACTCCAGTAAGTCCTAAATCTGTAATATATGCAGTCTTCTTAGGAAGAATCTTCTCATCTCTTGTCTGAACATGAGTATGAGTGCCTACAACAGCTGTAACACGGCCATCTAAGTAGAAGCCAAGTGCTTCTTTCTCCTCTGCACTCTCTGCATGGAAATCGACGAATATCAAATTAGTCTTCTTCCTGATTTCTCTTAAGATAGGCTCCATAGCTTTGAAAGGATCCAAAAGAGGCATCATGTTTACTCTGCCCTCTGCATTTATAACAGCTATGTCATATGAGCCGCATTTTACTATAGTCCAGCCCTTTCCAGGTGCATCTGGGTAGTTAAATGGGCGAAGCAGATCCGATGAGCTATCGAGAGTTTCATAGATCTCATCCTTTTGCCATATATGGTTCCCGCTTGTGATGACGTTAATGCCCAGGCTTTTGAACATTCTGTAGTCTTCACACTTTATTCCAAAGCCATCTGCAGCATTCTCTCCATTGGCAATTATGAAATCAGCTTTAGTTTCCTTTACGAGAGAAGAGAGCCCTACAAACAGGGCTCCCTTTCCAGCATTACCTGAAATATCTCCTAGCATAAGAATGCGGAGGACATCACTCATCTTGCATACTCCACGACTCTGGTCTCTCTTATGATTGTGACCTTGATCTTGCCTGGATATCTGAGTTCTGCCTCGATTCTCTCTGCAATGCCATGTGCAATGTTCTTAGCACCGTCATCAGAAACAGTATCACTGTTAACAAGAATTCTGAGTTCTCTACCAGCTTGGATAGCGAATGCATTATCAACGCCATCAAAGCCTTTTGCGATATTCTCAAGATTCTCCAAACGCTTAATGTAGTTATCTAAGCTTTCACGTCTTGCGCCAGGACGAGCTGCTGAGATAGCATCAGCAATCTGTACGATAATAGCTTCAAGAGATGTAGGCTCAACATCGTTATGGTGTGCAAGAACTGCATTGACGACTTTAGCATCCTCGCCAAGTCTCTTACAAAGCTCTCCACCATACTCTGCATGGTTGGCTTCGCTCTCTGTCTCTGCACCCTTTCCGATATCATGCAACAGGCCTGCGCGCTTAGCAAGTTCTGCGTCTGCGCCGACTTCGCTTGCAATCATTCCAGCAAGAATAGCAACTTCCTTTGAGTGGAGAAGCACATTCTGGCCATAGCTTGTTCTGAAATAGAGGCGTCCAATAGCTCTTATAAGCTCTGGTCCGAAGTTATGTATACCAAGATCGAATACTACCTTCTCACCTTCATCTACGATGATCTTGCCAATCTCACTTGATACTTTGTTGATTACTTCTTCAATTCTAGCTGGATGAATTCTGCCATCCTGAACTAAGCGCTCAAGAGAAACACGTGCAATTTCTTTTCTAACAGGATCAAAGCATGAGATAACGACAGCCTCTGGAGTATCATCAATTATGATATCTACACCAGTCAGTGTCTCAAGAGTCCTGATATTTCTTCCCTCACGTCCGATGATTCTTCCCTTCATCTCATCGGAAGGAAGCTCAACAGATGTAGTAGTGATCTCACCTGATACTTCAGTTGCAAGGCGCTGAATAGATGTAACGATAATATCACGTGCAACTTTATCAGCAGTCAGCTGAGACTCTTCTCTGATCTTATTTACATAAACCTGACCATCGTGTTCAGCTTTGACTTTCATCTGGTCGATGATCATATCTTTAGCCTCTTCTCGAGTCATGTTTGCAACACGTTCAAGTTCACTTGATAGCTCTGCTGCTCTCTCTTCTGCTTCTTTCTCTTTTAGAGCCAGAGCACTATCTCTCTCTCCCTGTTGTCGCTTTATAGCATCAAGCTCCTGCTGTTTATGGTCAAGATTCTCCTCTTTCTGCAATAAACGTCTCTCTGTTTTCTGCAGCTCAACTCGTCTCTCTCTTGCTTCAGCTTCAAGTCTTAACTGCTCTTTAGATATTTTATCTCTGCCTTCAAGAACAATCTCTTTAGCTTTCGCTTCAGCATCTTTAACAGCTTCCTCAGATAAGCGAATCGCTTTCTGCTCTGCTGAGGTAAGCTTGAATTTCGCATAAATCCAACGGCCTATAAAGCCTAATGCAATACCAGCAATACAACATAGGAGGGCTATTACTACTGTTAACATAGTAAAAATACCTCCTGACATAATAATATATCAGATTGAATATTGAATTAAAGTTGAACAACTGTCAAGGACAAAAAAACCGCCACGCTCTGTGACGGCTTCAGGACAATGCCTGTTTTACGCTTCTATTGAAGCTTTTGCCTTTTAGGCTAGGATGCTACTCTGCTATCTTAGTTCTCTTTAGCAGACTTCTTAGCTTCCTTCTTCTCAGCCTTTTCATCCTTCTTAGTCTTCTCAACTAATTCGAGGATTACCATCTCGGCTGCATCTCCAAGTCTGTTGCCAGTCTTGAGAATTCTTGTGTAACCACCCTTACGTTCTGCGAACATAGGAGCGATTTCCTTGAAGAGCTTGTTAAGAACAGCCTCATCATAGACGATCTTTGCAATCTCACGGCGATTGTGAACATTGTCAACCTTAGCACGTGTGATCATCTTCTCGGCCATCTTTCTAACTTCAAGAGCCTTTGCTTTTGTGGTCTCGATTCTCTCATATCTGAAAAGAGATGTGACCATGTTGCGCTTTAATGCTTTGCGCTCACTTGATGAGCGAGAAAGCGCATTGAAACCAATCTTATGCCTCATTATCTACTTCCTTGTTTTCTGGAACTTTAATAGCTGTCTTCAGTACGCTGAAGTCTGTCATGCCAAGAGTAAGACCCCATTCCTTGAGCTTATCTTTAATCTCAGAAAGAGACTTCTTGCCGAAGTTTCTAGTCTTAGCAATCTCTTCTTCAGTTTTCTTAGCCAAATCACCAATAGTCTTAATACCGGCGTTCTTGAGGCAGTTAGAAGAACGAACTGTGAGTTCAAGCTCTTCAACAGGAGTATCAAGAAGCTTCTTGATCTTCTCCTCTTCCTCATCAACTTCCTCTGTTGTGCAAATCTTCTCCTCATCGAAGTTGATGAAGATAGTAAAGTGCTCTTTGATGATCTTAGCAGCCTCACCTAAAGCATTCTCTGGGGTAATAGTACCATCAGTGAAGATCTCTAGAGTCAGCTTATCATAATCGTTTCTCTGTCCAACTCTGGTTGGCTCAATAGAATACTTAACTCTCTTAACTGGAGAGAAGAAAGCATCGATTGAAATTACACCAGGCTCTTCAGAGTACTTCTCATTTAATTCAGATGGGACATAGCCACGTCCAAGATCAATCTGAACTTCCATCTCTAAGTCGCAATCATCCATCATTGTGAAGATTGGCAGATCTGGATTAGTTACAGTTACCTGGTCTCTTTCAAAGTCAGCTCCAGTAATTACGCCTGGTCCCTTGCAAGGAATTGTCAGGATAGTACCTTCGCTTTCTTCTGGCATGCTTATCTGCAATTTCTTAACTGCTGCAATGATATCACTGATATCTTCTCTTACGCCTGGGAGTGGTTCAAACTCGCTAGTAACGATATGAGATATTCTCTGATCACCTGAGAATGTAGTAAAGCGGATAGCTGTTACAGCATAACCCTGAATTGAAGATAGTAGAACTCTGCGAAGTGTATTACCTACAGTTGTTCCGAATCCTCTCTCAAAAGGAAATGCAACAAACATACCATAATCAGCTGTTGCTACAGTGTGATCTGAAACAATACCAGTTGGTCTTTTGAAGCCCTTAAGAAGATTTTTTCTAGCCATGGTTACTCCTATTATTTAAGCTGCAATTAAGCAGCAATGCTGCTGGCCATAAGCCAGCAAACATCAAACACGGCGAGTCTTGCGTGGACGACAACCGTTGTGTGGGATTGGGGTAACGTCCTTGATAGAACGAACCTTAAGACCAAGCACACCAAGAGTTCTGATTGCGCTCTCACGACCTACGCCAGGTCCCTTAACGTAAACATTTACCTCTTTTAGACCGTAGTCCATTGCCTTCTTAGCAGCAGTTTCACAAGTTGTCTGAGCAGCATATGGAGTAGATTTCTTAGCTCCTCTGAAGCCCAGGCCACCAGCAGAAGCCCAAGATAGTGCGTTACCTTCAAGGTCGGTAACGGTAATGATTGTGTTGTTGAAGGTAGCCTGGATGTATACGTTACCTTCCAGAACTGTCTTCTTTATTTTCTTCTTAACATTAGCCATTTCTACCTACCTCTTATTTCTTCTTTCCTGCAACAGTCTTCTTCTTGCCTTTTCTTGTGCGAGCGTTAGTCTTGGTTCTCTGACCTCTAACAGGCAAGCCCTTTCTATGGCGGAGGCCTCTGTAGCATCCAATATCCATTAGTCTCTTAATATTAAGTGCTACTTCAGTGCGAAGATGACCTTCAATCTTATACTCTTCTTCGATAATCTTTCTAAGGAGAGCGATATCATCGTTGCTTAATGTGTTGATCCTAACTTCTGGATCAATATTTGTCTTCTGACAGATATCCATAGCAGACTTATTTCCAATTCCATAGATATATGTCAGTGCGATCTTAACTGCCTTATTTGGCAAGTCAACACCTGCTATACGTGCCATTTTGGCCTCCTACTTATTTCTGTCTCTGCTTGTGCTTTGGGTTCTCGCAAATGATGCGTACAACGCCTGCACGTCTAATAACTTTACACTTGTCACAAATTGGTTTGACACTTGCTCTTACTTTCATAGTTCAAGCTCCTATTAGATTTTCTTTGTCTTGCGTTTCTTTGAAAGGCTTACAAATCCATCATGATGATGCATCTTCATTAATCCGTCAAGCTGTCTCATAGTCTCGAGGTCAACACCAACCATAATAATCAGTGATGTACCACCAAAGAGCATTGCTACATCGCTTGGGAGTTTGAAAGCCAACTGTACTAGGGTAGGAATCAAAGCAATGAAAGCTAAGAAGAGAGAACCTGGAAGAACGATACGATTAAGAACCTTTGTTAGGTACTCTTCCATCTTCTCGTTTCTAACGCCTGGAATAGATCCACCGTTATCACGGATGTTCTTAGCCATCTCAACAGGATTCAAGCTAACCTGAGTATAGAAGAACGCAAAGCCTATGATCAGCAGTGTGTAGATAACTAGATAGGGGGCACGCTGCGGATTCAGGAAGTTTGCTACTGCGCGAAGCCAGCCAACATTAGAGTTGTAGCCAAGCTGCAGTGGAAGTGACAGAAGCATTGATGCGAAGATAACAGGAATAACACCAGATGGGTTAATCTTGAATGGGATGAATGTGCTCTGAGCACCATACATCTTTCTGCCAACTACGCGTCTTGCATACTGTACTGGAATCTTTCTCTGTCCCTGCTCTTCATAGATAACAAGAGCAACAACGAAGAAATACATTATAACAACAATAATAAGGGAAACAGGATTGATAGTGCCTGCAGAAACACCCTTAATCATAGAATACAGTGCGTTAGGAATACGAGCGATGATACCAGCGAAGATCAAGAGAGAGATACCGTTACCGATACCAAACTGAGTAATCTTCTCACCAAGCCAGATCTCAAGCATTGTACCAGCTGTGATGCTGATAATAGCTACAGGGATAAAAGCGCCTGTAGAGATTGCTAGAGCTCCTGGAATTGAGCTTGCATACATGATAGCTGCAATAGACTGGATGATACATACGATGATTGTGCCATAACGAGTGTATTGCTGAATTTTCTTTGAACCCTGAGGATCCTGCGCCAGCTTCTTTAAAGATGGAACAACCAACATCAGCAGCTGAATGATGATCTGCACACTGATGTATGGCATTACTCCCAACATAAAAATAGAGAAATTAGCGAAAGCTCCACCAGAGAAGAAGTTCAGATAGTCAGTAAAACTGTTAGAGTTGCTTGAATAATAATTCAATACAGCTCCAGGATTGATACCAGGAATTGGAAGGAAAGCTCCAAGGCGAGTTACGCATAGGAGTCCTAAGGTAATCAAAACCTTCTTCCTGATATCCTTCATTCTGAACATGTCTACTAGAGTGTTAGCCATTCTATCTACCTTTTATTATTTTACTTCACCGCCAGCAGCCTTGATTTTCTCAGCTGCACTTGCGCTAATCTTAACACCCTCAACAGAGAACTTCTTTGTAACTTCACCGTTATTAAGAATCTTTGCCTGAGTATCTTTTCCCTTAATAACTCCCATCTCTTTAAGAGTCTCGTTAGAGATAACTGCGCCGTTTTCAAATACAGCCTCGAGAGTCTCGAGAGCTACAGCAACTGTCTCTTCCTTGAATGGGTAGTTAGAGAAACCACGTCTAGCAACACGTCTATATAGTGGCATCTGTCCGCCTTCGAATCCTGGGCGAACACCACCGCCAGAACGGCTGTTCTGACCATCATGGCCACGACCGCAAGCTCTTCCCTTAGAAGATGCGCCACGACCAACGATAGTCTTCTTCTTTGTAGCACCAAATGGTTTTACAATCTGTGCCATGATTAAACCTCCTCAACCTTTACCATGTGGCTGATAGTGTTTGCCATGCCACGATTGACTGGATTATCTTCACAAATAACGTAGCTGTTAATCTTACCAAGTCCGAGAGCCTTTACAGTCATTCTCTGAACTGGAAGCTTTCCAGCAAGTCCCTTAATAAGTGTGATCTTTATCTGGTTTGCCATGATTAACTCCACATTTCCTTCAGAGTCTTACCTCTGGATTTTGCGACTGCTGCTGCGTCATAAAGGTGAGCAAAAGCATCAAATGTTGCCTTTACTGTATTGATAGCATTTCTAGAACCAAGTGACTTTGAAAGTACATCCTTAATTCCTGCTGCATCACAAACCAAACGAACAGCACCGCCTGCAATAACACCAGTACCAGGAACAGCTGGCTTAAGAAGAATAGATGCACTCTTAAACTCGCCAACTACATCGTGTGGAATGGTGTTGTTCTTGAGAGGAACTGTGATAATGCTGCTCTTAGCATGATCTGTTGCCTTTCTGATAGCGTCTGTTACGTCATTAGCCTTACCAAAGCCATAACCTACTCTACCGTCGCCGTAGCCTACAACAACAAGAGCAGAATAAGAAAATCTTCTACCACCCTTAACTACTTTAGCAACACGGTTCAGCTTAACCAGCTTCTCTACATATCCGTCTTTGACTTCTTTATCTCTTGCCTTTTCCATACTTGCTCCTAGAACTCAACACCGGCTTTTCTAGCGCCGTCAGCGATGCTCTTTACGATACCGTGGTAGATATAACCATTGCGGTCAAATACTACAGTCTTGATATTCTTCTCTAAGAGCTTCTTTCCTACAGCTTCGCCAAGCTTCTCAGCGTTAGCTACTGTATTTCTGAGATCCTTAAATTCAGCTTCAACAGTTGAGGCAGAAACAAGAGTATGTCCTACTGTATCATCAATAACCTGAACATACATATGCTGGTTAGATCTGAATACAGTCATTCTTGGTCTCTCAGCAGTGCCAGAGATTGACTTTCTGATATGAGCCTTTCTCTTAGCCTGTCTTCTCTGTTTATCAATCATTCTGTTCATAATCTATGCCGCCTTATTTCTTACCACCGGACTTACCAACCTTACGGCGGATATTCTCGGTCTCGTACTTGATACCCTTGCCCTTATATGGCTCTGGTCCTCTAAGAGAACGGATTTCAGCGCAAACCTGACCAACCTGTGCCTTATCAATACCTGATACAGTAAGCTTGTTTGGTCCATCGACTGCAATTGTAATCCCCTCTGGAATCATGTACTCGATGATAGTTGAGTAACCGAGGGCGAGTACTAGAATCTTGCCCTTGAGTTCTGCTCTATAACCTACACCATTGATGATAAGTGTCTTTGAGAAACCCTTTGTAACACCTTCAATCATGTTGTGGATTAACTGGCGATATAGTCCATGATAGCTCTTTACAAGCTTCTCATCGTTTGCTCTTGTAACAACTACTTCATTACCTTTTACTTCAACAGTAATCTCAGCATGATAAGCCTGAGAAAGAGTACCCTTAGGCCCCTTAACAGTAACTACGTTGTTAGCTGCACTTACAGTTACTCCAGCTGGAATAGCTACTGGTAATCTTCCGATTCTTGACATTCTCTTCTCCTTACCAGATTGTGCAAATAAGCTCACCACCTACACGTGCTTCTTTAGCTTTCTTGCCTGTGATAACACCTGTAGAGGAAGATACGACTACCACACCGATTCCATTGAAAACAGATGGAATATCTTTATAACCGCAATAAACACGGCGACCAGGAGTGGAGACACGCTCAATACCGTGGATAACTGGAGTCTGATCATCTTCATACTTCAAAAATACTCTGATGTATGGGATGTCGTCCTTTGTTACCTTCTTAAAATTCTTGATGAAACCCTCATTCTTAAGGATCTTGATGATCTGGAGCTTAAGATTAGAAGCGGCTACATCTACTTTCTCATGCTTTGCCTGACTAGCATTTCTGATCTTAGTCAGCATATCTGCAATTGGATCACTAACTGCCATTTCTTTTCTCTCCTACCAGCTCGACTTGGTAACGCCAGGAATCTGACCTTCATTAGCCAATTTTCTAAAGCAAATTCTGCACATATCAAACTGGCGCATATATCCACGAGGACGTCCGCAAATTCTGCAACGATTGTACTTTCTTGTTGAGAACTTTGGATCCCTATGACACTTTACAATTAAAGACTTTTTTGCCATTTCTCCCTACTCCTTACTTTGCAAAAGGCATACCAAGAGCCTTGAGAAGAGCATAGCCCTCTTCATCATTAGCAGCGCTAGTAACGATAGCTACGTTAAGTCCGCTAACTCTCTCGATCTTATCGAAGTCGATTTCAGGGAAAATAATCTGCTCTGTAATACCAAGAGAATAGTTTCCATGGCCATCAAAAGCATTAGGATTTACACCCTTAAAGTCCTTAACACGTGGGAGAGCAATTGAGATAAGGCGCTCTAGGAAGTACCACATGTTATCTCCTCTGAGAGTAACCATAGCACCAATTTCCTGTCCTTCACGAACCTTGAAGTTAGCGATGGACTTTCTAGCCTTAGTCTTTACAACATGCTGTCCAGTAATCTGCTCAAGCTCTTTAACTGCAGCGTCAAGGAGCTTCTTGTTAGTTGTAGCTTCGCCAACACCAACAGAGACAGTTACCTTTTCAAAACGCGGAATCTGCATAGGAGTCTTGAAATTGAACTCTTTCTGGAGCTGAGGAACTACAGACTCAAGATACTTCTTCTTAAAATTAGGAATGAACTTCTCGTCAGCCATTATAGAACCTCACCTGTCTTCTTTGCAAAACGAACTTTCTTGCCGTTTTCAACCTTGTATCCAACCTTTGATACTCCGCCTTTTGAAACGAGAGCAACGTTTGAAACGTGGATTGGAGCTTCAATTTCCATGATGCCGCCCTTATCCTGAGCATTCTTCTTTTTCATGGTCTTCTTAACCATGTTAGCACCCTGGACTACGACCCTTTCACTTACTGGGTCGATCTTGACGATCTTGCCGGTTAGGCCCTTGTCCTTACCAGCAATGATCTTGACTGTGTCATCTTTCTTCAGTCTCATGTTCTTCTCCTACAACACTTCCGGTGCGAGTGAAACAATCTTCATGTAACCATCACGTAATTCACGTGCAACTGGTCCAAAGATACGCTTACCGCGTGGGTTATTGTTGGCATCAATGATAACGCATGCGTTGTCATCGAACCTGATATAGGTACCGTCAGGTCTGCGGTATTCCTTCTTAGTACGAACGATTACAGCCTTCAAAACGTCGCCCTTTTTGATTGCGCCATTTGGAAGTGCGTCCTTTACTGCAACTACGATAATATCACCAATTCCAGCAACATATCTATGGCTGCCGCCAAGAACTTTGATGCACTGCACACGCTTTGCACCGCTGTTATCTGCTACATTCAAATAAGTCTGCATCTGTACCATGGCTTTTCTCCTTAGCGTGCTCTAGCAACAACTTCTTCTAGACGCCAGCACTTGTCTTTGCTGAGGTGACGACATTCTACAACACGTACTGTATCTCCTACGTGAGCATCATTCTTCTCGTCATGAGCCTTAAGCTTCTTAGTAGAGATAACGTACTTCTTGTAGAGAGGGTGTAGGGTTCTGTTAGATACCTCGACTACGATGGTCTTATCCATCTTGTCGCTGACTACCAGACCTGTCATTCTTTTCTTTCTAGCTTCCATTTCCTATGCCTCTCTTACTTTGTTGTCTTTACAAGACCGATGTCTACTGCATGGATTCTTGTGTTAAGACGAGCGATATCTCTTCTTGTATTCTTGAGTGCCATTGGGTTGTCAAGATGACCAAGTACCTTCTGCATTCTCAGATCTACGAGATCCTTTCTGAGCTTTTCGCGCTCAGCGACTAGCTCTTTGTAACTGAGTTCTTTATATGACTTCTTCATACCTTACTCCATCTCTGAGCGGACAACAAACTTTGTCTTGATTGGAAGCTTTGATGCTGCGAGTGTTAAAGCTTCTCTAGCAAGAGACTCTTCTACGCCACCCATTTCGAACATAATAGCTCCAGTCTTTACAACTGCTACCCATCCCTCTGGTGCACCCTTACCGTTACCCTGTCTTGTTTCAGCTGGCTTCTTTGTGTATGGCATATCAGGGAAGATACGGATCCATACTTTACCACCACGCTTTACGTGACGAGTCATTGCAACTCTGGCTGCCTCAATCTGGCGGTTTGTAATCCAAAGTGGCTCAAGTGCCATTAGACCATACTCACCGAATGCAATTGTATTGCCTCTGTGAGCAACTGCATCGCGAGTACCGCGCTGCTTTTTTCTGAACTTTATTCTTTTTGGACTAAGCATGCTATTAACCTCTTACTTCTGTTTCGCTCTTCTTCTTGATCAGAGCACCGACAGTCTCGTCTTCTGCTTTAGCGTGATCATAGATCTCACCATTGAATACCCATACCTTAACGCCGATAGCGCCGAATGAAGTATTAGCAGTAGCGAAGCCGTAATCGATATTAGAACGGAGAGTATGTAGAGGAATTCTACCTTCCTTCATCCATTCTGTTCTAGCAATCTCAGCACCACCAAGTCTGCCTGAGCACTTAATCTTGATACCCTGAACTCCACCTGCCATAGCTCTTGAAATAGCATTCTTCATTGCACGGCGGAAAGCACCACGATTCTCAAGCTGCTTTGCGATATTCTGAGCAACAAGCTGAGCATCACATTCGCTCTTCTTAATCTCTTTGATCTTGATGTGAACTGTCTTGCCGTTTCCAACAAGCTTCTGCATCTTCTCTACGAGCTTCTCAACATTAGCACCCTTAGCACCGATGATTACACCAGGACGAGCTGTTGATACATAGAGAGTAATGCGCTGAGGCTTACGAATAATCTCAACGTCGCTAATCTCTGCACCATTAACTTCTGGGCATGCGAGGAAAGCCTTTCTAAGAACTAGATCCTCATGAAGAGTATCTGCATACTCTTTTGGATCAACATACCACTTACTCTTCCAAGTCTTGTTGACGCCAAGTCTAAGACCGATTGGATTAACTTTCTGTCCCATGTTATTTGCCCACCTTTGCTTTTTCGTCTACTACGACAGTGATGTGTGACATTCTTCTGAGGAGGATATCACGCTTTCCATGAGAACGAGCCCAAACTCTCTTTAGACGTGGACCGTCATCAACCTTAAGCTCAGAAACGTAGAGAGACTCTTCATCAAGCTTCTTGTTTCTGTCCAGAGCGTTTGCACCTGCGGACTTGAGAACTTTCAGAATAAGCCTTGCGCCCTTCTGTGGCATTGCTTCAAGGATGGCTACTGCTTCTTCGTAGCCCTTGCCTCTTACTAAATCAGCTACAGGGCGTACCTTTGATGGAGAAACCATTTCATACTTAGCAATTGCTTTATAACCTTTCTTAGTTTCCATTACTATTACCTACTACTTCGACTTCTTATCAGATGCATGACCACGGAAATTACGTGTAGGAGCAAACTCACCGAGCTTATGTCCTACGAGGTTCTCTGTTACAAATACAGGTACCCAAGTCTTGCCGTTATATACAGAAATTGTAAAACCTACCATCTCTGGGATGATTGTTGAACTACGTGAGTAGGTCTTAATCATCTGCTTCTGACCAGCCTTATTTGATGCCTCAACCCTCTTAAGAAGACTATCTTCAATAAAAGGACCTTTCTTAATTGACCTTGCCATTTTTTACTCCTACCTACTACTTGCGCTTCTTAACAATGAAACTGTTGGAAGGCTTCTTCTTAGAACGAGTCTTAGCACCCTTGGTTGGCTTGCCCCATGGAGTAACAGGATGACGGCCAGCTGCGGTCTTGCCTTCACCACCACCATGTGGGTGATCAATTGGGTTCATTACAACACCTCTAACCTTAGGTCTGCGGCCAAGGTGTCTTGAAGCACCAGCCTTACCTAGAGAGATATTCATGTGATCTTCGTTACCAAGAACGCCAATAGTTGCATAGCACTCACCAAAGACCATTCTCATCTCACCTGAAGGTAAGCGGAGTGTTACATAGTCTCCTTCCTTTGCTACTACAGTTGCACTGAGGCCTGCGCTTCTAACAAGCTGTCCACCGCGACCGAGAGTTAACTCTACGTTGTGTACATCAAGTCCGAGGGGAATGTTCTTCAGAGGAAGAGCATTGCCTACTGTAAGAGGTGCCTTTGGTCCAGAAACGACCTGGGATCCAACTGCAATTCCCTTAGGTGCAAGAATATAACGCTTTTCACCATCTGCATAGAATACTAGTGCAATATTTACACTTCTGTTTGGATCATACTCGATGGTCTTTACAGTTCCAGGTACTCCATACTTATTGCGTTTAAAATCAATAATTCTGTAAGCTCTCTTGTGACCGCCGCCACGTCTTCTTACGCTGACACGTCCGAAGGTATCACGGCCGGCCTTCGAAGGAAGGCTTGTGGTAAGAGACTTCTCTGGCTTGTCTGTTGTGATATCAGATCTAACAAGAGTAGTTCTCTGGCGGAGACCAGGAGTATTTGGTTTAAAATTCTTAAGAGCCATTTTCCTTTCTCCTTATACGCCTTCAATGGCCGAAATAGACTGTCCTTTGGCCAATGTTACAATTGCTTTCTTCCAAGATGAAGTATAGCCCTGAATATAGCCACCCTTACCTCTGGAGAACTTTGGCTTTCCGCCAACATTCATTACATTGCAAGAAACACATTCAACCTTGAAAAGCTCCTTAACAGCAGCCATGATCTCATACTTGTTAGCCTGAGGATCTACGCGGAATGTATACTTCTTGCACTCGCCTTCTCTAGCGATATTTGATTTTTCACTTAAAATCGGTTCAATGATTACTCTGTCTGCTCTCATCTCTCTGCTCCTTAGTTCTCACCGTAGAAATCATTAAGATTTGAAGCTGCTCCCTTGAGTACGATAATCTTTCTTCCATATAGGAGCTCCTTAGCGGAGAGCTTATCGTATGCAAGTACGTGCAGATAAGGAATATTTCTTGCTGCACGGCGAAGCATGGCATCGTCATCCTTCAAAATAAGAACTGTGCGCTGATTTTCTGTCTCAAAAGCCTTCATAACAGCTGCCAGATCCTTTGTCTTACCATTTTCGCTGGTGAAATCTTCAACAACAACAAGTCTGTTTTCCTCTACAGAGAGTGTTAATAGACTCTTCATTGCTAGTCTCTTAACCTTCTTAGGCAGAGCGTAAGAGTAATCTCTTGGCTTTGGTCCAAAGATTGTACCACCACCAACTGAAACAGGAGACTTCTTGTCACCTCTTCTTGCGTTACCTGTACCCTTCTGCTTGTAAGGCTTTGTGTTGCTGTAATTGACCTCAGCACGTGTCTTTGTGCATGCAGTTCCGACACGGCGGTTTGCTGCTTCGTTCCTTACGGCGTGGTAAATGGAGCCTGTGGAAACCTCAATACCGAAAACGTTATCATTTAACTGAACGGTTCCGATCTCCTTGCCGTTTGTGGAAAAGAATTTCTGTTCCATACTACTACCTAACCCTACTTCTTGACTGCTTTCTTAACGATAACAGTGCTCTCTGTTGCGCCAGGAATAGCACCCTTAACCATTAGAACCTGCATCTCTTCATCTACTGCTACAACTTTCAAGTTCTGGACAGTAGTTCTTACATTACCCATGTGACCTGCCATATGACAGCCCTTGAATGTATGGGAAGGTGTAGATGACATAGCTGTACCACCGATATCTCTATGGAACTTTGAACCATGTGTAGCTCTACCACCACCGAAGCCGTGACGCTTCATACCGCCCTGGTAACCTTTACCTTTGCTTGTACCGGTTACATCAACGAAAGTAACATCTTTAAATAAGCCAACACCCAAAGCATCACCAACATTAACTTCGTTATCGAAGTCTCTCATTTCCATTACTGTCTGCTTAGGGTCACAAACGTCCTTGAACTGACCTGCATATGGCTTTGTAACTCTGCTAGCCTTTTTAACGCCTGTACCGAGTACTGCAGCAGAATAGCCGTTCTTCTCTTCAGTTCTGTTTGCGATGACTACGTTCTCATCAAATTTAATTACTGTCACAGGAGTGAGTCTGCCATTTGCGTCAAACACCTGTGTCATTCCAACTTTTTTGCCGATAAGCCCTAACATCTCTTACCTCAACTTTACTGTCTAATTTCAACATCCACACCAGCTGGGAGTTCGAGTTTCATCAGGGCTTCAACTACCTTCTGTGTTGGATCCAGGATGTCAATCAATCTCTTGTGTGTTCTCATTTCGAACTGCTCACGAGCCTTTTTGTTTACATGTGGCGATCTGAGGACAGTATACTTGTTGATACGTGTTGGAAGAGGAACTGGGCCTGATACTTTTGCGCCCGCCTTTACTACAGTCTGAACGATTGACTTTGAGCTCTGCTCAACAAGTTCAACGTCGAAACCTCTTAACCTAACACGAATTCTTTCGTTTGCCATTTTTAAAAATCTCCAAAAATCAAATATCCTGCCGGACGATGCCGGCAAGACTTAAAAGTATATTAATTAAGCTTCAATCTCAGTAACCTGACCAGAAGCAACTGTTCTACCGCCCTCTCTGATAGCGAAGCGGAGACCCTTGTCCATTGCTACTGGGTGGATGAGCTCAACCTCAATCTCAGTATGGTCGCCAGGCATTACCATTTCCTTTCCAGCTGGAAGGTGTACTGTACCTGTGATATCAGTTGTTCTGAAGTAGAACTGAGGTCTGTAACCATCGAAGAATGGAGAGTGTCTGCCGCCCTCTTCCTTTGAAAGTACGTATACAGTTCCTGTGAACTTCTGGTGAGGAGTAATTGTATTTGGCTTAGCAAGAACCTGACCTCTTACAACTTCCTTCTTATCAACACCTCTGAGAAGTGCACCGATGTTATCACCAGCCTGACCTTCGTCAAGAAGCTTGTTGAACATCTCAACACCTGTTACTACAGTGTTCTTTGTTTCCTTGATACCTACGATCTGAACTGGATCGTTTACGTGAATAACACCACGCTCTACTCTACCAGTTACTACAGTACCACGACCTGAAATTGAGAAGATATCCTCGATAGGCATTAGGAATGGCTGATCAACTGCTCTCTCTGGGAGTGGGATATAAGAATCCATAGCGTCAAGAAGCTCGTCAATGCACTTTGTCTTCTCTGGATCGTCTGGGTTGTTAAGAGCCTCATAAGCTGAACCGCGGATTACAGGAGCGTTAGCACCGTCGAAGCCGTACTCTGTGAGAAGGTCTCTCATCTCTTCCTCTACGAGGTCGATAAGATCTGGATCGTCTACCTGGTCGCACTTGTTGATGAATACGATGATAGCTGGAACACCTACCTGTCTAGCAAGAAGGATATGCTCCTTTGTCTGAGCCATAGCACCATCTGTAGCAGCTACTACGAGGATAGCACCGTCCATCTGAGCAGCACCAGTGATCATGTTCTTGATATAGTCAGCATGCCCCGGGCAGTCTACGTGTGCATAGTGTCTGTTTTTTGACTGATACTCAACGTGTCTTGTGTTAATTGTGATACCACGCTCTTTCTCTTCTGGTGCATTATCGATTGCATCATAAGCAAGGGCCTTGTCGCCAAAAAGCTTAGAGCAGTGCAGTGTGATAGCAGCAGTGAGAGTGGTCTTACCATGGTCAACGTGACCGATGGTTCCTACGTTTACATGTGGCTTTGTTCTCTCGAATTTTTCCTTAGCCATCAGTTCCTCCTTGTGGACTATGCCACAATTCAAAAAGAATATTTTTTAAAGGCCCAAGCCTTTACTTATACAGAGACAGCTGATTGCTATTTCGAGATTTAGTGATTCCAGAGGTCGATGAATACTAGTTCAGCGACATACGTTATAAGTTATAGAAAAAAACCTATTTTCCGGAACCACCCATTCGCTTAAAGCAATCGGTTTGGCTCTTTGTCGGCATGAAAACAAACTGTCCCCATAGCGACACCTTGTATAATCTATATGAAATAAAAAAGAATGTCAACTAAGTTATTGCTATTTCTAGAGAAAGGATTTTAGCCTTATATAAAACGCCAAAAACTTGTCTTTAAGAGGGCTAAAAGCTATATTTTAGTGAGGAGAACACGATGAAGAATATTACTTATAAAACTAAAGGCGTATGCTCATCCTCTATTTCATTTGAGCTTGATGATGAGAATAAGATCCATGGACTTTCATTCGTTGGCGGATGCAATGGAAACCTGAAAGCTATAGGAAGGCTTTGCGAAGGAAAAGATGCTAAAGAGATAGCAAACATCCTCAGAGGCAACACATGCGGCTTCAAAAACACAAGCTGCGCAGATCAGCTTGCAAAAGCAATAGATGAGAATGCATGAATGAGAGCAGGTCAAAGCCTGCTTTTTTTCATCTCATGATGCCCGATAGCATCAAATACGCAACAAAATCTGTATATATAGAAAGGTCTGCATAAATTCCATCTTCACGCGACTCAACAGAACTCAAAGATAGCTCTTTGATCAAATAAAGAGGATTGATAACTTCATCATTCTCGATATCTTTCACTATCTCACTGACTTTTGACTTCAAAAACAGAGGATTATTGGCCTCTTCCAAAAGCTCAATGCGATTTATAACAGTGACTTCAGAGAAATAGAGCGCAACAAGACGATCTGGGTCCTTGGTAAAGCGCGATGCATATGCTGTTAAATTGTAGAAATCTTCAGGGTTTAACATAAGAAAAAAAATAAGAGCCGGAATTGACCGGCCCTCTTAGAACTACCAGCGGAAGTGGCTGAAAGCTTTGTTTGCATCTGCCATGCGGTGTGTATCTTCCTTCTTCTTGAAAGCTGCACCTGTGGAGTTATATGCATCCAAAAGTTCATCAGCAAGCTTATCTGACATGCATTTGCCATTTCTAGCTCTTGCAGCTGCGATAATCCATCTCATTGAAAGTGCTTCTCTTCTTGACTCTCTGATTTCAACAGGAACCTGGTAAGTAGCACCACCAACTCTTCTAGACTTTACTTCTACCATTGGCTTTACATTGTCTACAGCCTTGTTGAAAACATCGAGAGCGTTCTCGTTTGTCTTCTCACCAAGTGTCTGAAGAGCTGTGTAAAGAATCTTAGAAGAAATAGACTTCTTTCCATCAACCATCATGCGGCAGATGAACTTCTCAACAACTGTGCTGTTATAGATAGCATCAGGCTGTGATTTTCTGACAGGGGTCTTTGAATCTCTTGACATATCCTTCTCCTCCTATCTCAAGCCTTAGGCTTCTTTGCGCCGTATTTAGAGCGGCTTCTCTTTCTGTCGTTAACGCCAAGAGTATCCTTAGCACCTCTGATGATATGGTATCTAACACCAGGAAGGTCCTTAACTCTTCCGCCTCTGATAAGTACTACAGAGTGTTCCTGGAGGTTATGACCAATACCAGGGATATATGCAGTAACTTCGATTCCGTTAGAAAGGCGAACTCTGGCAACCTTTCTGAGAGCTGAGTTAGGCTTCTTAGGAGTAACTGTCATTACTCTTGTGCAAACTCCTCTCTTCTGTGGGCAACCTTCAAGAGCTGGAGACTTTGTCTTGCCCTTTGAGCTTGTTCTGCCCTTTCTTATAAGCTGATTAATAGTAGGCATCTTTCGATACACTCCTTAATTTATTTGTCTCAGGCTTCTCACATAGCCGAGACTGCACTGCTCAAGCAGTACATCTATTTAAAAACCATGGTCAGCATGAGAGCTCATCCTGAGCCAAAGAGCGAGCGTCAACAGACGCTTACTCTTCGTCAACTGGCTCGTCTATATCGACAGGCTCTCCCACAGTCTTCATATCTGCAATATCCTCGACATCAATTTCTTCGTCTTGAGGCATATCAGCTTTTCTCTCGCGTCTTGCCTTGTCGACTTCCTTCTGAAGTTCGAGTAGCTTCTCATCCTCATCGAGATGAACAGTTCTGTATCTCTTAAGTCCAGTACCAGCTGGGATTAAGTGACCGATGATAACGTTCTCTTTGAGACCTCTCAGCTCATCCTTTTTACCAGCTATAGCAGCATTAGTCAATACCTTAGTAGTTGAGAGGAATGAAGCAGATGAGATAAATGAGTCAACAGATAGAGCTGCATCTGAAACACCCTGTAGTACAGGTCTTCCAATAGCAGGTGTTCTGCCTTCTTTCTTTGCATCAGCGTTGACTCTATCGAAGATGATCTTGTCAACTTTCTGCATCTTAACGAACTGAGTATCACCAGCTCTTAAGATCTCAACCTTCTTAAGCATCTGACGGATGATGATTCCAAGGTGCTTCTCGTTGATCTCTACACCCTGCATTCTATAAACCTTCTGAATTTCGTTTACAAGGAATGAGAGCACAGCGTTCTCACCAAGTACATCAAGAACCTCTCTTGAAGTTACAGGCTCATCACATAGTGAGTCACCAGCTTTAACTTCATCCCCTTCTCTTACAAGAAGCAGAGCATCCTTTGTGTATACCTTATGTGGGTGGAGGTTACCAAAAGCGTCCTCAATTGTAACAGTAGTAGAACCAGAGCTCTGAGTTGTCTGAATGCTCTTGACCATACCTGTTACACGAGCAAGGATGATTGGGTTGATCTTGTTTGAAGATGCAACTTTACCATGTCTTGCTTCAAAGAGTGAGTCAACCTGTGGAAGACCACCAGCAATATCCTTAGTAGTTGAGCTATCTTTAGCAACCTTAGCGATGATATCACCAGCCTCAACTCTCTCGCCTACAGCCTTAACAGACATATATGCGCCACCAGGAATCTGGTAAGAGTTAAGATTTCCGTCGTCTGTCTTTACAATAACAGATGGGCGGAATGAGCCAAGGTGAGCAGAAGCTACAACAACCATATCTGTCTCGCCTGCTTCATTGAATACATTTCTATAAGACTTGTCTTCAACGAAGTCGTTCATCTCTTCAACTGTACCAGACTCTTCTGCAATGATTGGAGATGAGAATGGGTCGAATGTGATGATATCGCTATCTTCAGGAACTACCTCACCCTCTTCAACAAAGAGCTCAGAACCAGCAGGTACTGGATACTCTGTAACAGCGCCAACTACGAATGTTCTGCCATCATTGATGCAAAGCTTACCGTTAGCATTAGCCATTACATCGACGCCGTCCTTTGAGTAGAGAGGATAGCCTTTAGCTACTGCCTTTCCATCCTCAACATAGAGAGTGTCGAACTTGCCAGTAATCTCTTCGAGAATCTTATTTACAGAGAGGTGACCCTTTCTTGGGAATAGCTTATTGCCATTCTTTGTCTCAATGATAAGCCCCTTCAGTGCGCGGATGATTACAGGATAAGCAAATGAGAGCTTATTCTCTTTTGTTGATGTTGAAGCTGTACCACCTACATGGAAGGTTCTCATGGTCAGCTGTGTACCAGGCTGTCCAATTGACTGAGCTGCGATAATACCAACAGCTTCGCCGATCTCTACAGTTCTGCCTGTTGCAAGGTTTCTGCCATAACACTTCTGACATACGCCATGCTCGCTTTCGCATGTGAGAACAGTTCTAAGAAGAACACGCTCAACGCCACTAGCCTCGATTTTCTCAGCAGTCTCGTCATCAATCTCAACATTAGCCTTAGCAAGAACTACAGGGTTTCCATTCTCATCCTTAAGGAATGGGTGGAGAACGTCTTCAACTGGGCAAGAACCAACAATGCGGGATGCAAGTGTCTCAACGACATTGTCTCCGTCTTTTACTGCGCTGGTCCAAATACCATTGATTGTATGACAGTCTTCCTCTGAAACAACTACATCCTGAGCTACATCAACAAGCTTTCTTGTGAGGTAACCAGCCTTAGCTGTCTTAAGAGCTGTATCTGTAAGACCCTTTCTAGCACCGTTAGATGAGATGAAGAACTCCATGATTGAAAGTCCTTCCTTGAAGTTTGACTTAATAGGAAGGTCAATAACCTTACCATTAGGCTTAGTCATAAGACCTCTCATCGCACCAAGCTGTCTGATCTGAGTCTTAGAACCACGGGCACCTGAGTCAGCCATCATGAAGAGTGGGTTGAAGCCATGCTGGCTCTTCTTGAGCTCTTCCATAAGCTTGTTAGTGAGAATCTCGTTAGTCTCTGTCCAAACTTCAATTACTCTGTTGTATCTCTCTTCCTGAGTAATCTGACCATCATGGTACTGCTGGAATACTACAGACTGCTTATCGTTAGCTTCCTCAATGATTGCCTCTTTAGCATCTGGTACGATCATATCAGAAAGACCGATTGTTGCACCAAACAGAGTTGCATATTTGAAGCCAAGATCCTTAACAGAGTCCAAAAGCTCAACAGCTACGCTAGGCTTCTTGTTCTTGATTGTCTGACCAATAAGCTTCTTAAGCTGCTTATCGCCAAGGCAGTAGTTCTGGTAAGCAATACCCTCAGGGATAGAGGAATTGAAGATGATTCTGCCTGGAGTTGTCAAAATCCAGCTCTTTCCATCTGCAACTGTTGAATTGCCCTTCTCATCAATTACTTCAAGACCTTTCTTCAAGCGATACCAGATCTTCTCATTGTAGCTTACAGAGTTAGCGTCGATAGCTGCTTCAATCTCTGCAATAGATTCAAAGTGCTTTCTCTTCTCTCCTCTGTCCAGATCCTCTCTCTCCTTAGTCATGTAATAAATACCAAGGACCATATCCTGGCTTGGGAAAGCGATAGGCTTGCCGTTAGCTGGGTCAAGAAGGTTGGTTGTTGAGAGCATAAGAGTCCAGCACTCGAGCTGAGCTGCCTGAGTGAGTGGAACGTGGATAGCCATCTGGTCACCATCGAAGTCAGCGTTGAATGCATGACATACGAGTGGGTGAAGCTTAAGTGCCTTACCTTCAACTAGTACTGGCTCGAAAGCCTGAATACCTAGACGGTGAAGTGTAGGCGCACGGTTAAGCATAACTGGGTGCTCTTTGACAACTTCATCGAGGATGCCCCAAACCTCTGGAGCTTCCTGCTCTACAAGGTTCTTAGCTCTCTTGATGTTCTGAGCGACGCCCATCTGCTCAAGCTTACGCATGATGAATGGCTTATAAAGCTCAAGAGCCATCTTTGATGGAACACCGCACTGGTGCATTCTGAGCTCTGGGCCTACTACGATTACAGAACGGCCTGAGTAGTCTACACGCTTACCAAGAAGGTTCTGTCTGAATCTGCCCTGCTTGCCCTTAAGAACATCTGAAAGAGACTTGAGATCTCTCTTTGATGAACCCTTAGTTGGGTTAGTTGTCTTAGAGTTATCGAATAGAGAATCAACAGCTTCCTGAAGCATTCTCTTCTCGTTTCTGATAATGATGTCTGGTGCCTGAATCTGGATAAGCTTTGCAAGACGGTTGTTTCTGTTGATAACACGTCTATAAAGCTCATTGAGGTCAGTTGTAGCAAAACGGCCACCATCAAGCTGAACCATAGGTCTGAGATCTGGTGGGATTACTGGAATGACCTTGAGAATCATCCACTCAGGGCGGTTGCCAGACTTCAAGAAGTCTTCGCAGAAGCGAATACGGGAGAGAAGCTTGTTATCAATCTTATTGTTAGCCTCTTCCTTCTGAGCAAGCTGTGTTCTGAGCTCTTCTGAAAGTGCTTCAAGATCGAGATCCTTCAAGAGGTCATAAATAGCCTCGGCACCCATACCTGCCTTGAATGAATCACCATATTTATCCCAAGCTGCATCATACTCATCTTCAGAGAGTACCTGGTACTTCTTAAGATCTGTATCTGTGCCTGGATCTGTTACAACATATTTCTCATAGCTGAGAATCTCCATAAGCTCTGCCCTCTTGATATCAAGAAGGTAGCTCATAATAGATGGAGTAGATCTATAGAACCAAATATGCGCAACAGGAGCTGCCAGTGTGATGTGGCCAATACGCTCACGACGTACCTTTGTATCTGTAACTTCAACGCCACAGCGGTCACATACAACACCTTTATATCTATTGGATTTGAACTTTCCGCACCAGCATTCCCACTCTTTAGTAGTACCGAAGATTCTCTCGCAGAAAAGACCATCTCTCTCTGGTCTGAGAGAACGGTAGTTAATGGTCTCTGGCTTCTTAACCTCGCCATAAGACCAAGCAAGAATCTGCTCCGGAGATGCTAGCTTAATTCTAATGCTGCTGAAATCCTGTATTTCCTTCATCCGTCCTTTCCTCCTAGAAAGTGCCCTTTTCTTTCTTTGCTATGAGCTCTTCATCACGCTCTGTAAGAGCAACCTGCTTCTCATTCTCATCGTATACAGAGATATCAAGTGCAAGACCTCTGATCTCCTGTACAAGTACATTGAATGCCTCAGGCATTGATGCTGTGTGAGTTGGCTCACCCTTAACGATAGACTCGTAAATCTGAACTCTACCCTTCATATCATCAGACTTGATAGTCAGAAGCTCCTGGAGTGTATTTGCAGCACCATATGCTTCAAATGCCCAAACCTCCATTTCTCCAAGTCTCTGGCCACCGAACATAGCCTTACCACCAAGTGGCTGCTGTGTTACAAGTGAGTAAGGACCTGTAGAACGAGCATGCATCTTATCATCAACAAGGTGATGAAGCTTCAAGTAGTAGATGTAACCACAGAATACTGGGTTAACAAATGGAATACCTGTTCTGCCATCGTAGAGTGTAGTCTTACTTGTCTTTGGCAGTCCTGCAGCCTCCATCTCACTCTCAATCTGCTCCATAGAAGCTGACTGGAATACTGGAGTCTTGTACCACTTATCAAGCTTAACTGCAGCCCAACCAAGCTGTGTTTCCATAAGCTGACCAATGTTCATTCGAGAAGGTACACCAAGTGGGTTAAGACATACATCAAGTGGAGTACCATCTTCCATGTATGGCATATCTTCCTCTGGAAGAACTCTAGATACAACACCCTTGTTACCATGTCTACCAGCCATCTTATCGCCCTGCTTCAGCTTACGCTTTGTAGCAATAAGAACCTTGATAGTCTGCTCAACGCCTGGCTGAAGCTCATCTTTGTCGCTCTTTCTGAGGCGCTGGATGTCGATAACTGTACCTTCTGTTCCATGTGGAACCTTAAGTGAGCTATCTCTTACTTCCTTAGCTTTCTCACCGAAAATAGAGTTGAGAAGCTTAACTTCAGGAGTTGTATCAGATTCACTCTTTGGAGTTACTTTACCAACGAGGATTGAACCTGGGCGAACATATGTACCAACACATACAATACCCTCTGCATCAAGGTGCTCAAGCATCTTCTCAGATGTATTTGGGATATCTCTTGTGAGGCGCTCTGGTCCGAGCTTAGTCTCACGGATATCGATTGAGAACTCCTTGATATGGATTGATGTATAGATATCTTCTCTGACAACACGCTCTGAAATAAGTACAGCGTCCTCGTAGTTATAACCATTCCATGGTACGAAGCCAACGAGAATATTTCTGCCAAGAGCAAGCTCACCATTCTGAGTTGCTGGGCCATCTGCAAGCACATCGCCCTCTTCAACTCTGTCGCCAACGTTTACAATTGGCTTCTGGTTCATTGCGCTATCCTGGTTAGTACGCTCGAACTTATGTACTTCATACTGATCGATCTCGCCTTCGATTTCTGCATTGAAAGGACGAACCTTGATAACAGTTGAAGATGCGTAAATAACCTCACCTGCTCTCTTAGCTTTAATGAGAATACCTGAGTCATAAGCTGTTCTCATCTCCATGCCTGTACCTACACGAGGTGCCTCTGGAAATACTAGAGGAACTGCCTGACGCTGCATGTTTGAACCCATGAGTGCACGGTTAGCATCGTCATGCTCCAAGAATGGAATAAGAGATGTAGCAACAGATACTACCTGGCGTGGAGAAACATCCATCCATGAAATATCTTCAGGCTTAGCAACACCATAGTCACCGTAGTGTCTTACAGAAACTTCGCTCTCTAAGAACTTACCAGTCTCTGGATCGATCTTTGCGTTGCCCTGTGCAATGTTGTATTTCTCTTCATCATTAGCATCGAGATACTTAACTTCATCTGTTACGATGCCATCTTTAACTCTTCTATATGGAGTCTCAATAAAGCCATACTCATTGATTCTTGCATAGTTAGCAAGAGAGAGAATAAGACCAATGTTAGAACCTTCAGGTGTCTCAATAGGACAGATTCTGCCATAGTGAGTATAGTGTACGTCACGGACATCGTAGATTGCTCTAGCACTAGCTCTTGAAAGACCGCCCTTAGGACCGAGAGCAGATACTCTTCTCTTATGTGTAAGCTCAGCAAGTGGGTTTACCTGGTCCATGAACTGTGAAAGCTGAGATGAGCCGAAGAACTCTTTAATCGCACCTACGATAGGCTTGATAGAGATAACTTCCTGTGGCTTGATTGAATCATCAGCAATGTTCATCTTCTCTCTAGCTGCTTTAGCCATGCGAGCAAATGCATCTGTAACGTTATTTAAGAGAAGTTCTCCAACAGTTCTTACTCTTCTGTTTCCAAGAGAGTCGATATCATCATCTTTAATTATGTCATTACAGAATAGTGAGAGGCTCTTAACTGTCTCAATAACATCCTCGATTACCAAAGTTGTCTTATTCTGATACTTCTCTTCATCTAGGCCATAGAACTTCTTATTGAGCTTATGACGGCCGATATCAGAGAGTTCGAAGCCTCTTCCGTTTAAGAAGAACTCCTGGAAATAAGCCATGATTCTCTTTGGCTCTGGGAATGTCTTGAGGTTCTGTGGCAGAGAATTCTTACAAGCTTCAACGATGCAGCCAATATACTGATTCAAGAACTCTTCGCTCTCTTCATGCTTATAAGCAGAGCAGAGAATTCTCTCACGTCTTAGAGTCTTGAGAACTGCAAGAGCAGGAGCATCAAGATCCATAGCAGGAGTATCGACAACATCAACCTCCATAATGCCCTTGTCATTAAGTTCTTTGAGTTCAAGACTTCCTAGCTCGTCGCCTGCGCAGAATCTGATCTCACCACTAGCTTCATCATAGACATCGTGGTAGCAGAAGAACTTAGCATTCTCGCCATACTCTTCGCTTGTGCTGATAGTTCTCATATCGTAGAAAGCTGCAACAATCTTGTCTCTTGTCTCTACGCCGAGTGCACGAAGGAAGAATGTAACTAAGAATGGCTTCTTGCCAATAGATACCTGAATGATGTTGTTTACTTTCTTTCTCTCAACAGCAGCAGTATTCTCACCCTTCTTTGTAGGGTCATTCTTCTCGTTCTTTCTTGTAAGAACAAACTCAAGCTTTGTTCCAGCATAAGGATAGAGAGTACCATAGTAGAGAGAAGAAGCATCTTCTTTCTTACCTTTCTTGAATACAACTCCAGGGCTTCTTACAATCTGAGAAACGATTACACGTTCTGCGCCATTGATGATGAAGGTACCACGATCGGTCATCAACGGGAAATCACCAAAGAAAATCTCCTTCTCCTTGATTTCTCCATTTTTAGTTTCAAGAGCAATCTTTGCCTTTACAGGTACGCCATATGTGCGACCCTTCTTCTTGCACTCTGATTCGCTGTACTTGATTCCTTCCATATCGACAGAATAGCCACCATAAGTGACAGACATGTCCTCACTTGGGCTAGTGATAGGGAAAGTACTTCTAAAGATGCTCTCAAGACCCAGATTTGGATCTGGAGCCTCATTATTATTGAGCTTATCAAGCTGCAAAAATTTATTATAAGACTCGGTCTGAATACCAATGAGATTAGGTAGCTCACATACTTCTGGGAGCTCAGAACCAATGTCTACTCTTTTTAAGGCTTTACCGTTGCCGGCCATCATTGTACCTCCATAAGAACATCCAAAAAGGATGCTCTGAAGTGCGAACACTTCATTTTATTGGGTTTCTAAAAAAGACACCTATGCCATCGGGACCCGATGGCATAGCTTCCAGGTCAAACCTGGACAATATAGTTAGATGTTATTTAACTTCTACTACGCAGCCAGCTTCTTCGAGCTTAGCCTTGAGTGCAGCAGCATCTTCCTTGCTAACGCCTTCCTTGATTACGCCACCAGCTTCGCAGAGGTCTTTAGCTTCCTTAAGGCCGAGGCCTGTAGCAGCACGAACTTCCTTGATGCAAGCAATCTTCTTAGAAGCGTCAACAGACTTGAGAACTACGTTGAACTCTGTCTGCTCTTCAACAGCTTCAGCAGCACCAGCAGCAGCTGGACCAGCTACAGCAGCAGCTGCAGCAACAACACCGAACTTCTCTTCCATCATCTTGATGAGGTCAGAGATTTCCATAACGCTCATGTTTGCGATGGATTCTAGGATTTCTTCTTTAGTAGCCATATTATCTTCTCCTATTAAAAAATATATTCCACGGTCTAGCAGGTTACGCGAAGACTAGGACCGTATTTTTAGTTTTCAGCTGCAACGCCACCCTTGGACTCGACATAAGCGAGAAGTGTAGCAGCGAGCTTCTGTACAGGTGCCTTCATTGTACCCATCAAAGATGCAATGAGTTCCAGCTTGGTTGGGAGCTTGGAAATTGCCTCGATCTGATCTGCTGAGAGAAGTTCTCCATTAATCAGAGCGCCCTTTACCTGAATATTTACGCCGTCTTTTGCTGCGCCGAAGAGAACCTTAGCAACAGTATTAGCTGAATCGCCTTTAACGAGAGCTACAGCTGTTGGGCCTACCATCTGATCCTCTGCACCACTCTTATCGAGTTCCTTGAGAGCAATCTTAGCATAGCGGTTCTTTACAACACGATAAGCAGCCTCATCCTTTCTCAGATCTTTTCTGATAGATGTAATCTGCTCAACTGTCATACCTCTGTAGTCTGTAAAGATAAATCCGTCGTAATCCTTGAATTCGTCTTTAAGAGCGGCTACAGCATCTTCTTTGGCTGGATTTACATGTGCCTTAAATTCTTCCATGACATCCCTCCTTAAGCGCCAACAGATGCAAGAGCATCTTTAACGTCTACATGAACACCAGGGCCCATGGTCGAGGAAAGAGCAACTGAAACGATGAAGTCGCCTTTAGCATCTGCAGGTCTCTTTCTGAAGATTTCAGTTAGAGTTGTGATTGCGTTCTCAACGATCTTTTCGCTCTCCATGCTTACCTTACCTACTGCGAGATGTACAACACCGGTCTTGTCAGAACGGAATTCTACACGTCCTTTGTTCAGCTCAGCTAGAGCCTCCTTGATGTCGTTAGTAACTGTGTGAGTCTTAGGGTTAGGCATAAGACCTCTGCGTCCAAGAATAGGACCAAGTCTACCAACATCCTTCATCATGTCAGGTGTAGCAACTGCGATATCGAAATCCATCCAGCCACTTCTTACCTTCTCGATGAGCTCTGTATCACCAACATAAGCTGCGCCAGCATCAAGAGCTTCCTGAGCCTTGTCACCCTTAGCGAATACAAGGATCTTCTTCTGTGCAGAGAACTGGTTTGGAAGTACTACAGTGTCTCTAACAGTCTGGCTCTTTTTGAGAGTAAGCTTAACAGAAAGCTCAACAGTTTCTGTGAACTTTGCAAAAGCACACTCCTTAACGAGGTCTGTTGCTTCAGCAAGGGTATAAGCCTTGCTTCTGTCTACCTTTTTAAGGGCTTCCTGATATTTCTTGCCTTTCTTCATCTTACTTCTCCACCTCTACGCCCATAGAACGAGCTGTTCCAGCTACGATTTTCTTAGCTGCTTCGATATCGTTAGCATTAAGATCTTCAAGCTTAGTCTTAGCGATCTCTGTGAGCTGTGCATCTGTTAGCTTTCCAACTTTAATCTTGTTAGGTGTGCCAGAAGCTGTCTGAAGACCAAGAGCCTTCTTGATGAGAACAGCAGCAGGAGGAGTCTTCAAGATAAAAGTAAAGCTCTTATCTGAGTAGACTGTGATGATAACAGGGAGGATTAGTCCAGCTTCATAACCTTTAGTCTTGTCATTGAACTGCTGGACAAACTGAGGTGCGCTGACACCATGAGGGCCAAGAGCAGGACCAATTGGTGGTGCTGGTGTAGCCTTCTGGGCAGGGCACTGAAGCTTGATTACTGCGGTAACCTTCTTCTTTGCCATTTTCTTTCTCCTTACGCCGGAATTTTGTCTGAGTTGACCGATATTTCAAATTCCGCGCTGGTATTAACGCTCACCATACGGTGGGCTCCCACCTCACTAAAACTTAGCAAGGGAGATTTTTTAAATTAAGATAATAAAAATCAGAAATCCTATCTTCTCAGACAGGAATTCTTTCAACCTGTGTAAAGTCAACTTCTACAGGTGTTGAGCGACCAAAGATCTGAACTGAAAGACGGAGTCTACCCTTCTGAAGGTCAATCTCCTCAATAGTTCCATTGAAGGAAGCAAAAGGCCCAGCTGTGACTTTGACCTCTTCTCCCTTGTTGAAATCCTGCTTTGGTCTAAAGGACTTCTCTTCAGGAACTGCACCAGTACGAACCATAATCTCTTTATGTTCTCTTGCAGAAAGAGGACGTGGAGGATTCTTACCGCTCTTATCAGCAGTTAAGAAACCTGTTACACCCTGAATTCTTGCAATAGTTGCAGTTGTTGTTCTCCAGGAATCTTCAGAAAGATCGAGCTCTACGAGAATGTAGCCAGGCAAAACCTTTTTGAGCTCTGTCTTTTTCTCACCCTTCTCGGTAATTACATTGACGCTCTCCATAGGTACAGAGACGCCTGTGCAATGTTCGTTGAACTCTGGATCATTTTCTCTGAGCTTGTTGATTATTCTTTCAATCTTCTGCTCGTATCCTGAATATGTATGAACTACGTACCAGCCTTTTTCCATTTTTCCGTCCTTAGAAGATCAGATCAAGTAAAAGACCAAGAACAGTATCAACAAGTCCAAGTACAATCGCAAAGACTAAAGTAGAAATGATTACAACCCAAGTTGAATGCAAGACAATCTGTCTGCTTGGCCAAGAAACTTTCTTCATTTCAAGCCAACATTCCTTGAAATATCTTCCGATTTTCTTCATTTGATACTCCTTAAAATTACTCGAGGTACCAGCGGGCCGAGAGAGATTCGAACTCCCAACACCCGGTTTTGGAGACCAGTGCTCTAACCGTTGGAGCTATCGGCCCGCTCGTACCTCGAATTCTTAGTCTAAAGACCTATTTAATTATTTGATCTTTGTCTCACGATGCAGAGTGTGCTTGTGCTCGAACTTGCAGTACTTCATTAACTCAAGCTTCTCTGGTGTGTTACGACGATTCTTCTCAGTTGTGTAATTCTTCTGCTTACACTCTGTGCACTGAAGAGCAATTTTTTCTACGGGCCCTTTCTTCTTATTACTTGCCATAATACATCTCCTAGACGTTACCGTCAGTTTTTTGATAAAAAAGAGCCCTCGAGCGGATTTGAACCGCTGACCCCCACCTTACCATGGTGGTGCTCTACCGACTGAGCTACAAGGGCACTGCACACCATCGTTGTCATGATGCAAACATGCAAAGAAAAATTTAACAAAGTAATTTAATCTTTGTCAATAGAGTCACGACAAGAAACACTGATAACTCAGCAAATACCCTTTTCGCAAATAACGATATTTCCAAATTATCATATTTAAAGAGTTTATGCTAGTGGCTACCCCTCCACTCTCAAAAATAGACGATGCTCTTACCCCAAATCAGTCACATATATGAAATTTGTTAATTTTAACATTAGTCGGATTATTGAATATAATGTCTAAAATTATCTATGATAAAAATCGAGAAAAAACTTAAAGAGGATTTCAAATGACAGCAGAAAACCGCACGCGATATGGTCTTACTACTAAAGACATCGCGATGGATTACGCAGAGCAGCTGAAGTACAATCAGGATGCAGATGTCTATCATACAACCGAAGAAGGCCGTTATCAGGCTATTGCATACGCTATCAGAGATAGAATAATCCACCAGTGGGATCTTTCAAGAAAGACACAGAGACAGAATCATTCTAAAAGAGTCTACTATCTTTCTCTTGAATTCCTGATGGGCAGAGCGATGTCTAACAACATCATCAACCTAGGAATCGAGAAAGAAGTAAAAGATGCACTTAAATCACTAGGCTATGACTATGAGGAACTTGAGAATGTCGAGCCAGACGCAGGCCTCGGAAACGGCGGACTTGGACGTCTTGCAGCTTGCTTCATGGACTCTCTTGCAACTCTGGAGCTTCCAGCTTATGGATATGGCATCAGATATAACTATGGCATATTCCGTCAGCAGATCAAGAATGGCTACCAAGTTGAACAGCCAGACAATTGGCTCAAAGATGGCAACCCTTGGGAGCTGAAGAGACCAGACCTTGTTTACCCTGTATTCTTCGGAGGCGAAGTCAAGCAGCTTAGAGAGAATGGAAGAGACATCTTCAAGTGGATTCCTTCAGAGCTTGTCAATGGCATGGCTTATGATACTCCTATCGTTGGCTACGGCGGAAAGACAATCAACACTCTCCGTCTTTGGTCTGCACAGTCACCTGATGGATTCTCATTCGAAGAGTTCAACAGCGGCGACTACACAGAAGCAGTAAGAAAGAAGATCAACGCTGAGACTCTTTCTCAGGTACTCTACCCTAACGATACTCTCTACATGGGCAAGGAGCTAAGACTCAAGCAGCAGTACTTCTTCGTATCCTGCTCACTCCAGGATATCATCAGAAGATTCAAGCGCTTTGATAACTACAACTGGAAGAACTTCCCTAATGAAGCTGCTATCCAGCTCAATGACACACATCCATCCCTTGCTGTTCCAGAGCTTATGAGAATACTCATCGACCAGGAAGGCCTAGGCTGGGATGAAGCGTGGGAGATCACAGTCAATACGATGGGCTACACTAACCATACATTGATGCCAGAAGCTCTTGAGAAGTGGCCACTTCCTATGATTGAGTCTATCCTGCCTCGTCATATCCAGATCATCTTTGAAATCAACCAGCGCTTCATTGAGAATGCAGTTTCATTCTTCCCAATGCAAAGCGATAAGATCAGAAAGGTATCAATCATCGAAGAATCAAATCCTAAGATGGTAAGAATGGCTAACCTCTCAATTATCGGAAGCCACTCAACAAATGGTGTTGCAGCGCTCCACTCAGAACTTCTCGTCAAGTCAATGTTCCCTGAGTTTGCAACTATCTTCCCAGATAGATTCAACAACAAAACAAACGGAATAACTCAGAGAAGATGGCTCCTTGATTCAAACCCAGGACTAGCAGCCCTTATTACAGAGTCTATTGGCAACAAGTGGATTACCGACTTTGAAGAGATTGAAAAGCTGAAGCCATATGCTGAAGACAGCGCATTCATTGAGAAATTTGCAAAAATCAAATATCAGGCAAAACTCAATGCAGCAGATTTCCTAAAGAAGGATTCTGGAATAATCATCAATCCAGATTCTCTTATCGATGTACAGGTAAAGCGTATCCATGAATATAAGAGACAGCTATTGAATGCTCTTAATATCATAATGATATACAACAGGATGAAGAACGACAGAGCATACCTTGAGAGCTTCACTCCGACTACTTACCTATTTGGCGGCAAAGCAGCTCCTGGCTATGTCAATGCAAAGCTCATCATAAAGTTCATCAATAACATTGCACGTGTCATCAACGCAGATCAGCAGGTAAATAAGCTCTTGCAAGTACACTTCATGCCTAACTACAGAGTAACAATGGCAGAGAACATCATCCCTGCAACTAATATCTCTGAGCAGATCTCAACAGCAGGTACTGAGGCATCTGGAACAGGCAACATGAAGTTCATGATCAATGGTGCGCTTACTATGGGTACTCTTGATGGTGCAAACGTTGAGATTGCAGAGAAAGTCGGAGATGACAATATCTTCATATTCGGTCACACAGAAGAAGAGATCGCAGCACTGAGCGGCCACTATGATCCAAAAGAATGGGCAGAGAGAGATCCTGAGATCAAGGCAATGCTTGCACTCATTGAATCAGGCTACTTCAATATCAATGAGCCTAATATCTTCGATCCTCTTAAGCGTTCACTATTTGATTGGGGTGATAAGTACTACCTCTTTGCAGATATGAAGATGTATCATGATAGACATGAAGAGGCTGCTAAGCTCTATAGAGATGACATAGCAGAATGGAACAAGAAGGCTGTAATCAATATTGCATCCTCATCCAAGTTCTCATCAGACAGAACCATCAAGGACTATGCTAATGAGATCTGGCACATTAAGCCATGCCATGTTAAGAAGAGCAAGACAGACTCAGTTCTCGAGGATGCTAAAAAGGTCAAATAAAGACTCTTAATCTCGCGCGTAGATATTGAAATCAAAACGAGAGAAGCAGTAGAAGAATACAGAGAAATAGTAATCCCTATTCTCTCTTAAGAATTCTTCTACTGTTTTTTTTGCAATTATAGATGCCTCTTCAATTGGATAGCCATATACACCTGTTGAGATAGATGGGAATGCAATTGTATGAAGGCCCTTTGACTTCAGGAGCTCCAATGAGTTTCTGTAGCACAAAGAGAGAAAGCGAGCTGCTTCTTTCTTATCTCCATACTCAGCATATATAGGGCCAACTGTATGGATTACATAGTCACATGGAAGGTTATAAGCTTTAGTGATCTTTGCTTCTCCTGTCTTACAGCCACAGAGGCTCATGCACTCTTTGACTAGCTCTGGCCCAGCAGCTGCGTGTATAGCGCCATCTACTCCGCCGCCACCTAAGAGAGAGGAATTTGCTGCGTTTACTATCGCATCTCCCTCAAATTCTGTAATGTCTCCAAGAACTATTGCAGTAGAAGAATGAGAAAGCGATGAGACGATTTCAAGAATGAATTCACGCTCGATGATTATTCCATCGAGGACAAAGCCATCGCTCTTCTCTCCATCTCTGAAAGATAAAAGCAGCGACTTGAAGCTTACCCATTCGCCTTCTCCTTCAAGAGATATCTTTATATAGCGCTTTCCGTTGTCTTTTATATATCCATCTCTTCTGACTTCCTTCTCAAGCTCTACAAGCTCAAGAATCATATTGAAAAGGTCATCATCAAAATCAGCTGTTGGATGAGCTTTAACGTTATCAAATAGAGCAATTGCTCTTTTAAGATCTCTTCTATTTCTCATGTCTTCATTATAATACCTGTCTTCCGTCGTTTTACTCAATTCCTAGTACTCTGAGTCTAAATCCAAAGAGTAATCGAAGATGTTCTTAAT
>CAKQJZ010000003.1 GCA_934247875.1 uncultured Spirochaetales bacterium
GATCAGTTTGCTTCAGATAGTTCAAAGACAGTTCATCTTGTTGGAATAAACTTCTCATCAAGTGAGAAGAACATCAATGAGTGGAAAGAAGAGATTCTTTGAATAAAAATGGTGCTGCTTTTGTTCACAGCACCGTTAGGCTTTATCAGAATGGAAGCTTATCAATTTCAGCTACGTCATTCTCTATAGCTGGTGGCATCTGTACTCTGCCATCAAATGCTTTCATATCTTTGAATCCGGTGCCAGTCAATAAGACAACTGCTGTAGCATTTTCGCCAAGTTCTTTTACGAAATGGTCTCTGTCTTTCTTGAATGCAGCATAAGCGCATGCAGCTGCTGGTTCTGCAAGAACTCCTGCTTCTCTTGTCAGATCAAGCTGGGAAGATAGAATTGCTTCATCTTCTACTGTTACTGCCCATCCATTGCTCTCTTTTATATATCTGACAGCCATGCGTCCATTAGCAGGAAGGGAGACAGATATTGAGTCTGCGCGTGTTGTTGCATTGAATGGAGTATAGTCATTCTCAGTAAGTGCATTTGTTATAGCTCTGGACTCTTCGCTTTGGCATGCGATGATTCTTGGAAGCTTATCAATCAAGCCTGCTTTCTTTAAATCAATGAAGCCCTTTGCAACACCTGCGATAATGCATCCATCTCCAACTGGAACATATATAGCATCTGGTGCTTTTCTTCCCATCTGCTCAAATAACTCAATAGAAATTGATTTCTTTCCTTCAATAGTCATTGGATTATATGCAGTGTTTCTGTTTATGCCGCCTTTCTTCTTTGTGTATTCAATAGAGAGTTTGAATGCATCGTCATATGTGCCTTTTACAGGAACAACCTTAGCTCCATATAGTACAGATTGCATGAGCTTATTGATTGGGGCAGATGCTGGAACGAACAATATGATATCCAAATCCAGCGCAGCGCCTACTGCACTCATAGCAGCTCCTGCGTTGCCAGTAGAAGCAAGTGCAATCTTTTTCTCTCCAAGTGCTTTAGCCTGAAGTGCGACTTCATAGCTTGCTCTGTCTTTGAATGAGCCAGAGATCAGCTGCGAGTCAAGCTTGAAAAGAAGATTAGGAGTTCCAAGTGCCTTAGAAATTCTTTTAGGCCTCATCAGTGGAGTGATTCCAATAGGGTACTCACTCTCATCTTCTGCTTGGTAAGGATAGAAATCATTCGGAGTGACATGCTCTTTCTCTCTTGCTGCTTTTAGCACATCATCGCTTAGCTCGACAATCAAGTTGCCTTTGCTGAATGTCTTTCCATCATTTTCTTTCTCACAAATAGGACACTGATACATAATTGCATCAGTCTCATAAACTTTGCCACAATCTGAACATACGTATCTGAAGCGCATTATTTACCTCTCAAAAATAGGCCGGGGCTTGAACCCCGGAGCCTAGTTATTCTTCATCAATCATATCATTGAATTCTGTAATCAGCTTATCAATCTTCTTACTGAGCTTTGGAATATCTTTCCAGTAATTCCTATCATACCACTGTCTGTTGAGCTCTTCATAGGTCTTGCCTTGCTGCTCAACCCATGTGTAGTACTTAAGGTTGTGGATTCTGAGTCTATCATAGTAGCCAAGCTCAAGAGCATTATCGATACCCTGATGGCGAAGAGCTGCTGCATGAACTCTAGCAGCTTCTGTCTTGCTGAACTTGCCTTGCTGCTCATCGAGCTCTTGGAGTCTTGATGTGTACATAACAGAGCTATCTGTAAGGATAGTGAATATTACATCATCTTCATCCATCTCATAGTATTTAGCCATCTTGATAGCAGATAGAGTATTGCCAATACCAGAAATTCCGAAGTACTTGAGATTATCGATATCTGCATCGCTGATTCCAATAGACTTCAAGTATTCAATGCCATCGCTTTCATTGAATAAGCGGTAGATATCCATACAATCCTGGTCATCGATAGCGAGAACCATATCTGTATTCTTTACATTGTGGATCCATGGAACGTGCTTGTCTCCAATTCCTTCGATTCTGTGTCCGCCAAATCCATTTCTGAGGAGAGTAGGGCACTGAAGTGCTTCGCCTGCACCGATTTTCAAGTTAGGGTAAACATCCTTAAGATGGTCGCCTGCTGCCAGTGTGCCGCCAGAGCCAGTTGAAGATGCATAGCCTCTTACGTTATCGCTCTTGATTCCAAGCTTCTTGATGATTTCAAGAATAGCAGATCCTGTGATCTCATAGTGCCAGAGATAGTTCTCGAACTGCTCGAACTGGTTGAAGATAACAATGTGCTTGCCTCTTGTTTCATCAAGCTCATGGCACTTATCGAAAATCTCTTTTACGTTTGATTCGCAGCCAGGAGTTGCAATGATCTCTCCTGCAACTGTCTTAAGCCAATCAAATCTTTCCTTAGACATCTCTGCTGGAAGGATAGCAATGCTCTTGCATCCAAGAAGTGCTGAGTTATATGCGCCGCCTCTGCAGTAGTTGCCAGTGCTTGGCCATACTGCCTGCTGTGAAGATGCGTCGAAGTTGCCTGTTGCCAGTGCTGGAGCGAGGCATGAATATGTTGCGCCTACTTTATGAGCTCCTGTTGGGAAATACTTTCCAACTAAGCCGATTATTCTAGCTTTGCATCCTGTGAGAGCTTTTGGAATCTCGATGAAGTTGACATCACCATAAAGACCGCCTTTCTCTTTTCTCTCATTGTGCCAGTTGATTCTATAGAGGTTAACAGGATTTACATCCCAAAGTCCTACGCTCTTAAGCTTTTCCTTTACGTCCTCACTGATTAAATCAGGATTCTTCATCTCTGCAAATGTTGGTAGCTTGATGCCTTTTTCTCTGCAAAGCTCTGCATTCTTTTTGATTATATCAGGTTTTCTTTTAAGATTAATTAGCATTAGATTGCCTCCTGTCTTGTTTCAGAATATAAGGGGAAAATCAATGTTGTAAAGAAAAATCTTCATATAAATAGTATTTTTGATGAAAAATTTACATTTCACGCAATTTTATAGAGAATACCTTCCGTTTTTGCTTTTTTTGATTCTTTCGTCTTCCAAGCCCCTCTCAAATAGCTCTCTGACTTTGGCTCCCATCTTGTCCCAGCCCATAGTGCTGAGAAACAGAGGAGCAAGTTCCTTTTTATATGGCTTGCCAGAAATAGAAGAGAGCATAGTTATCAGAGCATTAGCAGATTCTATTGTTGGTATCTGGTATGAGTATCTGACAGCAGCATCTGGAGTTGGCCTATAGAAGTTCTCTTCGCTTCCGTTATGGAATACTTTCTCTCCATTTTCAACAGTCGCTTCAAAAGGCAAGCGCTCCTCAATTTTGATTAATAGCTCTAAAAGCCTTGAGCCGACTTTCATAAGCGAGAAGCTGTTGATGACTCTTTTAAATAAGAGTGATTCTTTAATAGGCCCCTCGCACTCTATTACAGCTTCCATTCTTTTCAGAATCTCATCATCATATACGCCTGACAAGAGCTCTTCTGGGCTTTTGTTCTCTACAGATAGGTCTGTGACAATATAATCTCTTTTTTCAATCATGATAATATTTTATTGCATTTTTGTAGATTTGGTGAATTTATCGCGGCAACTCTTTTCTATTTATTCTTTGATGGTATTATTGAATTAATTATTTAGATTAGGAGGTCTCTTATGGATGAGAATGAAGTAAAAGTTGAAGAAGTACAGACTGAGGCCGTTAAAGAAGAGAAAGTTGCAGCTCCAGCACTTAACGAGAAAAAGAATAGCTATGGTGGCTTATTTTCAGTTGCTTTGTTGTCTATAATTCTTCCAGGCATCGTTGGTCTAGTGCTAGGAATCATAGCACTTGTCAAGAGCTCTAAACTCAGAAAGAGCGTTGATCATAGCCTTGTTACAGCTTCTTTTGTAATGAGCATCGTCGGCTTAGTAGTCAGTGCATTAAGCGTTATTATTTTTGCACTCAGTGCTTCTTTGATTGCTGAAGTTCTGAGAATGGCAATTTATGATTGCTTTTATTGCTGGTACTAATGTTTTGTACTTAACAGGTTTTTGAGAGGTCATGGCATCTATATGACCTCTTTTTTGTTGCGAAATGTTGCACGTTTTTATTTGACACTATTCATTTCTAAGGTAAAATTAAATAAATACCACATTAGGAGTGAACAATGGCAGATTTAATGAGACCAGTACCTTTTTCAGAACTCCTGGAAAGAATCGTTGGCGAATTCAGTTTACATGGTTCTATTTTCGGAGTTGATAAGCATCAGTTTTATTCAGATAAAGGCGAGAAGAAAATAAAGGTTTTTTCACAGGAGTGCTCCACGCCAGTTGGGCCCGCTGCTGGACCTCATTCTCAGCTAGCACAGAACATAATCACAAGCTATCTTTGTGGTGCTAGATTCATTGAACTTAAGACAGTTCAGATCATGGATCATCTTGAGATCGCTAAGCCTTGTATCGATGCACGCGATGAAGGCCATAACACAGAGTGGTCTACAGAGTATACACTCGAGAAAGCGTATGATGAGTATCTGAAAGCCTGGATCATTCTTCATATGATTGAAGCTGCAATGAAGGAAGAGAAGATTGCTGCTCCTTCATTTATCTTCAACATGTCTGTTGGCTATAACCTTGAAGGCATCAAGCAAGAGAAGATGCAGACATACATCGATAGCATGATCGATGCAAATAAGAAAGCTGAATTCAGGGAGTATATAGAAGAGGCTAAGGCAATGCTTAAGGATGGCCTATTTGAAGGCACTCCATGGGCAGGAAGAGAAGACCTTGCTTCTGAGTCTCTAGATCTGATTTCAAGCAATATATCTCCTTCAGTTACTATCTCAACAATGCATGGCTGTCCTCCAAAAGAGATTGAGGCAATCTGTACTTATATGCTTAAAGAAAAGCATCTGAATACATTCGTTAAACTCAATCCAACACTTCTTGGCTATGATACTGTCAGAGCAATTCTCGATAACCTGGGATTCAATAAAGTAGTTCTCAAGAGAGAGTCATTTGAACATGATTTGCAGCTTGTAGATGCTAAAGCGATGCTTCATAGACTTGTAGATCTTGCTAAAGAGCTTGGACTTGGATTTGGCGTTAAGCTTACTAATACGCTTGGCAACGTAAACAATGGCGGAGTTCTCCCTGGAGATGAGCGCTATATGTCAGGCCGTGCACTTCTTCCAATCTCAACTCGTGTTGCACTTGTTCTATCTGAAGAGTTTGATGGCAAGCTTCCAATCTCATATTCAGGTGGTGCATCAGCACTATCGATTGGTGATTTATTCGCACTTGGAATCCATCCTATTACAGTTGCAACAGATATGCTTAAGCCAGGTGGCTATCAGCGCATGACTCAGATGGCTGAGATCTTAAAGGGGCAGGAGAGTGGCTGGAAGAGTGATGTTGTGGATATTTCAAAGCTTAAGGCATTGATAGAGAAAGCATCAGATCCAAATGGTATTTCATCTAAGCCTTGGAGAGGCGATTATAAGGCTAAAGTAGGAGACGAGTTGGAGCTGTTTGATTGCTATGTTGCTCCTTGCGTTGCTTCTTGTCCAATCCATCAGCCAATTCCAGATTATATTGCACTTGCTGCAGAGAATAGAGAAGCAGAAGCTCTTGCTCTTATATATATGGATAATGCTCTTCCTAATATTACAGGCTGGATCTGTGACCATCAGTGTCAGAATCATTGTTCACGCCTGGATTATGAAGGTCCTGTTCAGATAAGAGAAGTAAAGAGACTTTTAGCTGAAGGCTACTTTGAAGAATATAAGAAGGAAATTTGGGAAGGAAAGAAAGAACCAAGTGATGTAAAGGCTGCAGTAATCGGCGCAGGCCCTGCAGGTCTCGCAGCTGCTTACTTCCTCGCTCGCGCTGGTTTCGATACCACAGTCTTTGAGAAAGAAGATAGAGCAGGTGGTGTTGTTGCCAATACTATTCCTGAGTTCAGAATCCCGCTAGCAGCAGTTGATAGAGATATCGCATTCATAGAAGAAGTTGGTGCTAAGTTTGTATTCAGCACATCCAAGACTGTTTCTCAGCTGAAGAGCGAAGGCTATGAATATATCTTCATCTCTGTTGGTGCTGAGAAATCAAATGATCCTGGTGTAAGTGGAAATGGTGAGAGAGAAAGCGCTATTCGCTTCCTCTATAATGCAAAGCATGGTGTTCTTCCTCATCTTGGCAAGAATGTTGTAATAGTTGGTGGCGGTAACACTGCTATGGATGCAGCTAGAATGGCAAAGAGATGCGCAGGTGTTGAGAGCGTACATGTAATCTACCGCAGATCGATTGAAGAGATGCCAGCAGATATAGAAGAGTATAGAGCTGCATTGAATGATGGCATTGAGTTCTGCTTCTTGGCTAATCCTAAGGATATGACAGATGGAATGCTCACTGTTTCAATTATGGAACTTGGAGAGGCTGATGCGTCTGGCAGAAGAAGACCAGTAGATACTGGCAGAACATTCACAATTCCATGTTCATATCTAATCAGCGCTATTGGTGAAAAAGCAGATCCAGAGCTTCTGAAGAGCCTTGGCTCAGATGAAGAAGATGTATTTGTTATCGGAGATGCTGCAACTGGCCCATCTACTGTAGTCAGATGCATCAGAAGCGCTAAAGACGCAGTTGAGAGTGTTCTCGATAAGCTCTATGAAGAGGCTGATGACGAGTTTGAAGATGTTCCAGCAGCTGAAGAAGAAAGCGAGTGCGACGAAGAAGAGCTGACAGATGAGGAGCTTACTGAAGAAGAGAATAGCTTCTTTGAAGAGATCAGAGCTAAGAAGAGCAGAATCACACTTCCAGCAGCACATGGAGATAAAGAGTTCTTCAAGATTGAAGCTTCACGCTGTAATGAGTGCTCATACTTATGCAATAAGTGCGTAGAAGTTTGTCCTAACAGAGCTAATGTTTCATTGGATTTAAGAGAGAGTGGTCTATTTGATGATCCATTCCAGATCCTCCACTTGGATGCTTATTGCAATGAATGCGGCAACTGTGAGACATTCTGTCCTCATAATGGCGGACCATACAAGAAGAAGTTCACACTATTCTCAAGGCTTGATGATTTTGAAAATAGCACTAATAGCGGCTTCTTCGTAGATGAAGACAAAGTAACTATTCGTCTTAAAGATAAGATCATCAAGGGTAAAGTAGGCTCATCTGGTGTTATTGCAGATGTTCCAGATGAAGTCAAAGCAGTGATTGATGAAGTATTCATCAGCTATCCATATCTATTGGGAGCAGTAGAGGAGTAATAATGATTACAGTAATTAAGAATGTAAGAATCTTTCAGACAGAGCCTCCTTTTGATGTAAAAGAGGGAATGGATGTTGTAATTGATGGTTCAGTTATCAAAGCAGTTGGCAGTTCTATTGCTTCTGATTACAAAGCTGATAAGACTATCGATGGCAGTGGAAAGACCTTGATTCCTGGTAATGTATGCTCTCATCATCACTACTACTCAGGTCTTTCAAGAGGCATGCTTATAAGTGCAGGTCCTCAGACAGATTTCATCCAGGTACTCAAAGAGTGGTGGTGGCGTCTTGATAGAGGTCTTGATGAGGAAGCTTGCTACTACTCATCCCTCATTTGCTCAATGGATGCAATCGCTAGTGGTACAACTGCTGCAATTGACCATCATGCATCTCCTGCAGACATAAAAGGAAGCCTATCTACAATTGCAAAAGGCATGGAAGAGATCGGTATCAGAGGCTCTACATGCTATGAAGTAACAGATAGAAATGGCGGCATGAAGGAAGTTGAAGAGGGTGTTGAAGAGAATGTCAGATTCGCAGAAGAAGTAACTCGAAGACGCAAGAACGGCGAAGAAGTGCTTTGCGAAGCAATGATTGGCGGCCACGCTCCATTTACTATTCCAGATGAAGGCTTAAAGCTTATGAAGGAAGCAGTGGATAAGAGCGGACGTGCTATGCATCTTCATGTAGCAGAAGATAAGTATGATGTAGTGAATAGCCATCATATTTATGGAAAGGATATCATCGATCGCTTGGATGACTTTGGACTTCTGGATGAGAATACACTGCTTGTCCATGGTGTTCATTTAAGCGAAAGCGAAGTCGATAAACTCAATGAGAGAGGCTGCTTCTTAGCACATAATGGCAGATCCAATATGAATAACCATATTGGCTACAATCATCAGCTTCCAAGAATCAAGAAGCTTGTGCTTGGAACAGATGGCTGCGGCGGCAATATGTTTGAAGAGATCAAGATTTCTTTCTTCAAGCATAAAGATGATGGTGGTCCATTCTGGCCATCTGACTTCCTCGCTGCTCTTAACCGTGGCAACCGCTTGGTTGAGTCTAATTGGAAGGAAGGCAAGTGGGGCAGAGTAGAGCCTGGCTATAAAGCTGACTTAGTGCTCCTGGATTACAATAATCCAACACCATTTGTTAAGGATAATGCACCTGGTCACTTTGTTTGGGGTATGTCCAGTGGACATGTTCACACAACAATAGTAAATGGCAAAGTTCTCTTTGAGAATCATCACTTTGTAAGAAAAGATGCAGAGGATATCTATAGAGAAGCCAGCAAGGTTGCAGCTCGAGTTTGGAAAACAGTTGATAAAATTAAAGCCTGATAGGAGAGAAAAAATGGCAATTCAGAATCAGATTAAGGAACTTGCAGAAAAGTATCGTGATTACACAGCAGAGAACCTTTCAAAGCTTGTAAAGACCAAGAGCTATAGCTCAAAAGAAGAAGATGTATGTCGTCTTATTGTCAAGCTATGTGAAGAGGCTGGCTTTGACGAAGTCAGAATCGATGGCCTTGGTTCTGTAATCGGACGTGTTGGTAATGGCCCTAAGAAACTTGCTTTTGATGCTCATATCGACACTGTAGAGGTTGGTAACCTCAAGAACTGGAACTTCGATCCTTTCTCAGGTGAAATCAAAGATGGAAAGGTTTGGGGAAGAGGCGCTTCTGACCAGAAGGGTGGCGCTGCATCTATGATCACAGCTGGCCGTATTCTCAAAGAGCTTGGCTACGGCGGCGAATATACAGTTTATTTCACATTCACAGTAATGGAAGAAGACTGCGATGGAATGTGCTGGAAGTATTTGATTGAAGAAGAGAACTTCAAGCCAGATATGATCGTTTCCACAGAGCCTACATCATGCCGTCTATACAGAGGCCACAGAGGCAGAATGGAAATCAGAATCATTCTCAGAGGTATCTCATGCCATGGTTCAGCTCCAGAGAGAGGCGTTTCAGCAGCTTATAAAGCAGCTCGTGCAGCACTTGCTATTGAGCAGCTCAATAAGGATCTCCAGCCAGATGAGGATAACTTCCTTGGCAAGGGTACTATCACAGTCTCACAGATGGACGTTAAGGGACCTTCACAGTGCGCAGTTGCTGACTATGCAATGCTCTATTGCGACAGACGTCTGACATGGGGTGAAGATGCAGAGCTTGCTATCAACCAGGTTAAGGAATATGTTTCAAAGGCAACAGGAGACAAGAAGGAAGATATCATCGTAGAAATGCCTAACTATGAGAAAGTTGGCTGGACAAATAAGCCATATTCACAGGAACTCTACTTCCCAACATGGAAGCTTCCAGAGTCAGCTCCTCTTGTACAGGCAGGTATCAAGGACTATGAAGCTCTCTATGGAAAGGCTCCAGTAGTTGATAAATGGACATTCTCAACTAACCTTGTTGCTACAACTGGCCGCCATAAGATCCCAGCTATTGGTTTCGGTCCTGGTGATGAGGCTCAGGCTCATGCTCCTAACGAAATCAACAGAGTTGAAGATCTTGTTATCTGCGCAGGCTTCTATGCACTCCTTCCATATTCATTAGAAGGAAAACTCAACTAATTCCAATTTTCAGTGATTTCTGTCCTCCTTTCTATCTAGAAGGGGGACTTTTTACAAGAAAAGCTCCCCAAAAGGGAGCTCAAAAGCAGCAGGTAGTTGCTTTTCCGTCGTTTAGACTTATGTATTCTAGATGCTATTTCACTTCTGAGCAAGATGCTGATATAGCTATTTATTTAATTTGTACCTTGTTGCAATGTGTTGTATAATGAATTTCAAGATTAATTATTATCAAGATAATTCTTCATTATATAAAGAAAAAACTAATGGACATGGAGGGTTTATGCAATCACTAAACATTGACGATCGCATCATTCGTGTTGACGCCTATTCAAAGGCTAGAGGCGAAGCTTTGTATGTCTCTGATCTGACTTTTCCAGATATGCAGTATGCAACTATGATCAGATCCGAGGTTCCTCGTGGAAAGATAATCTCTATTGATATGCCAGAGCTTCCTAAAGGCTATAAATTCATCAGCGCCAAAGATATTCCAGAGGGTGGAAAGAATGAGCTCTGGATGATTCAGAAAGACTGGAGATGTTTTGCTGATGGAGACGTTCGTTTTGTTGGAGATGTTATAGGTCTCTTGGTTGGTAAAGACAGAACAACTCTTAAGTTCTTGAAAGACAGAATCAAGATTGCATATGAAGAGTGTGAAAGCGCTATAACAATAGACGAAGGCGTTGCAGTCAAAGGTGGCCCAATAGTAGGAGAGAATAATGTAATGTGCTCACTCTTCTGCGAAAAGGGACGTGATATGGAAGAGGTCTTCAAAGAGGCTGATGAGGTAATCGAAGAGACTATCGAGACAGGCTTCCAGGAGCATGTTCACCTTGAGACTAATGGTGCGCTTGTTACAATGGAAGGTGATAAGTTCGTCTTCTATGCTTCTGCTCAGTGTCCTTTCTATATCAGAAAGTCAATTGCAGGTGTACTTGGCATTCCTTTTGATAGAATAGTTGTTCGTCAGACAACTACAGGAGGAGCTTTCGGAGGAAAAGAGAACTTCCCAGATGCGCTTTGTGGTCCACTCCTTGTTGCTGAGAATATCATAAGAAAGCCTATTAAGCTTATATTCGAGCGTGAAGAAGATATGCTATACAGCGTAAAGCGTCATCCTTCTAAGTGTGTATATAAGACAGCAATTAAAGATGGAAAGATAACTGGAAGCGATGGTCTTATCAGATACAACTGCGGTCCATATCTCTCATCGTCTTTCGTTGTTCTTCAGCGTGGCGTATTCCATGCTAATAGCGTTTATGATATCGAGAATTCTCATCTGATTGGCGAAGGCATTGCAACTAATACATTCCCATCTGATGCATTCAGAGGCTTTGGCGCACCTCAGACTATTTTCGCATTTGAGACTCATATGTCTCATATTGCTCATCATCTTGGCATCGACCCATTAGAGCTGAAGATGCAATATCTCTTAAAGCAGGGCAGTGAGACTGTAACTAACGGCCATATTGTTGAGCGCGTTATGCTTCCAGAGATGATCAAAGCTGTAACAGATGCATCTGACTATTGGAGAAAGGCTAAGGAATATAAGAGCGGATGTGGCAAAGGCATTGGAATTGCAATGTATAACCATGGTGGTGCTTTTACAGGAAATGGCGAGCAGGCAATTATCAAGGCGCATGCAAGACTAGTCAAGAGCGGAGACAATGTAGATATCCAAGTAGGTTCTACAGAGATGGGCCAGGGGTTCCAGACTGCTCTTAGAAAGATTGCTGCTGCAACTCTTGGAATAGCTATTGAGAATATAAGCTATGAGAATCCTGATACATCACGTGTATGTGACTCAGGTCCTACAGCTGCTTCTCGTTCTACTATGATTGTCGGAAAGCTTGTTGAGAGAGCTGCTTTGCAGATGAAGGAACGCTGGAATGAAGGTGACTTCTCAGTTGAAGTTGAGTATGAGCATCCAGAGGGCCATCCATGGGACCAGTCAACATTCCGCGGAGACGCATATCTCGGTTATGGCTGGGGCGTTGCATGCGTAGAGGTTGAAGTCGATAGCATCACAAATGAAGTCAAGACTACTGGCATCTGGACAAGCCATGAAATCGGAAAGGCTATCGATGAGCTTATAGTACATGGCCAGATCAATGGAGGTGTCATTCAGTCTCTTGGGTATGCTGCTATGGAGAAGCTTGAGAACAAGAAAGGTCATTTCAAGCAAAGCAGCATGTCTGATTACATCATTCCAACAAGCATGGACTTCCCTAAGCAGTATTATCATATCCAGGATAATCCATATCCATGGGGACCTTATGGTGCGAAAGGCATGGGCGAGCTTGTATTCAATGGCGCTGATGCTGCGTATGTCGATGCTGTTGAGAGAGCTTTAGGCATTGAGATTAGAAAGATTCCAATTCCACCAGAGGATCTTGAGGAGGCATTGAAGAATGTTCGCAGAAATTAAGTTTAAGGTTAATGGCAAAGAAATTATATATCAGGGTGATCCTCTCAGACGTCTTATTGATGTGCTGAGAGAAGAGCTGGAGCTTACAGGTGTCAAAGAAGGCTGCGGAGAGGGCGAATGCGGAGCCTGCTCTGTTTTGAAAGATGGATACCTTGTAACTTCCTGCATCATTCCAGTAGGTGCATGCAATGGTTCTGATATCTACACTATCGAAGGCATCCGTGATACAGAAAAGGGAGAATGCATTATCTCTTCCTTTGCTGAGGGCGGGGCTGTTCAGTGTGGTTTCTGTATTCCAGGCATGGTTATGGCAGCATACTATCTGCTTTCCAATAATCCAGATCCAAGTGAGGATGATATACGCTTAGCTATAAGCGGTAATATATGCAGATGCACAGGCTACGATCTGATTGTTGAGTCAATCAAGCTAGCAGCTGCTAAGGGAGAGGCGCTATGGAAGTAAAGTGTTTTATTCCTGAAACTCTTGAAGAGGCATTGGCTCTTAAAGCTAAGCACAATGCTATTGTGCTTGCAGGTGGAACTGACTTGATGGTCCAGCATCGTCAAGGTTACTCTGTTTCTCCTTCTTTTGATCGTCCTATTATAATCATCTCCAATCTTGATGAGCTGAAAGGAATCAAAGAGCTGGATGATGGCTCTGTTGAAATCGGAGCTCTCTCTACCTCTCGTGAGATTGCTTCATCTCCTGTAGTTAATCCGCTAGTCAGAGAAGCTGCATCGAGAATGGGAGCTGTTGCGCTTCGTAACAGTGCGACTATTGGAGGCAATATTGGCAATGCATCTCCTAAAGGAGACCTTCCACAGCCTCTGATCCTGCTTGATGCTGTTGTTGTATTGCTTTCTGAAACAGGAGAGAGAAGAATGCTTCTTGATGATTTCATCAAGTCGGCTAAGAAGACTGAGATCAGAGAAGATGAGATTATCTCCAAAGTCATAATTCCTCCTTCAGATTTCACTCTGACATACTTCAGAAAGATTGGCACAAGACGTGCTAATGCGATTTCAAAGCTTACTCTGTCTGCTGCATGCAAGATTGAGAATGGAGTTATTACGGACTTCAGAGCTTCTTCTGGCGCAGCTGGTCCAAAGGTAATGAGAGGCCATGATGCTGAGCATATTCTTATTGGTAAGAATATAGGCGAGATTGATTCTTTAAGAGAAGAGTTCTTAGACGCTTGGAACAATGTAATAAGCCCACATGCTATGCCAGAGTGGAGGCGTGGAACTACTAGACGAATGCTATCATCATTCTTAGATCAGATAAGGGATTATAAGGAGGCATAATGAGAGTACATCATCCAAGTACTGTACATGAGGCTGTTGAGCTTCGTCATAGATATGAAGACAGTGCATACCTTGCTGGTGGCACTGAGATTCTGAGACTCAATGGAAAGAATGCTGAAGATATCATAGATATCTCCAGTCTGGTTTCAGATAAAATTGAGGAGCGCGATGGAAAGCTATATATTGGCGCTCTCGTAACTCTTGAATCTCTTTTGAAAGCAGATTCTGTTCCGGCTTTCTTAAAAGAAGCTGCAGCTTTCTGCTTCTCTTTTGAAAAGCGCAACAGTGCAACTGTTGGTGGCAATCTCGCTGCTCGCAGAAGCGACAGCTATCTTGCTGCTGCTTTTGCCTCAGCTGAGGCTGATGTTGTTCTTGAATGTGAGAAAGGTGAGAAAGTCAAAAGCCTTAAAGAGTATTTGTCAAAGGATTGCAGAGCTCTTATCAAATATATAGTTGTTGATAAGAACAGAACTGGCTTTGTTAAGCGCTTTGGAAGAACTCAGTCAACACATGCAACATTGATTGCTGCCTCATCTTGTGGCGTATATGCTCTCTCTTCCAGTTCATCTCCCTTAGCTGTTGGAACAACTCCTGATATTTATAGAGAGATTGAGTTCAAGAGTGATTTAGAGGGTAGCGCTGAGTATAAGCGTTATCTGGCTTCTGTAGTTTTTGAGGAGGTGTAAGATGGAAATCAAATGCAGAATCAATGGTGAACTTCTTACTCTTTCAGGAAATGAGACAGATAGACTCAGAGACGTGCTTTATAAAGCAGGTTACTATAGCGTCAGAGATAGTGACGACAGAGAAGGATTTGCAGGCTCAGACACAATCATATTCAATGGTACTTTGAAGTATTCAAACTTCATCCTTCTCTATCAAGCAGATGGTGCTGATATCAAAACAGCAGAGTCTCTTCTAGGAAAGGATCGTGAGCTCAATGCTGTTCAGAAGGGCATGGTCAAAGCTGGCGTTGTTCAGAGTGCTTACAATGCACCTGCTGCTGCGCTTATCCTGACTTGGCTTTTAGAGCATAATCCAGAGCCTAGCCGTGAAGACATTAAGAATGCGCTTTCTGGCATTTTCATCAGAGACGCAGGCTATGAGCACTACTACATGGCTATGGAGTTTGCTAAGGAATTCAGAGATAAAGGTGAGTCTCTTTCTAGCGCTGCTCCTTCATTCAGGGATGAACTGAAGTTCATTGGTAAGCCAATTGGAAAGATTGATGGTGCTGCTCTTGTATCAGGTGAACCTGTATTCGTAGAAGATAAGGTTCAGCCTAATGCTTACACACTTCATGTGCTTCGTTCTCCTTTTGCTCATGCATATATCAAATCAATTGATACTAAAGAGGCAGAGAAGCTTGAAGGTGTTGCTGCTATAATCACAGCATTCAATTGTCCTGATGTTTACTATATGCAAGCAGGTCAGGGAAACCCTGAACCAAGCCCACATGATAGACGTCTTCTTAATAAAAAGGTACGTCATGTTGGTGACAGAGTTGCTGCAATTGTTGCAAGAAATGAAGAGATTGCTGATAAAGCTGCATCACTCATTCATGTTGAATATGAGCCACTGGAGCCTGTATTCACAGTTGAAGAGGCTATGGCTGATGGTGCGCCTATCGTTCAGAATGGTATTGTTGAGTATAGAGCTGGAGCTCCTTCAGATCTTGATGAGTACAATAAGAAGGGTGATCCACGGGATGGAAAGATTATCTATCAGTTCCCTCTGCATGCAGATAGCCACCACAACATAGCAGCTGGCGCTCATGGCGGAATCGGAGATATCGAGAAGGGCTTTGCTGAAGCAGACGCTGTTGTAGATTCTACATACCAGACAAGCCAAGTTCAGTGCACACCACTTGAGCCTCATGTATGCTATGCGCATATCGAGGGTGGCAGATTGGTAATGAACTGCTCTACACAGGTTCCATACCATGTAAGACGCATTGTCAGCTGGGTGTGCCAGATTCCTGAGAATAAGATTCACATCATCAAAGAACGTGTCGGCGGCGGCTATGGCTCTAAGCAGGATATTCTTGTTGAGGATCTTGTAGGCTATTGCACATGGATTACAGGTAAGCCAATCTACTTCAGAAATACCAGAGCAGAAGAGTTCTATGCTAACTCTACTCGTCATCCAATGAGAGTCAGAGTAAAGATGGGCGGTAAGAAGGATGGCACTATAACAGCTATCTATATGGATGTAAGAGCTAATACAGGTCCTTATGGCAACCACTGCTTAACAGTTCCTATGAACGCATCTTCTAAGACTCTTCCTATCTTTGCTGTAGACAATATGTACTATGATCTTCTGACATATTACACGAATATCCCACCTACAGGTGCATACCAAGGCTATGGTGCTCCTAAGGGGTATTTCGGAATCATCTCAGCTCTCGGAGAACTTGCTGATAAACTTGGTATTGATCCAATGGTTATTGCTAAGAAGAACCTTGTTCATGAAGGCTATATGCTAGAGATCCTAAGAGGACTGGGCGAGGGTAGAGAAGGTGCTGTTGTGCCTGTTGGCTCTTGTGGTCTGGAAGAGGCTCTTGATAAAGGCGCTAAGATGATTGATTGGGGTAAAGAGGAAATCTCTGATGACCCTGATTGGAAGATTGGAAAAGGCTTTGCAATGATTCAGCAGGGCTCTGGTCTTCCTGGCCTTGATCACTCAAATGCTCAGGTCAAGCTCCAGAGTGATGGTACTTTCTTGGTATTGTCTGGCGGCGCAGATCTTGGCACAGGCCTCGATACTATCTCTGCTAAGTGCGTTTCTGAAGTGCTGAAAGTACCTATGGAGAGAGTATCTGTAGTATCTGGTGACACAGATTCATGTCTCTTCGATACAGGTGCATATGCTTCAAGTGGTACTTACTTCTCAGGTAATGCATCACTTCTTGCTACAAAAGATCTTGAGAAGAAGATCATTGCTGAGGCATCATTGCAAATGGAAGAGAAAGAAGAGGACCTTGAATGTGCATGGCCTGGCAAGGTTGTATCTAAAGCAAGCGGCAAAGAACTGCCATACTCAGTTCTGATTCACACAGCGCTTTCTGGTACTGGCCGCGGACAGCTAATTGGCACTGCTTCTTTCACTACAAACAACTTTGCAGTCCCATATGGTGCTCACTTTGCTGAAGTTGCTGTAAATATCAAGACAGGAGAGATAAAAGTACGAAAGTTCTATGCACTTCAGGATGCAGGAACTCCTATCAATCCAGAAATCGCTCTATGTCAGATTTATGGCGCAGCAATGAAGTCTATTGGCCATACTCTTTATGAGGATATGGTACTCGATAAGGATGGCGCATGCATCAATGCGAACTTCACAGATTACGGAACTCCGATGATCGGTGAAGCTCCAGATGATTTCAAAGCTGTTCTTATTGATATCAACGATGAGTTTGGTCCATTTGGTGCTAAATCAATCTCTGAGATTGCTACTAATGGCGCAGCTCCTGCAATTGCAATGGCTATTGCACGTGCAACAGGAGTATGGGTCAGATCCTGGCCAATCACATCAGAGAAGATACTGAAAGGACTTGGAAAGATCTAACTATTCTTGGGCTGCTATTAACTCTGTAGCAGCCCATGTTCTGTCTTATTCAGATAAATAAAGCCATATAATGTGGCATTGTTATCTTAGAATTCTCAACTCCTATATTTCCATCAATAAGTTTTATTGAGTATTTAGGATTGAATTGTTTTATGAACTCATTAAGGGAAATGGTCTCTCCTCTTCTTGATTTGACTTCTATTGGAATAACAGAGCCATCTCTCTCGAATATGAACTCAATTTCCTGCATTCCTTCACCCTTTCGATAATAATTGAGCATCAGTCCTTTTTTATTCAGGATGTCGAAAATGAGATTTTCATATATTCCACCTTTAGCATGACCAGTGAGTGTATTATTCAAAAGCGCTTTCTGTGTTTCATATCCAAACATTGAAGCAATCATACCGATATCATTGCCATAGACTTTGAATTGATCTGGTATTTCATATGCTCTTAAAGGAATTTCAGGGAGCGTAACATTTCTTAATAGACTTATTAGTCCTGCATCTTGAAGCCAATCAAGAGAGTTCTCATATTTTCTTGCATTTCCGCCTTTTGAGACTTCAGAAAATTTGAATTTAGTATTCTCTCGTGCAAGCTGTCTTGGCAAAGAGTATAAACATCCTCTAATTTTAGGTCTCTCAGAATTTGTAGCATATTGTGTTATGTCAGCATCATATGAATTGAAGATCTTTTGCTGTTCATCATGGACTATTTCTAGTGAATCAGTCTCAAGATACTTATTTACAACAGCAGGCATTCCTCCTACAACCATATACTCACGAAGCAGATTGCTGAACTCTGTATTAATAGCAGAAGGGATTTTTGTCTTATTATTATAGTATTGTCTCAGTGCTTCAATTGCCTCAGAAGTAATTCCTTTTGCCCAAAGAAACTCTTCTAAATCCAGACTATGCATATTGATTTCTTTCTCGTATCCAACTGGAATTGATATCTCTGAGAAAGTACTTTGATTGAGTTTTCTGTAGTTAATTCCTAAGAGGGAACCAGAGGCAATAACGTCTATTCTCTCATCCATAGCAAGGAATTTCAATGCAGTTCGTGCTTTTGGAGAACGTTGTATTTCATCTATGAAGAGAAGTGTATCTCCTTCGACTATCTTGGTATTGATATTGAAGAGAGGAAGTCTATTCAATATGGATTCTGAGTCAATATTGCCCTCAAAGATCTCTTCATACTCTGGGTTTCTAAACAAGTTAATATAAATATAGCTTTTGTAGTTTTCTCTTCCAAAATAATCGATAATGAATGTCTTGCCGATTTGTCTTGCACCATTTATCACAAGGCATTCTTTTGAATGTGAATTCTTCCAAAGCACGAGTTTTTCATAGATTTTTCGTTTAAGCATATAAATCCTCTTTCTATAAATATGCATCATTTTGGACTATATGTCTAATGAAAATGCATAAATTTGGACTATATGTCATTGTGAAATGCATCATTTTGGACTATACCCAAGCTGAATATGCATCGTTTTGGACTATGTTGGGGTTTTTGATTTTCTCTTTTTTTTCTGTTTTATACGTGGTAGTCTTCAAGTTATGAAAAGAAGATATATGCTTTATGTTGCTTTGGCTCTCGTTTTATCGCTTCTTGTTGCATCTTGCTCTAGTGGTATATTTGCAGAAGATGTAGATTCTGATCTCTTAGTTGGCAAGTGGTATTCAGCTACTAGCGATAGAAGTGGAACTTCTCTAGAGCTTAGAGAAGATGGAAAGTATATATATGAAGAGATTTCACTTGGAAAAGTTGAGGAATCAGCAAGTGGCAGATGGAGTGTCAAGGGTAAAGTACTTCATCTCTGGGATTTGCTTGATGATGCACCTTCTGCTGTTACAGATACTTTCTCATTTGATTTCACTACAACAGATGAAGGAGAGAGAGCATTGAAGCTTCAGGTTACTCTTCTGAAAAAGAAGATATTTGTTTCTCTCGACGGAGAGAAAGCAGAGGAAGCAGAAGCAGTTTCTGAATCAGTTAACCTCGACGGAATCTACAAAAGCGGAGACATCACAGCAGTTGTGAAGGGTGAAAGCATAGTAGTTCTTAATGGCAATAGCGCATTAGAAGGCACTATAAGTGATATAAAAGAGAGCTCTTTCAAGCTCGAGCTCTCAGGTACTGTTTCTACTTACTTATATTTGAAAGGAGAGAATTCTATAGCTCTTATCTCATCAGATAATCCATCAGAGAAGATAGAGCTTGTTATTCTCTAACGCATTGAAAAGAGCAGTGTCACATCCCCGCCGCAGATCATTCCAAGGTCGCCTGATGGATTTAATGCGTAGTGCTTTACGAGTGGCACGCTCTCATTTCCTTTGATTATTTGCCTCGCTTCTTCTATAGCAACGCGCTCTATTGCACCTCCTCCTATAGTGCCAAATAGCTTTCCGCTCTTTGTAACCATCAGCTCAGAACCAATTGCTCTTGGTGCAGATCCTTTCTTTTCAACTATTCTTATCGCAACGCCTTCTTCATCCTTTACGCTATCAAGATAGTCAGGTGAAAGCGTAATCATATTCTTATCACTTCTGTAGATGCTTATGATTTCAGCTATTATTGATACTGCTATCTCTTCTGGTGTAACTGCTCCGATTTTGAGTCCAATAGGTGAGTAGACTGATGAGAGTAGATTCTCATCAAAACCTTCATTTTTGAGGCTATCAAGAGTTGCTTTCACTTTGCCTTTGCTTCCAATCATTCCTCTGTATGAAGCGCTATGCAAAAGAGTATATCTGAGTGCATCTTTATCATATTTATGGCCGTGAGTGAAAATCAGATAGTATGGTCTGAAGAAATTGAATTCGCTTTTGAAGATCTCTTCATATGGCATTACTATGCGTCTTGCGTGTGGAAATCTCTCTTCATTAAGCAGCTCTTCTCTCTCATCAAGCACAGTTACAGAGAAGCCTAGCATATGAGAAAGGTCGTAAACTGCCTTTCCGACATGTCCTGCTCCAAAGAGCACAAGCTCTGGCTCTGGCTTTATAGTCTCAGTCAAATCTGGGCTTATTGGCTCATCTGATGTTTTATATATGCACTCTCCATTTTGATAAAGTGCTTCTCTTCCTGTTGTGAACTCTGTCTCTCTTCTTACATCATCTTTTTTAAGAGCTTCTATCAATGTGGGAATATAGCTATTCATTCAGTATCTCCTCCAATGCTTTAAGTGTCATCTCTACTTCTTCTTTTGTTGTGAATGGACCAGGTGAGAGCCTCAGTGTTCCTCTTGGGTAAGTTGAGAGCGCTTTATGAGCTTCAACTGCGCAGTGAAGTCCTACTCTTGTCTCAATGCCATAACGCTCAAAGAGAAGTGCTGCGACTTCAGCTTCATCCATCTCTGTCGTTATCGATATCACGCTGGTTCGTTTTTTATTGAGGCCTGGGCCATGTATAGTGACTTTCCTGTTGCGCTCAAGGCCTGTATATAATTCTTCGAACCTTGCTTTTTCATTGGCTTCAAGTTCATCACTATGTGCACTCTTGTATTCAAGTGCTGCTTTGAGTCCTAAAAGACCTGGAATATTCTCAGTTCCAGGAGAGAGTCTATCTGGAAGTGTTGTTGGGACATCTATTCTGTCGCTTTGGCTTCCTGTTCCTCCTGTGATTAACGGATCTATTTCAAAGGCAAGGTTACGCTTTAGGATAAGGCCTCCAGTTCCCATAGGCCCTAGAAGGCTTTTATGTCCTGTGAAGCATATGCCAGATGCGCCTAATTTACCGAGGTCAGCTTTGTATTGCGCTGCATCAATGAAGAATAGCAGCTTATTCTTATGCGCAATCTCTGCAAGCGGCGCTAAATCCATTATTGCGCCAGATACATTGCTTGCAGCTGTTGAGAATATTGCTTTTGCATCTTTGGGAATATCGGCATTCTTATAGTCTATGTAGCCATCTTCTGTGCACGGAAGTCTTATTGGCTTTGCTCCGATTTGCATTAAAGGCCTCATTACTGCGTTATGCTCAAAAGAAGATATTATGACTTTGTCTCCGCTTTTCAAAAAACCTTTGATTGCCCAGTTTATAGCTTCTGTCACATTTCTTGTAAATGCAATTGCATCTCTATCTTCAGAGCCATAGTATGTGCATAGCAAAGCTCTGAGGTCGTCGATTTCTGTAGCTGCTTCAAAGGCTCTTTCGCTCTCTGTTCGTGATAGATTTATCGAGTTGTCAATTGCTGCTTTTACTCGCTCTGAAACTACAGGTGGTTTCGGATATGAGGTTGCAGCATTGTCCATATAGATTCTTCGCATATGAATAGTTTATCAAAGTGAAGGCAAATTATCCATTGTATTTGATAAAAGTGAATGGTAGCATAGATAGCAGAGGGTAATTATGAAACTTGATAAAGAGAAATCCTGGATTATAGGATCTGGGCTTTTAATTGGCTTAGTGGCTGTGATTCTGACACTATGTGGCAATCCTAAGAACATGGGGTTCTGTATCGCTTGCTTCCTTCGTGATACTGCAGGTGGTCTTCATTTGCATACTGCAGCTGTGGTTGAGTATATAAGACCTGAAGTAATCGGTATCGTGCTTGGTTCATTTGTACTGAGCATTCTCACAAAGAACTTCAGAGCTCGTGGTGGTTCTGCGCCTGTTACCAGATTCGTTCTTGGCTTTATGGTAATGATCGGAGCTCTTGTTTTCTTAGGCTGTCCGTTCCGCCTTATTCTTCGCTTGGCAGGAGGAGACGCTAACGCAATTATCGGTCTTATTGGCTTTATTGCAGGTATCGGCATTGGCTGCATATTCCTTGCAAATGGATTCTCTCTTGGCAGAAGCAAAACAGAGAAGAGCAGTGAAGGTGTAGTATTTCCATCGCTCACTATTCTCTTATTGATTGTTTTCCTGGCATTTCCATCACTGTTCTTATTCAGTGAGAAGGGGCCAGGCAGCATGCATGCGCCTATTGCACTCTCACTTGCTATGGGGCTTTTGGTTGGTGCTATTGCAGAGCGCACCAGATTCTGCATGGTCGGTGGAATAAGAGATAGCATTCTTATTAAGGATTTCACATTGCTTTTGGGCTTTGTCGGAGTATTTGCTGGCGCATTGATTCTCAATATTGCTACAAAGAACTTCCATTTTGGTTTTGCGAACCAGCCTATTGCTCATTCTCAGCATATTTGGAACTTCTTGGGCATGGTTGTCGTAGGGCTTGGTTCAGCACTTTTAGGTGGCTGTCCACTAAGACAGCTTGTAATGGCTGGCGAAGGCTCAAGTGACAGTGCTGTTGCAGTATTTGGCATGATTATTGGCGCTGCATTTGCTCATAACTTCGGCCTTGCAAGTGCTGCTCAGTCTGCAACAAGTGCAGGTGGTCCACCAATTAAAGGCAAAGTTGCTGTTATTCTTTGCATAATCATTCTTCTCGCTATAGGCAGCGTGAATACATTCTTGAAGAAAGGAGAGAACAGATAATGGAAACTATCGATTGCAGAGGACTTAGCTGTCCAGAACCAGTTGTAAAAACAAAGAAAGCACTTAAAGCTCATCCAGAGGGCTGCATAGTAGTTGTAGATGATAGAGCTGCGTCAGAGAATGTACCACGCTTTGCTAAAGCATCTGGATATAAAGTAGATTCTGCATTCAAGGATGGGGAATGGACACTGAAGATCGAGAATTAAAGGTTGCAACCTTTCATAATCAATACGGTGCACTTCAGTTCAGGCGCAGGGTAGAGAACGTTAAGCTTCGCCCTGTGCCTCGCGCTCTCTCATCATCGTGTGGGACTGCAGCTTTTTTCTATCAGGACTTTGAAAAGAGTATGGCTGATGATAATACAGAGGCTGTATATATCAAGAAAGGGGATGAATATGAGCGAATCTGGGAAAATAACTAAGCTTACTAAGCTTGTAAAGACAAGTGGCTGTGCTGCAAAGCTGCCGCCTTCAAAGCTTCATGAGGTAATTGATTCTCTGCCACTTATGACAAGCGAGAAGCTCCTTGGTGGTTTTGAGAGCTCTGATGATGCGCTGGTTTATAGAGTCAAAGATGATATTGTCGCTATAGAGACTTTGGATTTCTTTCCACCTATGGTAGATGATCCATATATATTCGGTGAAGTTGCAGCTGCTAATGCGCTTTCAGATATCTATGCAATGGGCGGAGAGCCTGCAGTTGCTATGAATCTTCTATGTTTCCCTTCCTGCCTTGATCTATCTGTTATGAGATCCATTCTGGAAGGTGGTCTTGAGAAGGTAAGAGAAGCTGGTGCAGTTATAGCTGGAGGTCATACAATCAGTGATCCGACTCCAAAGTATGGGCTCTCTGTTACAGCATTCATGAAAGAAAGTGAAGTCTGGAAGAACAATAGTGCTAAAGCAGGAGATGCTGTAGTGCTTACCAAAGCACTTGGTGTCGGTATTCTGAATACTGCAATAAAGGGAGAGATGGCAAGCGAGGAGGCTGAGAAGGCAGTTATAGAGTCTATGACAACACTCAATAAGCGTGCGCGTGATATTGCAAGGCGATATAAGATAGATGCAGCTACAGATGTCACAGGCTTTGCGCTTGCAGGGCATTCTTATGAAGTCGCATCCTCTTCTGGCGTATCTATCGTCTATGATACTTCTGCTCTGCCTATTCTTACTGATGCTTTAGAGCTTGCGCGCTATGGGCTCTTGCCTGAGGGTATGTATACTAATCTTGATTATGTTGCTCCTCATGTTTCTTTCAGTGATTCGCTTACTCAGGAAATGAAGGATTTGGTAGTTACTCCAGAGACTTCTGGAGGCCTATTGTTATTCATGGATAAGAGAGACGCAGAAAGCTTTGTCAAAGAATTTGCTCTTCCTTGCTGCCGCATAATCGGTGAAGTTGTCGAGAAGCGTGATAAGGCAGTTATATTTAAATGATTTGCAACAAAGTGCAACAGTTTTTTATTGCAGAGCTCTTATCTCTGTGATAAATTATAGTTAGCTTTAATAATTCCGGAGGGCATCTATGGCCAAAACTAAGTCAGAGATCAAGAAAAGAATTGAAGATCTAAGAAAGCTTGATATTTCAAAAATGTATTTAAACGATTTCTTCCATACATGGAAGGAGAGTGATGATGAGATTGCTGCAGTTTTTGAAGTTGCAGAAATTCTTCGTGGTCTGAGAGAGAACAATATCTCTACAAAGGTTTTTGATAGTGGACTCGGTATTTCTGTCTTCCGTGATAACTCTACAAGAACTCGTTTCTCATTTGCTTCTGCTTGCAACCTTCTAGGTCTTGAAGTTCAGGATCTTGATGAGAAGCTTTCACAGATTGCTCATGGTGAGACTGTTAGAGAGACATCTAACATGATTTCTTTCATGGCTGATGTTATCGGAATCAGAGATGATATGTACATCGGAAAGGGTCACACATACATGAAGACTGTTTCTGAAGCAGTACAGGAAGGCTACAGAGATGGCGTTCTTGAGCAGAGACCTACTCTTGTTAACCTCCAGTGTGATATTGACCATCCAACACAGACAATGGCAGACCTTCTTTCTGTAATCAACTACTTTGGTGGTGTTGAGAACCTTAAGGGCAAGAAAGTTGCAATGACTTGGGCTTATTCTCCATCTTATGGAAAGCCTCTATCTGTTCCTCAGGGTATCATCGGTCTCTTTACAAGATTCGGCATGGATGTTGTTCTAGCTCATCCAGAGGGATATAACGTAATGAGCGATGTTGAGGAAGTTGCTAAAGAGAATGCTAAGAAGTCTGGTGGCTCATATAAGAGAGTCAACTCAATGGAAGAGGCATTCAAGGATGCAGATATCGTATATCCAAAGAGCTGGGCTCCATTTGCAGTAATGGAAGAGAGAACTAAGCTCGTAGAAGAGGGTAAGTTCGATGATCTTAAGGCTCTTGAGAAGAGATGTCTTGAGAACAATGCTAAGTTCAAGAACTGGACTTGCACAGAAGAGCTTATGAAGACAACTAAAGACGGTAAGGCTCTTTACATGCACTGCTTGCCTGCAGACATCACAGGCGTAAGCTGTAAGGAAGGCGAAGTTGAAGCTTCTGTATTCGATCGCTATCTGGTTCCTCTTTATAAGGAAGCTAGCTATAAGCCATATGTAATTGCAGCTATGATTGTTCTTGCTAAGTTCAAGGATCCAGCTTCTATTCTCGAAAAGCTTTTGGATGCTGATAAGAACAGAATTCTAGAGTGCTAATCTGCGCTTGTTGAATCATTGGAGAGGTTTAGTCCTCTCCATTTTTTTGTGCCATTATAATTGCATTAAAAAAGGGTATTACAAACAGTCTTGCAATACCCTTATTCGCTTACCTGATGAAGTTATTTGGAATTCTCGATTATCTTCTTCTCGATAGCTTCTCTTTCAGCCTTTGTCTTTTCTTTCTCTGCTAGTCTTTCTTTCCAGAGCTTATCAGCAACAGGCGCCCAATCTTTTGCGTATTTCTCGCACTTAGCGCAAAGATGCTCAACGCTCTCTGGGCTTTCAAGGTCTGTTGAATGTGCACCAGTCTGGTTTACGATAGCTGTGATAGCTCCTGGGTTCTCAAGCATAGGACATGGCTGAAGCATGTTCTTATTGAATGGCTGATGATCATGATAAGCCTTGAATAGAGGCTTCTGAAGCGCATCAATGAGCTTGTCTTTTCTGATGTTTGAATCAGCATAGTGAATGAATACACATGGGTCGATATCGCCATTAGCATTGATGTGGAGATACTTTCTGCCGCCAGCAATACAACCACCAACGAACTCACCATCATTCTGGAAGTCCATAGCGAATAGAGGCTTCTCAGCTCTGTACTTTCTCAGTCTATGGAAGATCTCTGTTCTCTGCTCTGGAGTAGGGAGCAGCTCTGGATGTGCATCATTGCCGATTGGCATATAGTGGAAATACCAGATGAAGTATACACCCATCTCGATAAGCTTATCGTAGAACTCTTCAGATGTGATTGAATCGAAGTTCTGTGATGTGTAGCAAGCTGAAATACCATAAACAAGCTTCTTTGAGTGCAATAGCTCAATAGCTTTGATTACTTTCTGGTAAACACCTTGACCTCTTCTTCCATCTGTTGCCTCTTCAAAGCCTTCAAGAGAGATAGCTGGAACAAAGTTCTTTACTCTGAGCATATCATCAGCAAACTTCTCATCGATAAGTGTTGAATTTGTAAAGCATAGGAATACACAATCCTGGTGCTTCTCGCAAAGCTTGATGATATCATTCTTTCTTACAAGAGGCTCGCCGCCTGTATAGATATACATATGTGTGCCAAGTTCTTTGCCCTGCTTGATGATATCATCGATTTCATCAAATGAGAGATTAAGCTTGTTGCCATACTCTGCTGCCCAGCAGCCTGTGCAATGAAGGTTGCAAGCTGAAGTAGGATCTAGAAGGATTGCCCAAGGAATGTTGCAATCGAGTTCTTTAGATAGTTCTTGTTCTTCTGCGTATCCAACCATGTTTACATTAACAAAGAAGTTAGTAACAAGGCTTTTGAGTACTGCTGGATCTGTATCGCGGAATATTCTGAGAATATAGTCGTGGTAAGGGTTATCTTTGTTGCATACTGCATCTCTGATAAGCCTTCTCTGGGAAACAAGTCTTGTTCCCATAACTTTGTCTGCAGCATCCATTAGCTTAGGAAGGTTTTCCTCTGGGTTCTTGATTGCATAGTCTAATAACTTGACTAGGCCATACTTTGTAACTGCTGTTTTAATAGACATTGTGATTCTCCTATTTATCTATACTATAGTTGTCACTTTTCTCTTGAATAATGTTTCATGCAATGCTGATATTTTATCAGCAATGCATACTATCCATCCTTCCTTCGATGTCGGAGGGAGTGGTATAAGCGGAAACATATGGCTTCGTATTATATTCGCTTCCTTTTTTGTTATCCTATAATCCCTGATTGCATTTTTCATTGCAAAGAATGGATGACGGAAGCCATGAAACCTATGCCACTTTTCTTTATTATGCCAATCATAAAGGAAATAGTCATGAAGTAAAGCGCCCCTGATAAGTGCTTTTTTATCAACATTCAAGTGAAGTGCAGTGCTTAGCTTCAAGCTGAGCCTAGCAACATTGATGCTATGCTCTTCGACACTTATTCTGCCATGCTGAATAAAGCGCTTCTCATCTTTGAAATGCCCTTTCTTCTCGAGCTTTCTGACTGTAGACGCAATATATTCCATCCCTAATCCTCATTGCCTTGGATTGAATATAATAATAGATGACAAAATTCACAATGGTTAAAAATAACGTTTTTAGACAAACAGGGCAAAATGGAGTAGTGCTTTGACTATGAGAGAACCATCTCCATCAAGAGCATAAGCGTGAAGCCGCAGCCAAACATCATTATGCCAATATTTGAGTGCACACCTTCAGACATCTCAGGAATCAGTTCTTCAATGACTACATATAGCATTGCACCAGCTGCAAAAGAGAGTGTATATGGGATAATCGGAGTCAAGAGAGAAGAAAGCGCTATAGCAAGCAAGGCACCAAGTGGCTCAACAGCGCCTGAGAGTGTGCCATAAATGAATGATTTTTTCTTTGATGCTCCATCTGCTCTGAAAGGTATAGATACAATCATTCCTTCAGGGAAGTTCTGTATAGCAATGCCAAGTGCAAGAACTATAGTTGATGTGAGGCTGATTGAAGCTGCGCCGCTTTTGTAGCCTGCATAGAGTATTCCGACTGTCATTCCTTCAGGCAGGTTATGAAGTGCTATAGCAAGCATCATCTTGATGCTTCGCTTCAGATGAGATCCTTTCAGTCCTTCTTCATCTCCGCTTTGGTGAATATGAGGAATGAGCTCATCAAGTGCAAGCAAAAACAGAAAACCAATTCAGAATCCGACAAATACTGGCAAGAATTGCAGCTTGCCAAGGTTCTCTGACATATTGATTGCAGGAATAATCAGCGAAAAGAATGCTGCTGCAACCATTACACCGGAAGCGAAGCCTGAAAGTGCCTTCTTTGTAGTGATTTTCATCTCTTTATTAGTAAAGAAGACAGATGCAGAACCAAGTGTGGTTCCGAGAAACGGAATCAATAAACTATATATAAGTGCGTTGTTCATAGCTTTGGAAAACCTCGAAATAGTATTATTCAGAGTAGTCTGGGTCTATATTAAACTCAAAAGTATAATCTTTATAGCACTTAGAGAGAACCTCTTGTGCTCTCTTGGCAAAATCTGCACGGTCTTTAAGAGAGAACGCTACAACTACATCGAAGTGTACTAGCTTATGTTTGAAGTGTATGTGAAAGCCATGCATTGACAATACGCTTTTATCGATGCATTTCAGGATTTCAAGCACATCTTCCTTCATTTTGATAACAGTTGGATCTGTATCATTTACAGCATACATTCCAAGTGTGAGATATATGCCCATCTCATCTGCAATCTCTTTCTGCGCGTCTGTCATAGCGTCATATATCTTCTCAGCTGTAGCATCAGATGGAACTTCGACATTGCATGTTCCGATTTTCTTCTCAGGGCCATATTGATGGATCATCACATCATAGCCGCCGTGTAGTGGTGGATGTTTGTTGATTATTGCTCTGATTCTCGCTACATCCTTCTTCTCAGGTCTTTCTCCAAGAATAGATGAGACAGTTGTCTTAAGAGAAGTAATGCCTCCATAGAGAATGAAGAGTGAGACTATGATTCCTGCAATGCCATCAAGTGGAAGAGCTGTGTATGGAGAGAGCAGAGATGATACAATAGTGATTGTCGCTGATAGGCAATCAGAGAGTGCATCCTTGCTTGAAGCTATAAGTGCTTCGCTGTCATTCTTCTCTCCAACGCTCTTGTTGATTCTCCAGAGAATAACTTTGAAGACGACTGTCAATGCAATTATTAAGATCATGAATAGAGGAATCTCTAGTTCGCTTTTGTTCAATATTGAATTGACTGAATTCTTAAAGAGCGAGAACGCTGTTACTAGTATTATGAATGAAACGCCTAGCGCAGATAGATACTCAAAACGTCCGTGGCCAAGCGGATGGCCTTTGTCTGGCTTCTTTGCACCAAGCTTTAAGCCTAAGAGCGTTACAAAAGAAGAGAGAGTATCTGTTGCGTTATTGGCTCCATCAGATATTATAGCGACAGAGCGTGATACAATGCCGATAGCAACCTTTATAGCTGCAATTATCAGATTCAGCACTATACCTAGAAGAGTTGTCCTAACAATCTTGTTCTCTCTGTCATCTTTCATAATCAAAAGTTACTTTAGGTTCTTTCGTCTTTGCTTTCAATAGCATAAATAGGTTAGTGTTTTCTAATTCTTTCTTATCTAGTGTATAATAATGAGCTATGGAACTTTTTTCTTATTTAGAAGCTGAAATGATCCAAGGAGAACATAGTGTTATCTCGATAACCGGAGGTGGTGGAAAGACGACGCTGATGATCTCTTTTGGCGAATATCTTAAAAATAAAGGCTACTCTGTACTTCTTACAACAACTACTAAAGTTGCGAATCCTAAGAATGTGGATTATAAAGCAGATTTCATTTTCTCTGATGAATCTGCTGTCATTGCTCATGATGTTAAAAAAAGCGAGAGCGTCTTTTACGCAGAGCGCAGCATAGACGTTAAAAAGTGGCAGTCTCCGCGTCTTGAAGTGCTTTCATATCTCACAAAATGCTACGATGTTGTTTTGATTGAAGCAGATGGTTCTAGAGGACTTCCGCTTAAGATTCATACAGAGCGAGACCCTGTAATCATAAAAGAGAGTACTGGTGTAATAGGTGTGCTCGGTGCAAAGGCTCTTAATCGGAAAGCTTATGAAGTAGTATTCGGAGACGGAAGTGAAAGAGTTGTCGACAAAGCTTATTTAGAAGACTACCTCGAAAATGATGAAGGCATCAGAAAAGGGATGAGAGATGAGTGCAATAATGTCATAATCCTAAATAGTGCTGATGAGCTTACTAACGATGAGATAGAGTGCATCAATAGCTGGAATCTTCCTATAAAGCTTGCATCTATCAAAAAGGATATGATTTATGTTTGAGAAAGTGCATCAGAATGAAATCTTCAATAGAGCTTTTGCGCTTCTGACTATTACAAGCTACAAAGGCATTGTCCCTAGAAAAGAAGGGAGAATGGCAGTCTTTTTAGATGGGACTATAAGCGGGACTATTGGAGGCGGAGAGACTGAGCGGTTAGCTATCAAAGAAGCTTTAGCTTCCATGAAAGAAGGCAAAGGCAGAACAATAGCGCTCAAAGTCAAAAAAGGAGGCGAGATTACAGTGCATATAGATATTCCAATCAAAGACAGAAGGATTTTCATTATAGGTTCTGGGCATATCGCAAGAGCATTAGCTTATGAGCTATATAACTTAGAGTGGTCAGTAAATATAATCGATGACCATAAGCTTGATGAGAGTGCATTCCCTCCAGCTTCCTTCATAACAGATCTTAATAGCGCTGATATTAATGAAAACAGTGCTGTAGTCATAACTGACCCAGAAAAAGCAGAGCTGCTGCTTCCTTATCTATCTGCTGGCAAAGCATTTTATATCGGACTATTAACTTCAAGAAAATGGAACCATAAGATTACGTCTCGCCGCATTCATGCGCCAGTTGGCCTCTCTCTTGGAGCTGAGAGTCCTAAAGAGATAGCTCTCTCAATAGCTGCTGAGATCCTTGCTTCTTTCAAGCATGCATCTGCCCGACCTCTATCAAAAGATGGCCTCGTTGTTATCAGAGGTGCAGGTGATTTGGCAACTGGTGTCGCTATCAAGCTTTGGAGTGCAGGCTATAAGATTGTCATGCTAGATATCGAGAAGCCTACAGTCATCAGACGCACTGTAGCTTTTGCTGAAGCATTCTATAGTGGAGAGTGCGTAGTAGAAGGAGTCAAAGCAAAGGTTGTAAAGAGTGCAGAGGAAGCTAAAGAGCTAGTTAAGAGTGGCATTATCCCACTTATTGCAGATAGCACATGTGACTCTCTCTCGGTTTTGAAGCCTATAGTTCTTATAGATGCAATCATTGCAAAGAAGAACCTTGGAACTAATCGCACTATGGCGCCATTTACTGTTGCGCTGGGGCCTGGCTTTAGAGCCGGTGTTGATGTCGATGTAGTTGTAGAGACAAAGCGAGGCCATAGACTTGGCACTTTGATTCGTGAAGGTTCTGCTATAACCAACAGCGGTATTCCTGGTATTATCGGTGGCTACGGAAAGGAGAGAGTATTGCACTCTGAAAACGCAGGCGTATTTGAAGGCGTTAAAGAGATAGGCGATATAGTAAAAGCCGGAGATGTAATAGCATATGTAGACTCAGTTCCTGTAATTGCAACAATCGATGGAAAACTGAGAGGTTTATTGCATTCAGGTCTTTCTGTTCCATCTGGCTTTAAGATTGCAGATATCGACCCAAGAGGAGAGGAAGCAGAGCACCTCTCTATAAGCGATAAAGCAAGAGCACTTGGCGGGGCTGTGCTTGAAACAGTAGATAGCTACATAAGAGCTGATAATTGATTGTTGTAAAACACTGAATTTGATAAAGTGATTATATATGGAAGAGAATAAATTAACAGAAGCTTTCAAGCGTGTCAGAGAGGCATCTTTTGCACTCTCTTCATCTTCTAGTGAGGAACGCAGAAACGCGCTTTTAAGCATCAAGAAAAGCTTAATTGAAAATAAAGAGTATATCTTTCGTGAGAATGATAAAGATATTGAAGCGGCAAGAGGCACTATTTCTGACTCAACTCTTCATCGTCTCAGCTTTAAAGAAGAGAAGCTTGAAAGTGTCATCAAAGGCATAGATGAGCTTATCACTCTAAAGGATCCAATTGGGAAAGTTCTTGAGAAAAGAGAACTTGATGAGGGCTTGATTCTTGAGAAGAGGACCTTTCCTATCGGTGTCATAGGAATGGTTTTTGAAGCTCGTCCTGATGCGCTGGTGCAGATTGCATCTCTTGCTCTGAAGTCCGGCAATGGCCTTGTTCTCAAAGGTGGAAAAGAAGCCAACTATACAAACATTGCGCTTTCTGAGGTTATAAAGAATGCGACTGAGAAGTTCTCTTTCTCACGTGATTGGATGCTGCTTCTGAAGAGCCACAGCGATGTTGAAGAGATGCTTAAAGCAGAAGGGTATATAGACTTGCTGATTCCTCGTGGCAGCAATGCTTTTGTCCGCTATGTCATGGATAACACAAGAATCCCTGTAATGGGACATGCAGATGGAATATGCTCTGTATATGTAGATGAAAGCGCAGATCTGGATGTTGCTCTAGCTGTTGCTGTTGATTCAAAGGTGCAGTATCCTGCAGCATGCAATGCCGCTGAGACTTTCCTTATCAATGAGAGGATTGCGCCACTCTTCCTTCCTCGCTTTGAGAAAGCGCTGAAAGAGAAGGGTGTGGTAATCCATGCAGATAAGAGCGTATCAGATTATCTATCAGATTTCATTCCTGCAACTGAAGAAGATTTCCATAAAGAGTATCTAGCACTTGAGTGTGCTATAAAGAGCGTTAAGAATGTAGATGAGGCAATAGAGCATATAAACTCACATGGCTCACATCATACAGATGCAATAGTTGCAGAGAATCAGGAAGCAAAAGACAAGTTCTTCCGTCTTGTAGATAGCGCAGATGTTTTTGCAAATGCTTCTACTCGTTTTGCAGATGGTTTCAGATTCGGTCTTGGAGCAGAAGTTGGAATTTCAACATCCAAGCTTCATGCACGTGGACCTGTTGGACTTGATGGTCTTATGACAACCAAGTGGCTTTTAAGCGGCCATGGCGAGTGCGTTGCCACATACAGCGGCAAGAATGCTAAAAGCTTTACCCATAAGGATCTGATATGAGAGACTTTTCAAATGTCAAAAGAGTTGTAGTAAAGGTTGGAACAAACCTTCTCTCTTCAAAGGATGGAATAGATAAGAATCGCATCAAGATAATTGTTGATGAGATTGCAGCGCTGAAAGAGATGGGCTACCAGGTAATACTTGTCTCTTCTGGTGCTGTAGGAATGGGTGCAAAGAGGCTTAAGCACAATAGCCCTGTTGTATATATCGCAATGCGCCAGGCATGCGCAGCTATTGGCCAGCCACTCTTGATGAGCGCATATCAGAGTGAGTTTGATAAGCACAATATGATCTGTTCTCAGGTGCTTATAACACGCTCTGTGCTTTCAAATAGAACCAGCTATAAGAATCTTAGATCTTCTGTATCTACACTTCTTGCACTAGGCGTAGTGCCTATCTTCAATGAAAACGACGTTGTATCTACAGCAGAAGTAAAGGAAATCGACAGCTTTGGCGATAACGACAGAATGTCAGCGCTTGTTGCATCAAAGATAGATGCAGATTTATTGATCCTGCTTACAGATATCGATGGACTATATACAGGAAATCCTAAGAAAGATAAAAATGCTGTAATGCTTAAGGAGATCCCTGTGCTTACCAAAGAGGTGTTCTCTTATGCAAAAGGTGCTGGAAGCGTTTATTCAACTGGTGGAATGAAGACTAAGCTTCTAGCTGCTCAGATAGCGCAAAAAGGTGGATGCGGTACTGTAATAGCTTCTGGCTATGAAGATCATGCGCTTCTTCGTATTGTGAAAGGCGAGGATATTGGCTCATACATACTGCCAGAGTCCAGGCTCTCCCAGCGTCAGCGCTGGATACAGAATACACCATCAGATGGTACTGTTTATGTTGATGATGGTGCAAAGAGTGCATTGTTGAACCATAAGTCTCTGCTTCCGTCTGGCATAAAGAAAGTTGAAGGCATATTTGAATCAGGTTCAGTTGTAGATATATCTGATGAGAGTGGTGAAGTCTTTATGAAAGCTGTACCATATTTCAACAGCAGGGAGATTGAGCTTTTGATTGGACATAAATCAAAGGATATACACTCTCTTATAGGAGAGGGGAGGAAAGAGGTAATCTTCAGACCAGAGGATACCTCAGAGCTTGATGAAGAACTATAAGATAATATACAGAAAACAGGATTTAGGACTGCGCCTATCTTCTTTATATCGTCAGCGCCAGCTTGCAATAGGCATTCTTGACTTTGGTTCAAAGGAAGAGCTTGTATCAACACTGAGATGGTACATGGCTAATATGAACTCATCTCTGCATGTACTTACTACAGAGTATAGGATGGAGGAGAATCAGAACCTTACAGAGGAATTTCCTGATGTCTCATTCATTGTTTTCAAGAGCGATACATCTACAGGTGAGTATATTAATGCTTTTGCTGATGAATGCGATGCTACATTCTTCCTCGTTGTCAGAACAGATATGTCTATAATCGCATTCGAGGGTGAGAAGCTGATGAAGATGATGGCAGATAAGAACCATCCTGCTGTAATCACTCCTGTGATGATCTCTTCTCAAGGTGAGATTATGCCAACGCTCCGTGCTCCATATATCAAAGGAAAGGAAGTGGATCCACTCTCATTCATGCCAAATATTGAGGAAGATAGGACATTCAATAATCTTTATCCTCTCCTTGAGATTGGACTATATGACAGAGCGCTATTTCAGCGCCTCAGAGCATATGATGAGGCTATTATGGGAGAGTTCTATCAAGCGCTGGATTTCGGCGTGCGCTCTTATCTCTTTGGCTATACGATCGTGACTTCTAGGTCTCTTGCTATTCAGTTCCCAAACAGAATCTCAATCATTGAGAACAGAAGCGAATGTGATGGAATCAACAGATTCTACACTAAGGCTCTCTCAATCAGACGAATCGCAGGAAAGAATGTCATTGAGAAATGGAAGCCTTATGTAGACAAAGCTGTGCTTCAGGATGAAGTCAAAAAGAAGCAGATAAATATTCAGAAGACAGATTTCTTTACGCTTCAGAAGAACTGGAAAATCTGATCAGCGCTCTTCCTGACGTCTTGTCTCTATAATCATCTCAGTCTTCAGATTTCTGAGTTTTCCAGAAAGAGATACTTTATAGATATGTGGATTTATCTGGCGCTTATATGATTTGTCGAAGTGTGAGATCAGATCTGCAGCTTTAGCTTGTATCTCTTTGAGGCATGGAGAAGGTGCAATCTTCTTTCCATTCTCCATCTTCTTAACAAGAAGTGGCTTTATTGTCTCATACTGAGAAGATTTCATATGGAATAGATCCTGAGTTGAGAATGGATGATAGAAAGTGTATGCCTTTCCTTCTGTTATCTGCTCATCATCAAGTGCAATCAGATCTGCAAGAGCATTTCCTTCTTTATCGAAGAATCTGTAGACTTGCTTTCTGCCTGGGTTAGTAGTCTTCTCATAGCTATTCGAGATCTTCATTTTTGGAGCCAAAGTCCCATTCTCTTCCTGTGCTGAGAGCTTATAAACTCCATTTAAAGATGCCTGTGTGCCGCCTGTTACTAAGTGAGTGCCTATTCCCCAGCTATCAATTGGTGCACCATCATTTATAAGTGTAGATATTACATCTTCAGTCAAGTCGTTTGATACGCAGATAGTTGCATCTTCAAGTCCTGCTTCATCAAGTCTGACTCTTACTGCTTTTGTAAGGTAAGAAAGGTCTCCTGAGTCTATTCTGACACCGATTCGCTTGCCTTTGGCCTTCATTTCAAGACCGATTTTTATAGCAGCTTCAATTCCAGAGCCAAGCACATCATAAGTATCGATTAAGAATATGCAATTATCTGGATAGATATCTGCAAATTTTCTGAATGCGACTTCTTCGCTTTCAAAGCTCATGATCCATGAGTGAGCCATAGTGCCTGCAACAGGAATGCCATAGATTCTGCCTGCATATGTGTCGCTTGTGATCTTTGTGCCTCCGATGAATGATGCACGTGCTGCGCTATGTGCGCCGTCTTCGCCCTGTGCGCGTCTGAGGCCAAACTCCATGATTGCGCCATGTCCTTGAGTTGCGAATACCATTCTATTGGCTTTTGTTGCAATCAGAGTCTGGAAGTTCACTGTATTCAAAAGAAGAGACTCGATAAGCTGTGCATCAATAAGTGATGTCTCAACTCTTATCAGAGGCTCTCCAGGGAAGGCTGGTGTGCCTTCCTCGAATGCGTATATATCGCCAGAGAAGCGATATGTTGAGAGATAGTCCAAAAAGCGCTCATCAAATTTCAGCATTCTGAGATATTCAATATCTTCTTTGCTGAATTCAAGACCTTCAAGCTTATCTAAGAGTTCCTCTAAGCCTGTGAATATAGTATAGCCACCAGAGAATGGATTTGTTCTGTAGAACATATCGAAGACTACTCGAGGATTGTGCTTCTCAAGGAAGTAGCCTTGCATCATTGTAAGCTCGTAGAAATCTGTGATAAGAGCGCTCTTTTTCATACTGTCTCCTTATTTTGTGATTTTATCAAATCCGCAATATGGAATTAGTGCAGGTGGAATAGAAATCGATCCATCTTCATTCTGATAGTTCTCGATAATAGCAACAATAGCTCTTGAAAGTGCTACAGCTGTACCATTGAGCATGTGTACGAACTTGATCTTTCCATCCTCGTCTCTGTATCTGATGTTGAGGCTTCTTGCCTGGTAGTCTGTGCAGTTTGATGTGCTTGTTACTTCACCGTATTCGCCTTCATCTCCTCTGCCTGGCATCCATGCCTCGATATCGAACTTTCTGTAAGCAGGAGCTCCAAGGTCGCCAGTTGCAGTGTCTACAACTCTATATGCAAGTCCAAGCCCTGAGAAGATCTCTTCTTCGATTGCTAGAAGCTTCTCATGGTAGCTTTCGCTCTCTTCTGGAAGACAATAGATGAACATCTCAAGCTTTGAGAACTGGTGAACTCTATAAAGACCCTTTGAGTACTGACCTGCGCCGCCTGCTTCTCTTCTGAAGCAATGAGAAAGACCTGTCATCTTGATAGGAAGGTCAGACTTATTGAGAATCATGTTGCTATAGTAGCCGCCAAGTGTGATTTCAGCTGTTCCTACAAGACATGTGCCTGTGCCTTCGATTGTATAGATGTTTGACTCTGCGCCTCTTGGGTTGAAGCCAATGCCATTGAGAATCTCTTCTTTAGCTACATCAGGAGTGATGAATGGAGTAAAGCCATGCTTCATTACGATATCCATTGCATAGCGCTCAAGAGCCATCTGGAGGATTACTCCCTTTTTCTTGATATAATAGAACTTCTGACCAGCAACTTTAGCACCGCTATCGAAATCGAGGATGTCGAGTGCTTCACCAAGCTCTACATGGTCTTTAGCCTTGAAAGAGAATTTAGGTGGCTCACCATGGAACTTGATAGCTAAGCTATCTTTGTCTTCCTTTCCAACAGGAGCTTTTGGAGATGCATAGTTAGGAATAGTTCTAGCTACTTGGTTGAAAGCTGCATCAAGCTCTGTAAGCTTCTCTTCTTCGCCCTGAAGCTCTTCTTTGATTTTCTTTCCTTCTTCAATATATTTAGCTCTTACATCAGCATCCAGCTTTCCCTTCATCTTCTGAGCTGTCTCATTGCGCTTAGCTCTGAGTGCTTCTACTTTCTGCAGACAGTCATAACGCTGATTCTGAAGTGCGATGATAGCATCAAGATCGACATCCATATATCTGTTCTTGATATTGGCCTTTATCTCATCGTATCTGGATTTAAGCTCTTTTGTATCAATCATTTTATATTTCTCCTATTTCTCAAGTTCTTTATTTCTCTCAGCTGCTTTTACTACTGCATTCATCACAGCAGAACCAAAGCTACCATCCTGAAGCGCCTTTACGCCTTCAATAGTTGTACCACCTGCAGAGCATACCATAGTTTCAAGCTCTATTGCACCCTTTGAAGTGCTCTCCATAAGGCGAGATGCAGATATTAATGTATCTTTTGCAATCTCTGCGCTCTCTTTATATGGTATTCCTTCTTTGACTCCGCCAAGTGCTAAGTAGTGGATGAATTCAAATACATATGCTATAGCTGAGCCTGAAATGCCGATGAATGCAGGAAACTGGCTCTCTGGAAGGATGAATGCAGAGCCAAATGAGGCTGCAATTGAGAGTGGGAGAGTCCTATTTCCTACACCATCTCCAAGTGCTACAGCTGTAACAGAGCTCTTGCATTTAGCTGCGATATTAGGCATGAATCTAGCAACTGAATGCGAACCTAGCTTCTCTTCAAGAGTCTTGATGTTGACACCTGCAGCAATTGATATATATAGCTTTGCATCAAGTGCTTTAAGCTCATCATACAACGGAGGAAGCTGCTGAGGCTTTACAGCGATAATTACAACATCGAAGTTCTTTGCATCAATTAGCTTTTCAAGGATGTTGATGTTCTTATTCTCATCTCTGAGCTTCAATGCTTTCTCTGGGTTTCTGTTTATTACATAAACTTCATATTGATTGTTTTCAGCAAGGCTTAGAGCGATGCTTCCACCCATATTCCCACATCCGACTATTGCTATTTTCATTATAGAACTCCTTTGACTCTGAAATTTGAGAAGCTGCATTTTCTGTAGTAATCATATACTGCGATTGCAACGCTATTTGATAGATTCAGACATCTGATAGTATCAAGCATTGGGATTCTTGCGCTTCTCTCTTTATTCTGAGTCAGTATCTCATTTTCCAGTCCTACGCTTTCTTTTCCGAAGACTAAGTATGTATCTTTTTCATATTCATATGGCAGCTCTGTATAGATGTGCTGTCCTTTTTGAGAGAAGAAGTACATCTCTTCTCCTTCTGCAGCTCTGAAGAACTCTTCTTTTGAAGAATATTCTTTTATCTTCACATCTTTCCAGTAATCAAGCCCGGCATGGCGAACAGCTTTTTCTGAGATATCAAAACCCAGCGGATGAACTAAAATCAGCTCACTTCCTGTTGCTGCGCATGTTCGCGCAATATTGCCAGTGTTCTGAGGAATCTCTGGCTCGATCAGACATACTTTAAGCATATCGTGATAATACCACCAAGGCTATGTTAAACTCAAGAATCGCTCTTTTCCTTAAGTGTTCTGGCTTTGACTATTTTTGCGCCGCTTTTAGATAGATCCAGTATCGTCTTGTCGAGTTTTCTCTCTTTCTCATTGCGCTCTGAGAAGAAATCACGCTGAAGCGGGTTCTCTGATTCATATGTATTCTGAAGCGAGACGCCAATAAGCCTTATGCCGCGCCTGTCCCATCTGCTCTCAAGTTCCTTTTTGAGGATTCTATATACATCATCTGAAGAGAAGATCTCTACGCTAGGTGTTGTCTGTATAGTCGTTGTTGAGAAGTCTTCTCCATAACGCAGCTTAAGACCGACAGTGCGAGGTATTCTCTTTTCATCTAATGCTCTGAACATAACGCTTTGACTCATCTCAAGCAGGTATTCTTCGAGTATAGCTTGGTCAAAGATATCATCAATGAATGTAGTCTCAGCAGATATTGAGTGGCTTTTGACATCTCCTTGATAGATACCTGGGTCTATTCCTCTGACGCATTTATATAGATATATCCCGCTATGCTCTCCAAAAAGGCTGATCAGCTCTTTCTCGCTATAGCTTCTCAGCGTCTTTGTTGTGCTTATGCCGCATCTTCTGATTCTCTCTCTCATGCTTTTGCCAACGCCCCAGAGCTTATCGAGTCCGACTTTATCAACGAACTCTTCTTCTCGTGATGTTGGCACAATCGTAAGCCCATCTGGCTTATGATAATCAGATGCAAGCTTAGCCAGAAATCGTGATGATGCAACTCCTATAGAGACAGTGAGTCCTGTCTTTTCCTTTATTGCTGTTTTCAGCTCTTTCGCAGCTTTGCCAGGAAGAGGGTAGATTCTCTCCATATTTGATAAATCGAGAAATGCTTCATCTATCGATACTTGCAGAAAGCCAGGTGCAAAGCTATCTATTATGTTCATTACTTCTTTGCTTTTCTCGCTATAGCGTCTCATGCGTGGAGGAATGCATATGGCATTGGGGCATAGCTTTAAAGCTGTGCTCATTGGCATTGCACTATGTACGCCATAGCGTCTTGCCTCATATGAGCAAGTGGATGCAACAGACCTTTTGCCTGGAGTGCCTATAATCAAAGGCTTATTCTTATACTCAGGATTGTCGAGAATCTCGACAGAAGCAAAGAATGCATCAAGATCAATGTGAAAGAAAACACTGCCCATATTTTTATTCTAGCTATCTCTGATGTGTTTGTCTCTCTTCTGTTTTTGATTTATCATACTCTTATGTTCAAGAAGCTTTCTTTGATGCTGACTATTGCTTTGCTTATCTGTGCTTCTCTTCAAGCAGTTAATGTCTATGCTCTGGATAGCCTAGATTTAACTCCTTTCACTGCAGCTTCTTATTATGGTTCTTACTCTGATGCACTCTATAATCCAGCGTCTCTACCTTTGATGAGGGAAGATGGCAATCTGCTTGTTTCATATCTCTCAAGCGATGATATTGATCTTAATAATAATCCAGGGCTAAGGCTTTTTCAGAATCATACAGATAAGCTAGTGCTCTCATTCTTAGGTAGGAATATATCCCTTACAGGTCAATTCGGATCAGATTTTAGGATTCAGGATAGCTATCTCTATGATGTATATAACACTATAGATGCTCAGATCGATTGGGCTTATGCGCTTCCGCATTTCAGTTTTGGCATAAGAATGAAGGGCGGAAACTCTATGATCAGAAGCTCAAAGGAAATAACCAATCTGATTGATGCATATGCTAATGCGCTTTTCTCTCCATTTGAGAATGATGTAGGCTCTGCGCGTTTTGCGCTATCTGGTGGAGTGCTTGCATACTTTGAGTATGGCGCATGCGGTATCTACATAGATAAGATTATGAGTTTAGTCGATGGGGCAGTATCAACGAATATTGATAGTGTCATGAAATCTTCAACAATCTCTTTTTATACAGGGCTTGGCAGAGTAAATAGCGAAGGAGAGCTTAATCTGATCAGGCCTCGTATTTCTCTCTCATATTCCTCTCTCACTTTTGATACTCTCAAAGTCGACTTCAAGAGTGACATCACACTTCAGATGCTTCCATCTGTTTCGTTAGCATTAGGCATTGGCTACTGTGAGAGTGAACATAAGCTTTTCTCATCTAAAAGCGAGAATGGGCGTGTCTCTTTCTACCTAAAAGGTGAGTATGGCAATTTCAAGCTTTTAGCTGGCTGCTCATTTAAAGCAAGTGATTTCAGCACAGCTATGCCTTCAATAGCGCTGACATATATCAAATGAGGAATTATGATCTACTTAAGCGGAATAGACTTCACTAAAGAACCTCATCTTTTTGATCATTTGTACAATCTTGAAAGCAAAGAGAGAGAAGAATATACGCTGAAGCTTTTCAAAGCTTCTAAAACTCCTCTCAATCTTCTTATCACATGCGACAGAGCTGAAGTCTACTCAGAGCGTGAAATACCATCTGAGACGATAGAGCGAGTGCTCTCTTTGAATCCACTTAAAGCAAAGATGCATAGATATAGTGATGAAGATCCGATTAAACATCTTTTTATGCTATCTAGCGGTGTGTTATCACCTCGCTTTGGAGAAGACTCAATAATCGCCCAAGTCAGATATGCAGAGGAAGACTCAAAGGCAGTATTCTCTTCATCTGCTATTCTCTCAAAGCTCTTTAACTTAGCTGTTGCATTTGGAAAAGAGTGTCAAAGCAAATACAATATGCGCACTGTTGACAGAGTTCTTATAGATAGTGTCAAAGAAAAAGCAGCTGGGTATGAGCGTGTTCTGATTGTTGGATCTGGAGAAGTTGCAAGAGCTGTAGCTGAAGCGCTTAAAAGCGATAATCATGAAGTTTCAATGACGCTGAGAGATGAAGAGAAGATATTCTTGCTTCCTACTGCTGTCAAAGGTCTTTCTTATGATAAGCGAAGAGAATATGCAAAAGACTTTGATGTGATCATCTCTGCTTCTTCTGGCATATATCATACATTTGAAGAGGAAGATAGAGCTCTTTTGTCTCATGCGCTTCTCTTTGATCTCTCTTCCCCGCCAGATCTTCCGCTATCATTTGATGCAATAAGAGAAGAGAATCTCATCGGAAAAAGCAAAGCCAAAGCAGAGCTTATAGCATTCATTGAAGAAAAAGCATTGGAAAAGAAAGCAGAATATGATCTCTGGCTTCAAGCTAGGGAAGGGGAAGAGCTATATAGAGAGGCTGAGGATCTTTCATATGAGGTGATGCGTCGGCTCCAGAATGTGCTTAAAGATGAAAAAAGCCTTCAGCAGACTATATTTGAAACAGTCCGGAAGGCTTACATCACAAAAGCAAAGTCTAGAAGAAAGTGAAAGTGTTTGTGTATGTAACGCTTTCTCCAGCTTTCAAGTGACTGGATTCCTTCATCTCGTTGATATCTTCACATCTCTTTGTATCGCCAAATGAGAGCATTGGCTCTATGCAGCAGTACTGTGCATGCTTTTTCTCTTTAGTCCAGATAGTGAGAGTCTTCATATCTCCAATTGTTGCTGTAACACCATGCTCTCCGAGAGAGGATGTCAGAGTAACTTCTGTTGATTTGATTCCATCAAGTACGATAGCACCTTTATCAAGAACCTCTCTAGAGAGATCGATAGAATCTCCAACAAGGAAGTCCTTAGTATATTCAAATACGCCATTTACTGCTGTCTTCTTATCGAGTCTTTCTTCTGCTTCGAAGCTGACTGTGTAACTATCTAGAGCTGTGCCTTTTCCGTTGATATCAAGAGAGAAAGCAGGATGCCAGCCAAAAGTATATGGGAGGTCTTCTTTTGCGTAGATTTCTGCAGATGCTTCATATCCATTAGGAAGAAGTGTGTAAGTAACTGTGAGCTTAAAGCCATATGGATAGTATTTAGTTCTGAACTCTTCATTATCTTCAAGCTTGAAAGTTGCGCTGCTCATGCTGCTCTCTACAAGCTCAAACTCAACATCGCGTGCGAAGCCGTTTCCTGGCATATCATAATAGCTGCCTTTAGCTTTGATCTTGTTATCCTTTGTAGGTCCGATAGTAGGGAATAGAAGTGGTGCTCTTCTAGGCCAGAATTCCTTGTCCCCATTCCAGATATACTCTCTGCCTTCAAATATTACGCTTTGTGGCTCTGCTCCTAGTGTGGAGAGGGTCATTGTAGTATCACCATTTTTAAGATTTACTAGCATTTTTAATACTCCTCGGAGTGGATTATAAACTTAATTTTAAGGTTGTAAAAGAATGTTGAAACAATTTGAAAATCTACTTGAAATTATTTTTCAAAGTGTTTATAGTGTCTCAAGTACGGCTAGTACACTATGCGCCCTTAGCTCACCTGGATAGAGCAACTGCCTTCTAAGCAGTAGGTGACAAGTTCGAATCTTGTAGGGCGTATATTTTTTTTGACTATATCTCTTTGGTTATTCCCTTGTTGATTTCTCTTGATTTAGTTGAGTAGCTATAGTGCTGTTCTCTTCTCCCGCTTTGGAAAGTATGGCCAAGAGATACATAGCCAATAGTATCAGAGCTGCTTTTCTCTCCAAGTGTCCTGAAGATATCTGCAATCAGAGACATCTCTGTAGTAGTGCTATCTTTGCTGGTGCTTGATAGAGATGAGAATGTAAGCAGCCCAGTTTTCCCATGTATGCCTATTCTGAGCGATGTGTTCTTCTTTCTTGTATCAATTCTGAATCCCATATCATATTCAGCACCAATCTTAACATTGAGCTTTGATGTTATTGCTATATCTGTAGAGCTATTCATTACTTCAATCTCAGATGTGAATCCAAGTCCTAGATACCATTGAGCCTGGTCTCCAATGAACTTTCTGAAAGCAGGTCCAATGGCAAAAGCAAACTTATAATCAAGATTCTTATTCTTATTGCTTTCTTTAGTTCCATCTTCTTTGCTTTCATCTTTCACATCACTCTCAAGTGTCAATGTTGTATTGAGAGTCTCAGTAGTCTCAGTTGTAGTGGTATTCTGAGTGACTGTTGATGCGCTATCAGCGGGGCTTTTAGTGCTCTCTTCGGCGCCACTTGCTTTAGCTGAGAAGATAGAGTAGGGCATCTGTACTCCGAATCTTATATATAGCCCTGTTGTCATATCACTTCCAACATAGCCAAAGCCAGAGTAATCGAAGCCAAATCGTTCATTGTTGAGTACTGCTAATGTATCTTCTGTTGATTTGAAAAAAGTGAAGTCAATTCCTGGAAAGAGAGGAGACGCGCTAAGTGTAGCAGATACAACAAGCAATATGATAACAATTACTCTCTTTTTCATGACTTCTTATAAGTGACATTCTCTCCATCAAAAACAATGTAGTTTCAGATTGCATAAGTTAAATTATGTCTCTGTTTGAGGGTTGTCATCTTTTTTTGTATGATATAACATAAAACGATATAATTGTATATAGCATAATTGGTAGCCTCTTGTTGTCTGCTCATGAAATCATTTGAATAGTGATACTGAGAATCACTGAAGACCTGTTAGATCAACTTCGTATTTTATTCCTTCTGGTATCTCCTCTTGTTTTAAGAAGATTGCTATATACCAATGTTATATATTTACAATAATTACAATAAATATTGTAACAAAAAGACTGGATTTTTAGATGGGGTTTGTAACATTATTCTACTTCGTACAGTTCCTTTCCAGATATTGTCTTTACTGGATACTGCGCGCTTTTAAATCCTGAAGCAGAGACAATTCCAAAATCTTTTATGCTTATTCCTTCAATCTTTAAAGCTTTAGCAAGTTCTTCTTTTACTACATCCATAGATACTGGTTTTTCATAATACTTTACTTCGTAAATCTCGTATCCTTTTATAGTCTCTAATGCAATATCGAACTCACCGTTTTTCTTTGCTTCTTTGTTGTCATACCAATAAGAACCTATTGATATGATATCGTTGCGATTTGAAATTGCAAAATACTGCTTGATTACATCTTCAAACCTATAACTGATGAATGAGTTTAAGCTTGGCATAATATATTTGTCAAAGAATGCAGAAGGGTTGATAATCTCAGCTGTACCATCTAGATACGCAAACCAAAATCGAAGAAGATTGCTTTTTATAGTATAAAAACTTTTCTTCTTGTCATTTCGTTTATTAAGCGGATATTGTTTTTCTATTAGCTCTGACTCAATTAATTCATTTAATGTTTTAGATAGTTGCTTTCTTGCTTTCTCTTCTTGTATGTTGCTTTCTATTTCGCTGTAGTGCTTCTTCCCATTACCGATTCTACGTATGACAATATTCCCATTGTTTATAGCAGAAACTTCAGTGGAAGTGACAGTGTCAATATAATACCTTGCAAGACCTTCCGATTGAAGTAGAAGTGATTCTATGTTTCCTCTTAAGCTTTTTTTCTCATCGAGAGAAGAGAGTATGTTTGGTAATCCTCCAAAAACTGCATAGTATCCTATTTTTTCCATTATGCTAGAGCTTTTATAGAACTCGCTTGCCTCTAGATAATTTAACTCTTGCAAATTTATAACTGATGAAAAACGACCAAATAATGGATTGCTATTATCCTCTGAAAGATTCTGTAATATGCGTATTGCACTCCCAGATATTATCAGTTTTATATTGCTTTGTTTGTAATCAATGAAATCTCTTATCCATGCATCAATGATCAAAGCTTGTTTATCATCCTTGCCTCTCATATCTTGGTATTCATCAATTACTAGGACAATATCTTCTTTTCTTTTTGACATATATGATAAATAGTCATATAGGTTAGTAAAATTCATCCATGGTTCTTTCAAAACTGAGCTTGTCTGTTTTGATAAATTGATTGTGTTCTTTTCTGTTTCGTCAGGTATAGCACTATAGACAATCTTAATTCCCGGATAGGATTTTAACGCTTCATTGATCAAACTGGTTTTTCCGATTCTTCTTCTGCCATAAACTAAAATAGCAGACGATTTATCTGTCGTTAATGCTTCATTTATTTGCTTTATTTCCTTATGTCTTCCTACAAACATATTTATACCAAATTAATCTTTACTTAATTTAAATTTAGTATATTATAATTTGGTAAATAATGACAGTCAAGCATGTTTTCCATTTGAGCCCTCATGCTAAAATTGCTATCTTTTTGAGCAATGTCTACAATACATATCTTCATTAATTTGCTATACTTATTACATATGAACAATAGATATGAAATAGCAGGTGATTTACACACACATACAATAGCAAGTCAACATGCTTATTCAACAATAAGTGAGCTTGTAGATGAGTCAAGAAAGCAAGGAAAAGAGTTTTTAGCTATTACCGATCATGGCCCAGAGATGCTTGATGGCGCAATAAGTCATCACTTTCTTTGTATGACAGGACTCCCTGCTGAAATAGATGGAATCAGGCTATATAAAGGTGCTGAAGTAAATATCAAATCATTTGAAGGAAGATTGGATTTAGATGATTCAATTCTATCAAGATTAGATTTTATTATTGCAAGTTATCATGTAGAAGCAATAGAGCCAGGAACTATTGAAGAGAATACAAATGGCTGGCTGAATGCTATTAAAAACAAATATGTGGATTGTTTAGGCCATGCTGGCAATCCAGTGTATCCATTTGACCATGAGAGGGTAGTTAAAGCGCTTAGAGATAGTGGAAAGATCTTGGAAATCAATGCTAATTCTTTTGTTGTACGAAAAGGAAGCCTTCCAAATTGCACAGATCTGATTAAGCTTTGCAAAAAATATGATGTGCCAGTTATTGCAACTAGCGATGCACATCATAGGTGGAACATATGCAATGTAAAGGCTTCTCTTGATTTGTTGGATGAACTTGAATTTCCACCAGAGATGATTCTCAATTCATCAAAAGAAGCCATTGAAAAGTATATTAGTCTTAGAAAGGGCCAAAAGAACTGATTAGTTCTTTAGCCTTTTCAGGCTCATCATGTTCAAACATATCCATATTGCTGCGGCAGGCATGCTCGATATATTTTCTATTGCTTAAGATTGCACCTGAGACGTAGCAACCTGCTTTTTGGAGTCTTCGAGTCATATCTTCATCTGTCATATATGAATAAGAGAGATAGATCATTGCATCATATTCTTTCATCAAAGCAACTGGATCAGTATGCACTGCAGGCACAATAAGACCGATATCAAACTTCTTCTCCCTGCTATGGATTTCTTTAAGCACGCGATAATCGATGCCAAAGGCTTCTACGTTATCAAGCATATCTTCACCTTTGACTATATCAATCATAGGACCAATCAAATCCATATTGGCTTTGTGTGTAAAAGCTGGTTCACATTTCATCTCCAGCGCAAAGTAAACAGAGTTGCTTCTTCCCCAGCGCATTACATCTTCAAATGTCTCAATAGGCCATCTCTCTTTTATCTGAGAGAATGTATATTGATGTACATAGCCATCAAGTCCTGTCTTCTCCTTTAGATCAACATCATGAAATACAACTGGAATGTTGTCTTTTGTCAGCTGGATGTCAATCTCGAGGTATGATGCGCCTTGTCTTAATCCCTCTTTCATAGCAGGAATTGTGTTTTCTGTGTATGAGCATCTGCAGCCTCTGTGGCCCCCGATTAAAGGCATTGAGCTTCCTGATGCTCTGTGTTCTTCAAGCAGCTTTCTCATTTTACAATCTCCTTCTTGATGATATTCTTTCCACCATTCAAGCGGAATAAATGATATCTATCTCCAAGATGCAAATATAGAGAACCATTGTTTTTGCTTACTTCCATCAAGCGGTCATAGAGAGTTTTATCTGCTGTTGTGATACGAACTTCTGAACCATAAGCATCCCCATATACCAATAGCTCCTTGCCTAAGTTTTCTATATAAGAGATCTTCATTTCAAAAGATTCTTTGGAATCTTCGAAAGAGAAGGGGATCTGATGAGAGCGAATGCCTATCTTCACATCCTCATCCAGCGCATTCTCTTCCAGTTGCAATGTGTTTGAGATTTTCCTCTCTCCAATGATCAATTTGCCATCTTTAGTAAGATGAGAAGATATGAAGTTCATTGGAGGATTGCCCATGAAGTTTGCAACAAAGAGGTTAGCTGGGTGCTCATATAGCTCATCAGGAGTATCATATTGCTGTATCTTTCCACCATCGAGGATTGCAATTTTATCAGCAAGTGCCATAGCTTCTTCTTGGTCATGTGTAACTAGGATTGCAATGATTCCAAGATCCTGGTGAATCTTCTTGATTACGTTTCTGATTTCAATCTTGAGTCTTGCATCCAGATTGGACATAGGCTCATCAAGAAGCAGATACTTAGGTTCCTTTACAATTGCTCTGCACATAGCAACACGCTGCTGCTGTCCTCCAGATAGCTGCGATGGCTTACGTGAAAGCAAATGGCCTATCTGCAGCTTCTCTGCAACGCTCTTTGCCTTTGCTCTTCTTGTTTCTTTATCTACGCCTTTCTGCTTCAGAGGAAATGCAATGTTATCTAAAACAGATAGATTAGGGTAAAGTGCATATGACTGGAAAACCATGCCAATGTTTCTGTCTTTTGGTGCCCACTTCGTAACATCCTTTCCATCAAAGAGGATCTCTCCTGATGTTGGATCCAAAAGACCTGCCATACAATTGAGTGTTGTTGATTTTCCACATCCAGAAGGACCTAGAAGGGCTACAAACTCACCGTCATTGATCACTAGATTGAAGTCATCTAGCGCTACTACATTTTTATCAAATACCTTTTTAAGGTTTTTAATCTCAATCATGATACCCCCTTGCCAGAGCCCATATCGCCCTTCATTAACTGTTTTTGGGAAATTATAAAGAAGATGATTACAGGAAGCATGTATATGATTCCCATAGCTGCAACAACATTGAAAGAAGCAATCATCTGCTCACTTCTAGATAGAGCTCTGATATAAGTTGCTATAACTGGAGTTCTATTTCCAAATAGAAGTGTGTTGAAAAGAATGAAATTAGACCATGCTGATAAGAAACTGAATACAGCTATGGATGTAATTCCAGGCTTGATCATAAAGATGATTACCTGTCTGAATGCACCAAAGCGTGTGCATCCATCAACCAGTGTAGAGTTCTCGATATCACGAGGAATTCCGTCAAAGAAGTTTCTGATGATGAAAGTTGAACCTGGAAGCCTGAATGAAAGCGCAACAAGGACAACACCTAATAACGTATTCACGATTCCTAGTGCCATCAATACATATAGAACAGCTATCAGCAGCAACAGAGTAGGGAACATTCTCAGCACTAGCAAGCTTGTCTGGATTGTCTTTCTGCCTCTAAAGCGCAGGCGTGATAGTGCATAGCCAGCTAAAAGGCTTATTACTACTTCAGAGCAAGTAACGCACAGTGTGAATATGATAGAGTTCATAAACGCATGCCCAATTGGTGCGATTGTAGTCTGATCTCGAAGAGGCATCTCTTTATAGACAAATCTGAAATTTGACAGTGTTGGTTCTCCTTGTGGAGTAAAGAACGCCATTCCAAAGAACACTACAAACATGAATATTATTGGTAAAACGAAAATGATCATTATTGCAATTGCAATATTCTGTTTCCTTTTTTCGCTATGAGTCAAAACACTATTGGACATCATTACCTCCCTTTCGAGCTACCTTAGAAAGGAATTGGAATAAGAGCATAAACATGAAAACAACCAGAATCAGCATTACAGACAATGCTGCGCCATATCCATACTGACGATCTATGAATGCTTTATGGTATGCATTCAGAGCCCAGACTTCTGTCTTGATCAAAGGTCCACCATCTGTAATGAGGAGAATATTGATGTAGTTAGTCATCAAGCCAAGTGTTTCCCACATTGCGATGAACTTGATATGCCCAGCAATATTTGGAAGGATGATTGTCTTGATGATTTCCCATTCTCCTGCACCATCTACATGAGCAGCCTTGAATTGGTTTTCAGGTATGCTTCTTATAGCAGATGAGAAGATAATGGATCCATATGCCAGAGATACCAATACCTGTGCAATTACAATAACCTGGAATGGATAATCTGCAATCCAGTTTATTGGAGCGAAATTACTGTTCAGTTTTCCAAATAATGCATTCAAGAATCCACTATCAGATGCATCAAGGAACCAGATCCAGAGAACTGAATAAATTACAGATGGGGTAATCATAGGGATCATGATTATGGATTTGAAGAAACTTGCCCAACCATCACTTTTAATGAAATATGTCGTCATGATTGCAATGAAAAGGTCTAAGACCAATATCAGGGCAATCGATATGCCAATGTACAGAACTGTATTCTTTACTATTGTCAGAGTTGTAGGATCCCTGAATACTCTTTCATAATTGCTAAACCCTGCGAATTCCCATATAAAAGATCCATCAAGTGATGTAAAGGACATGACAATAGTCAAAAGTGCAGGTGCAATATAGAAAATAGAAACAAGGATTAAGAATGGCGATAGAAATGAATAAGCCTGAAGATTCTTGTTTTTCATATTTTTACCATAAAAAAGAGTGGCGGAAGCAATCGCATCCGCCTATATCCAAAACGATTATCTTACAACAACATCCTTAACGCTGAGTTTGATCTGAGCTGTCATATCAGAGAGAGCTTTCTCTGGTGTTGTCTGACCAAGCTCTAGAGCAACAGTCTGCTTGAAGATTTCAGAGTTAAATGAATCAATGCCATCAATAGCAGGAACTGTTACTGCATAATCTGCCATGTATGTGATATCTCCAATGAGTGGGTTATCAAGAACTTCCTTCTCGTTGTTTGCTGCTTTTACAGAACTTAGAACGTTGATTGCGTTTGCGTGGTGAGCAAGCAGATCAGGAGAATTAGCACTCAGTTCTCTGATAAGATCCTTGCAGATCTCTGGATACTTAGTATCAGCTGATATGCCAACCCACTGAGGAGCTGCAACTGAGAATGGTGCATTTGTATACTGGCTCTTTGGGAAGAGAACGAACTGCTCTGATGCAGCAAACTCTTCAAGTGATAGACCAGCATCCTTGTAAACGTAGTTAGATGAATATACTGTTCCGAAGTAAGCGAAAGCTTCACCTGTTCCTACAAGTGCATCAATTGTTGTCCATCCCATCTGGTTAAGGTTGTTTGGAGTGATGTGTCTAGTATGAACATTGTCATAGATGAACTGGAAGTAACGCAGAAGACCTTCTTTATCAATGAGAAGCTTGTTGTCTTCAGTGTAGTACTTTCCGCCAAGTGCTCTTAATACATCTAAGAAATCAGGACCCTTTCCTGGTCTGTGAACTAGACCATATTTTGCACCACCTTTAGCAACTACATCACCACAGAGAGCGATGAAATCCTCTAATGTGAATTCGCCAGTCTTGATGCGTTCAGGAAGAGCTTCAATTTCTTCTTGTGTCCAGCCAATCTTAGCAAGATCAGCCTTGCTGTAATAGATTACACGGACAGGAAGGTCAGGAGCAAAAGCATAAATCTTTCCGTCGATTGTTGCACCTGTGAATGAACCAGGTACATAGTACTGCTCATTCTCTGTTATTACATCTGTAATGTCGAGAAGAATTCCAGCTTTCTGAGCAGCAGAAACAACTGATAGCGCGAAGATATCAGGTGCTTCACCTGTCTTATGCGCAAATGTTACTGCATTCTGGTACTCAGTCCAATCGATTGTCTGATAATCCTTATTGAACTCAATTCTCAAATCTCTTCCTTCAGCTTTGTATTTTTCATTCAAGCGCTGAGCTGCAGCAACAAAGGACTCTGGAATTGACGTAAAGTCCATGTTGTGAGAGATGTTGAGAGTTACTACGCCAGAAGCCTGTTTTGCTTCTTGTGTTCCACCTGCTGTAAGTGCGCATAGTGCAAAAACAGCTACCATTGCTATTACAAGCAAACGTTTCATGGTTTTCCTCCATCAATGCTTTATCTCTAACTGAGGAGGGCAGAATACATGTAAGCCTTGGCATCTTGATCCATCAAGTCTCTCCAAGAGCATTCTGAATGCTGTCATCCATGCAGCTGAGGTAAATATCATTAAAACGGCATTCGCGCCGCATGAGTCATTGAAAAAATTCTCATAAAGAAGACACAAAGGATGTGCATCCCTTTCTTTTATGACTTCCATGGCACCTTCCATGGTTTGTCTGTCTCCAAAAACTATAGCATCTGGAATTTCTGTGACGCTTTCCATCAAGGCTCTGCCTGATTCCTTTGTCATCTTGCCAATATGGAATAAAGAAGGATCATAGCAGCCTTCTTTCTCAAAGCGCGCTTTGTAATCAGCAACTCTGCGTCTGCCGATTATCTGTCCATTGCGTTCATATGTACCGCCAAAGTAGCTTATGTACTTTACGTTCTTTGATGAGAAGTATTCATAGATCAAACTTGTGGACTGTGTATAATCAATCATGATTGAATCATGTTCGTAGCTATTCTGCATCTCATTCATGAATAGAAGCTTATCTACGTATGTTAGATAGAAATCAATTTCATCTTGAGAGAAGCTTCCAATAAGCATCAGTGCATCATATGCATCATCTGGGCTGAATAGAGATAGGGCAATTCCATATTCTGCAGCTGTTGGCTCAAGCATAGATACAAGACGTGCATCAGTCCCCATAACATCAATGCCCTGAAGAACAAGTCCTACTTTGTACTTAAGCAGATTCTTATTGTCATTAGCTCTCTGACGTGGTGTCCTATATGAAAGCTTCTCTGCTTCTTTCAAGATCGCGTCTTTGACATCTTGAGAAACGGATAGTGTATCATCGTTGTTCAATACTCGAGAAACTGTCGCCATTGAGACATTGCATGCTTTTGATATTTCCTTGAGTCCAGCCATTATCCTAACCTCATGAACTAATCCTACGAACAATACTGGAATCTTTCAAGAAAATTTTACTAAAATAAATTGTTATTTTATTGTTAATTTTACTAAGCGTGTTTTTGCAACGAAAAGCAACAGAAAAAAACGAGTTTTAGCCATTTTGCTGCATTGCATCTGGTTTATCTTTATGCTCCAAATAGGCATCAATTTCTGATAAGTGCTTTTTCAATCAAAAATATTTGAACTAAAAGAGTAGTTA
>CAKQJZ010000004.1 GCA_934247875.1 uncultured Spirochaetales bacterium
AACCTTCATTCTACGCTTTATTTTTGAGTTTTCTCAATTTTGGTCAGTTTTTGGGATGGCTTGATGCGTAACTACTAGAGGCTAGTTCAAAAATAGGTGTGCGAGACTAGTTCAAAAATAGAAGTTATTCTGCGTCAGTCACATAAATTTAGAATTCAGCCGATAGCCCCTCTTAAGAAAGTAAATATAACACTCGTCTATTATGGCGCATATATAGTTGGAAATGGCGCTTATGGCGTTGGAAATGGCGCTTATGGCGTTAGAAGTGGCGCTTATGGCGCTGTAAATGGCGTATGTGTCGTTGAAAGTGGTGTATGTGATTGTCTTTCATAGAGAATGAGTGGGTGAAAGATAGTGATGAATTGCTTAGATTTAAAAAGAATTCATGTTGTTTAGCTGTGTGTTTTTAGTCCTGGCTGTGCTAAATATATACGCTTGTTATAGATATAAATTTATAGATAACGTAATAATAGGCCTTTTATTTGATGAATTGCTAAATCTCAAGTTGAGTAAATGGTTTTAAGAGTATAAACTTTGGAATGTAAAAATACACGGAGGAATTTAGAGTGAAACTAGCCACTTTCAAAAGAGGCGGTGTTCATCCTGCTGACAAAAAGGAGCTTTCTAAAGACAAAAGCCTAGTGCGATTGCCTATTCCTAATGAGCTGATTGTCTCTATGTCGCAGCATCTTGGTGCACCGGCAACTAGTTTGAAAAACAAAGGTGATAGAGTAGTAAAAGGTGAAGTAATTGGAAAAGCTTCTTCCTTTATCAGTGCAGATGTGCACTCTCCAGTCTCAGGAGAAGTCAAGGAAATCAGAAAGGTAAGATTAGCTTCCGGTGCTGTTGCAGATGCACTTGTTATAGTACCTGATGCAGAAGAGAGCGTAGAATTCACAGAGCACTATGATTGGCATAGCTTGGAGAGCGAAGAGATTCAGGCTCTCATTAAAGATATGGGTATCGTAGGTATGGGTGGCGCAACATTCCCAACATCTGTTAAGTTCTCAATTCCACTTGGAAAGAGTGTTGAGTTCTTGGTAATCAATGGTGTTGAATGTGAACCATACTTAACAAGTGACTACCGCTTGATGATTGAAAGAGCTGATGAGACACTTGAAGGCGTTATGATTGCTGCTAAGGCTATCAACCCTAAGAAAATCATAATTGGCATTGAGGCTAATAAGCTTGATGCAGTAGAGCACTTGAGAGAGCGTGCTAATGCTAAAGGCTATCCAATTGAGATTATGCCACTGCAGATGAAATATCCACAGGGAGATGAAAAGCAGCTTTTGAAGGCTACTATTGACCGTGAGATTCCATCTGGAAAGCTTCCTTTGGATATTGGGGCAGTAGTATGCAACTTCGGTACTGCACATGCAATATATGAGGCTGTTGTGCTTCATAAGCCACTCTTTGAGAGAGTTGTGACTATCTCAGGTGAAGCAATAAACAATCCTATTAATGTTATTGCTCCTATCGGAACTAAAGTCAGCGCACTTTTAGAGGCTGCTGGTGGCTATCGTGATAACCTCTCAGAGCTTGTATCTGGTGGTCCTATGATGGGCTTTGCATTCTCTGATGAAGATACTCCAATCGTAAAAGGCACAAGTGGAATTCTTGCTCTTCCTATTATGGATGAATCAAAGACCTTCCCATGCGTATCCTGCGGAAAGTGCACAGCTCACTGTCCTATGGGTCTTCAGCCTAACAAGATGTTCAGGAATATCAAGAATGGCAAATACCAGGAAGCTATGGACCTAGGCCTTATGGACTGCAAGGAATGTGGCTGCTGCTCATTCTCATGTCCATCTCATATACCACTAGTTCAGGGCTTTAAACTTGGAAAGAAGCTTGGGAGGAAGAAGAAATGAAGGTAGTAAAAACTAGTCCACATATTCATTCAGCTCTATCTACAGATAAAGCTATGCTATATGTGATCATCGCACTCCTTCCAGCTACAATCTGGGGCATTGTGATTTTTGGCTTCAAAGCACTTATAACAGTTGCTGTATCTATTCTATCTGCAGTGCTTGTTGAGTATCTGCTTGGCTTGATTTACAAAGAGAAGACTCTTTCTGATTTATCTGCAGTTGTTACAGGTCTTTTGGTTGGTATGAATATGCCTCCTGAGATCAATCCTCTGATTCCTGCACTCGCATCTGCATTTGCTATTGCAGTTGTAAAGTGGACTTTCGGTGGTCTTGGCTGCAACTGGATGAATCCAGCACTTGCTGGCCGTGTATTTGTATTCTTCTCATTCTCTAAGCAGATGGGACAGTTTACTCTGCCTTGGACACTTAAAATCGATGCAGTATCAAGTGCAACACCACTTTCAGCAATGAAGACTGCTATGAATGGCGGGGCTGTTGGCAAGAGTGTTGATCTAATAGCTAATCCAGCTTCAGATTTTGCTCTATCTTTGAGTGAGAAGCTTCATATCTCACCATATGCAATCGATGGCTTCTTTGGCAACAGCGCAGGATGTATCGGCGAAGTAAGTGCTCTCTTGCTTATTGCAGGTGGCATATTCCTTTTATGCAAGCATGTAATTACATGGAGAATCCCAGTAGTATTCATCTCATCTTTTGCACTCCTTGCTTGGGCATTTGGTGGTATCCCATATGGTCTTGGCGCTTTCCATGGTGAAGTTCTTGTACCAGTATTCTCTGGTGGTTTGATGCTTGGTGCTATCTTTATGGCAACAGATTGGGTTACAACTCCAACAACAGCGAAAGGCGAGGTTATCTTCGCACTTGGCTGTGGACTTCTGACATTCCTGATTCGCTATTTCGGAGCACTTCCAGAGGGCGTATCACTTGCAATTATCCTTATGAATATCGTATCTCCAACAATCGATAGATATGTTAAGCCTAGAAAGTTCGGCTTTGTCAAAGAGATTAAAGAGAAAAAGGAGGCAAAGTAATGAAAGGTTATATTAAGACTGCTTTGATTCTCTTTTTGATCTGTGGCATATGTACAGCGCTATGTGCACTTGTAAACTCAGTAACAGCTCCAGTTATCGCTGCAGCTGATAAAGCAAATAGAGATAATGCGCTCCTTGCAGTTTCTTCTCCATATAAGGCAGGTGAGAGTGCTGCTGTTGATAGTGGCAGAGTAAAGAGCAGAACAGAGTTATATGACGGATCTACATTAGTTGGCTATGTTCTAGACCTTTCAACTAAGGGCTACGGCGGCGACATTACTATGATTGCTGCATATAAGCTTGATGGATCTATCATCGGTTCAAAGGTTGTAAGCGACAGCGAGACAGCAGGACTTGGAAAGAAATGCGAAGAGGATTGGTATATGGCAATGTTTGCAGGTAAGGGCTCATCAGATGCTGTTCCTACATCTAAGACAATGCTCAAATCAAATGAGAGCGATGCCGTATCTGGTGCCAGCGTTACATTCCAGGGCGTATCTGCAGCTCTTAAAGAGGGCAGTGACTATGTAAAGAGCGTAGGAGGAGTGAAATGAGCCACAAGTCAGAGTTAACTAAGGGTATCTTCAAAGAAAACCCTATATTCATAATCATGCTTGGCATGTGTCCAACACTTGGCGTTTCTACTCAGGTATCCAATGCTTTAGGCATGGGCGCTGGTGTTCTCTTTGTGCTTTTCTTCTCAAATATCTTCATCTCTTTGCTGAAGAATGTAATTCCAGATTCAATCAGAATCCCAAGCTACATTGTAATAATCGCATCATTTGTTACTATCGTTGAGATGGTAATGCATGCTTTTGTTCCAGCTGTTTATTCAGCACTTGGCATCTATCTGCCACTTATTGTAGTAAACTGCATAATACTCGGACGCGCAGAGGCATTTGCGAATAAGAACAGCGTTCTTGATTCTGCACTTGATGCTATTGGAATGGGTATTGGCTTTACACTTGGTCTTACGCTTATTGCTTTCATCAGAGAGGTTATAGGTGCTGGTACAATCACACTGTTCCCAGTTGGTTCCTGGAATGGCGTTATCAGTCTTGGCCGCTATGCTGATTCTCCTATCAGAGTCTTGACATTTCCAGCAGGCGCACTTCTGCTTATGGGTTACCTTAAGGCTTTCTTCAATTGGAAGACAAAGAAAAACGCAGAAAAGGAGAGTAAGTAATGAGCTATCTAGGTATTTTAGTAACATATATCTTCGTATCTAATTTCATACTCTCGCAGTTTATGGGATTATGTCCTTTCCTCGGTGTATCAAAGAACAGTGAGAGCGCTATTGGCATGGGCGTCGCTGTAACATTCGTAACAGGCGTTGCTTCTGTTGTCTGCTGGGCTGCATACCATCTGCTTCTTGTTCCTTTTGCACTTGAGTATCTGAAGACCATCGTTTTCATTTTGATCATTGCTGCACTCGTTCAGCTTGTTGAGATGGTTATAAAGAAGATGAGCCCATCGCTTTATAAAGCGCTTGGTATCTTCCTTCCTCTTATTACTACTAACTGTGCTGTTCTTGGTATTGCTATTTTGAATATCGACAATAGCTACAATCTCTTAGAGTCTTTCTTTGCAGGCGTTGCAGCTGGTCTTGGATTTACAATGGCTATCGTCTTGATGGCTAATATCAGAGAAAAGCTTGAGATGACACCAGTAAGAAAGGCCTTCAGAGGCGTTCCTATTGCATTCATCTCTGCAGGTCTTATGGCACTTGCATTCATGGCATTCGATAAGAATCTCGTTTCAAATCTAGGTTTAGTATAAGGAGGTAGGATATGAATATTCTGATTGCATTTATTATTGTATCAATTCTAGGTCTTCTCCTTGGTCTTGGTCTTGCTATTGCAGAGAAGAAGCTTGCTGTCAAGCAGGATGAAAAGCTTATTGAGTTAATTGACAGCATGCCAGGTGCTAACTGCGGTGGCTGTGGCTTTGCAGGGTGCTCTGCATATGCTGAGGCTGTATATAACAGAACTGCTGAGCCCGGCTTATGTTCCCCTGGCGGAGCTGCTCTCAGTAAGAAGATGGGCGAGATTCTCGGAGTTGAAGTCCAAGTCAAAGAACGCATGGTTGCTTATGTTCATTGTTCAGGGTCGCTTACAAGGACAAAGACTGAATATGAGTACAAAGGCATTAGCGATTGCAATGCTGCAGCTCTTTTGGAAGGTGGCCCAATGGGGTGCAAAGAAGGCTGTCTGCACCTTGGCTCATGCATAGCTGTATGCCCAGCTGAAGCTATTTCCAAGGGCGAAGATGGCGTAATAACAGTAGATAAGGAAAAGTGCATAGGCTGTGGCAAATGTACTACAGTTTGCCCTAATGGTGTTATCAAACTGGTTCCTTATAGTGCATCATATATTGTAGCTTGTAATAATCATGCTCCTGGTGGTAAGGTTAAGAAGATATGCGAGAGTGGATGCATTGGCTGTAAGCTATGCCAGGTCAAAGTAGAGAACTCTCCATTTGTTGTTGAGAATTTCTTATCAAGGAATGATTATTCCAAGGATCAGAGTGCGGCAGAGAATGCAATGAACATCTGTCCGCAGAAGTGTATCAAGAAGGTGTAAGTGAAGATAGTATTCGGCTTATATACAGAGATATCTCCTTCTTCCCCAGTGCCCGCTTTTACCCGGGCACTATCGCTCATTTATGAGCCAGTGCTCGCATTTTCTTATAACAATCCAGAGCACAAGATATCTCTATATCAGTCGAGTGCAATGATGAAGCATATTTTCTCGCAGCGTACAGATATAAGGTCGCTGATGGTTACGCTTGCAAAGCGTGAAGATATTGCCTTCATCTCTGGCTCTTACTCTCAGTCTATCCTCTCTCTGCTTCCTCCTAAAGACAGGCTTAGCCAGATTGAGAGGATGAATAGCATGATCCGCCATGACTATGGCGTAACTGCTAAGACTGCTTTCTTTTATGGTCAGATCTGGTCTCCGATCTATATCTCAGCAATGAAGAATGCGCTCATCGATAACGTCATAATCTCTGGCTACAAAGCTACAAGCAAAGAGAGCCTCGCTAAAGAGAGCTTTGTGATGAATGAGCTAGGTAAGCGTGTCAATGTCTATATAATCGATGACAGCGCATCAGAGCTTGTCTCTGCTTATGCACAAGGTGAGATTAAGTTAGAAAGTCTTAAAGAAGGCTTATATAAGCTTTGCGAGAAATCAACGCACGATAAGATTATCTTCTTGAACGCAGATCAGCTGATTGAAGGTGCAACTAGAAGTGGAGAAGAAGATCAGCTTGGCTCGTTTATCACAGATTTCCTCTCTTACCATAAAGATAGCTTAGTGCTTCCTGAAGAGCTTAAAATCAATAAGCTTGGCTATCTCGATTCTGGCTGGTACTCTCGTGATGCTTATGCATCTGGTCTTTCTTCTTTCAATGATATCTTTGTCAGGAATGAGAACTTCAGATACCTCTTCAATAGATATATATCGCTAGCTGAGGGGTCTCAAGGGGGCCGAGGCAATAAATATGCGAAGAAAGAAATCTCTAGATATCTTTTCTCAATCGGCACTGGGCCTCTCTTTATCCATGACGCGCTTTGCACTCCTTTGAGAACTGCATCACGCCGTCAGTTCTGGGCAAATATCATAGATGCTGAAGACTCTGTATATCGAGAGACAGAGTCTACTATGTATAAGGAATATGACCTTGAAGAGTGTGGAGAGAATTGCTTCTTCTCTTCAAATAAGGATTATATAGCTGTAATCTCACCTCTTGGTGCTGCTGTTACAGAATTTGACTACAAAAGGTTCTCAATCAATATCTTAGATACCAGAGTTCCTTTTGCTAAAGGGTTTGAAAATGTCAGATTGAAAAAAAGCTTTTCAGATACCATCTTGATAGATGGTAAGAGCTACTCAACAGATGGCATGCTTTTTGATGCTGAAATCGTCGATAAGAAGAGGAGTGAATTTCTATTCACTCTCTCTGATGAGTCGCTCCCATTCACAATCATCAAGCATTACAAGCTGAGAAGCTCAACTTTTATTCTAGATGTTACTCTGATTTCATCTGATGGAGAGATTCTAGAGGGTGAGTATCAGAGTGAAGTGTATCTAGAAGGTGTAGGCTTTGAGCTAGTTGGAGCAGAGCTGAAGCGAACTATGCTTACAGATAGAAAGATAAGTGCCAAGACTGTCAAATTCAGTTCAGCAACTCCTTCTATGCAAGCTGTTTTCTCTTCAACTTCTCAATTCACACTAGAAGAAGAGCCAGAGTGGCAGAGCCAGTATACTTCATTGGGGTATGAGGATTTCTGCCTTTTCAAACGCTTGAGATTTACTTTCCCACTCTCAGATGAGAGTGCAGCAAGTTCATTTCGCTTAGTGCTTAGAGCATCTGAGCTATAATATATTTTTAGGAGTTAAATTATGTTTATTGAAAATAAAGCAAAGTTCGAGGATTTAAAAGAAGAAGCATATCAAGTCTGGAGGCGTCTTTGACGAGGCTAAGACTGAAGATAAGATAAAGGCTATTGAAGAGAGCACTGCAGCTCCAGATTTCTGGAATGATAAAGAGAAAGCTGAAAAGACATTCCAGGAACTGAATGCCCTCAAAGACAGCTACTATCCTTGGAAGGAAATCGTAAAAGAGATCGATGAGCTTGATGAGCTTATTGAGCTATATAGCGGTGAAGATGATGAGAATCTACGCTTGGAGCTTGAAGCGCAGATAAATGCACTTGATGAGAAGTTCAAGCCACTTAAGATAAAGACTCTGCTTGATGGAAAGCTTGATAAGAACAATGTCTTCTTATCTATCCATGCTGGTGCTGGTGGAACAGAGGCCTCTGACTGGGCTTCTATGCTTATGCGCATGTACACACGCTGGGCAGAGCGTCATGGCTTTAAGTGCGAGCTCTTGGATATGGAAGAGAACGAAGGCGGCATCAAGAGCGTAACGCTTAAAGTTTCTGGGCCTTACGCTTATGGCTACTTAAAGGGAGAGGCTGGTGTTCATCGCTTAGTCAGAATATCTCCATTTGATTCAGCTAAGCGCCGTCATACTTCATTCTCATCTGTCTATGCATCTGCTGAAGTCGATGATGATATCGAGATCGATATCAAGCCTGAAGACTACAGACTCGATACATATAGAGCAGGCGGTGCTGGTGGTCAGCATGTAAATAAGACCGACTCAGCTGTCAGAATCACTCACTACGCAACTGGCATCGTTGTACAGTGCCAGAATGAGCGCAGCCAGTATATGAATAAGGATGTTGCCTTCAAGATGCTCAGAGCTAAGCTCTATGAGTATTATCAGAAGGAGAGAGAGAAAGAGAAGGAGAAGGATGCTATTGCCAAGAGTGATATCTCATGGGGCAACCAGATCCGAAGCTACGTTTTCCAGCCTTATACTCTCGTAAAGGACCATCGTACAAACTATAGTACTGGCAATATTTCAGCTGTAATGGATGGCGAGATTGATGACTTTATTGAAAGCTGGCTCCATTTCCAGAAAGAGAATTAATCTATTATTGCTAATAATCCTCTTGGCTCTGCCTATATATTCAGCAGAGCTAAGAGTTATGCTTGCTTCCGATGATTCAAATGAGCTTGATTTTCTCTCTTCAGCTTTAAGCGCATTTGGAGGCAAAGCTGATAGCAGCTATGCACTTTCTTTATACAATGAAAGAGTGAAAAAGGAAAATCAGATAAAAAAAGAAAAGGAGATTGATAGCTCATATCAGAGTGAGAAGACTATCGCAAGTGAGAGTGCAGAGGTCAGCTCTTTTGATGGAACACTAGATATTAAGTATATATATCCAGAGATTGCAGATAGCGATAAGCGCTACTTAAGAACTGGCGATGAGTATGCATATAGCTACTACAAAGCAAAAGAGAGCGCTGATTTAGTACTTTATCTAAAGAGCGAGACTATTGGCGGAGTCGATTATATGTCTTTGCTTTTAGATGGAAATGCAATAAGAGAAGGCGTCTATTTAAGCGAGCTGATGGATGAAGAAGAGCGTGAGCTTCTGACAGTTCTTATGCCTTATTTCAAATCTGATGAGTATAGGCTCTATGAGCTATCGCTTCCAAGCCTTTCATCTGTGATTGTAGATGGCTTATCATTAGCTGAAGGTTCAGCTTTCATAGCTTTGAAAGAAGGAGAGCATGAGTTCCATATCTCATCACCTCGTTATAAAAGCAGTGAATTCATAGTGAATGTAGGAGAGGAGAGCGTAATAGAATTCACTTTAGAAGAGAAAGAAGAGAGAGCGCTCTTTATCAATATGAGGCCATATGATGCAGAGCTCTATTATCAAGGAGATAAGATGGATAGCCATCTTATAAGAAGCTCAGTATCTCCATTCTCTATAGCTCTTAAGAGGCCAGGTTTTGCTTTCTATTCATTTGAATCGAAACGCGATATCGATACTCTCGACTTATATATGAGACCTGAGTGGATGGATGATAGCAATATCCTGAAAAACGAGAAAGAAGAGTTCTATAAATCTCTTTTCACGACATTGATGTCTTTTGGAGCAGCTATTGGAGCAGAGTCGCTTAAGAGAATCTATTCTGAGGTTGATTTTGGTCCAGCTGATGTTGTTTTTACAGGCGTAAGCTTAGTATCATTAATATATATGATTGACTCGATTTCGAGCTATTACAATGCTGCTCGATATAGTCTATAGGAGTTGAAATGGCATTTTTCAAGAAAATAGGAGAAAAGCTCAAGAATCTTTTCTCAACAAATAAAATCGATGAAGAGTTCTTTGAGAACCTTGAAGATACTCTCATTGAAGCAGATTTAGGCTCTAAGCTGACACTCGAAGTTGTTGAAGCTTTGAAAGAGGAAGCAAAAAGCGAGAGAATCACAGATGCTGGAGCACTTCAGCTCAAGATGAAAGAGATCCTCTCTGCATATATCAATGCAGCTCATTTTGATATCCCAAGAGATTCTCTATCTGTTTTCATGGTGCTTGGTGTAAATGGTGTTGGTAAGACAACAACTATTGCTAAGATGAGCAAGTACTACACAAATAAGGGTGAGAAGGTATTGCTTGCTGCTGCTGATACGTTCCGCGCAGCTGCTGTTGATCAGCTTGAGATCCATGCAGATAGACTCAATATGAGAATAGTCAAACAGCAGATGGGATCAGATCCTGGTGCTGTTATTTTTGACGCAATCACATCTGCGCAAGCGCATGGAGATTCTCTCATCATTGCAGACACTGCAGGCAGAATGCACAACAAAGAGAATCTTATGAAAGAGCTTATGAAGATGGATAAGATCATCAAAGCAAAAAATGTCGATAGAAATCTATATCATAAGATTCTTGTTATTGACGCAACTACAGGTCAGAATGGACTTAGCCAGGCAATGCTATTCAATGAAGCTGTAAAGCTTGATGCTATCGTGCTTACTAAATATGACTCAGCTGCTAAGGGTGGCGCACTGATTCAGATTGGTAAGCTCTTGAATCTTCCAGTGCTGTTTGTATGCACAGGTGAAGGCTATGATGATATCCATCCATTTGATAAAGAGGAATATCTGAACTCTCTTCTTGGTTTATGAGTAAGCTAATACTATTCATCGCTATATTCACACTCTCGCTCTCAGCGCTTTCTAGCGCTGTGTACAAAAGCAATGCACTTGGACAGAGATTAGAAGAAGCAGAAGAGGTTGAAAGTGATGGATGGTATCTTCTCGTTAATGAGAATTCTTCTGTTTTATATAACTCAGGTGAAGCAGAAGAGAAAAGAGAGTGGGATGATAAGAGAGAAGCTATTCTTTATAGCGACGGAAGAGAGAGAATAACGCTCTATCGTCCTGATGGGCTTATAGAGAGCATCACTGAAAAAGATAGCTCATCAACTATAAAGTATGTTTTGATCTATGATGAGTTAAAGCTTTCTGGCTATGACTTATATGAAAATGATATTCTTAAAAAGAAAATCCAATATGTGACTTTTTCTGGTCGTCTTATCTCTTTAAAAGGTGATGAGAGAGCTATCTTCTCTGATTCTTTCTATGCTTATCGCATAGATGGAGAAGATGTGATTGTAAAAGAAAGCAATGAGGGAGAGAAGACGCTAGAGAAGGGGGAAGATGGGCTTTTCAGAGATAAGCTTATTATCGATGGTATAGAAGTAGAGAAAGTCTTTGATGATGATCTCAATCTTCTGAGTGAGATCTATCCAGATTATTCAGTTCAATACAGCTATGAAGGTTCTGCTCTTAAAGAGAAGAAGACAATTAAAGAGAATGAAGAAATAAGCGAAGAATATAAGAGCGGAAAGCTATATAAGACTATTTACAGCAAAAATGGGAATATTGAGAGAGTGAGAACTATCATGCTAGACGGAAATATTGAAGAGATAAGATATATCTCTCTTAAGCCTCGCTATAGGTTCTTGTACGCTGCAGATGGCATTAAGCTATTGGAGGCTGAAGCTCTATGATTCCTCGTCTGATATTACGCTACTCATTTTCAATCTCTAATGGCCACAGAGCCAGAGTCATAAGGATAATAATAACATTGACGCTATCTTTGCTTGCTCTGAGTTCTGTGCTAGCTGTAATGAACTATCTTCAGCATAGCCGCTTTGATGATATCAAAAGAGTGAAGTCGTTTGATGTTGTTGTAAGCGGAGACAAGAAAGAAGAGCTTAAAGCGCTATTTCCAGAGTGCTCTGTCTTTCTTTATGGAGAAGGTGAGGCACTCATTGATGGCAGCGCATATCTTGTTCGCTTTATCGATGATGATTACGATGGAGAGCTTAGATTCCTCCGTGGCGATAGCTCATCGCTTCTGATTCCTTATTACTTATATAGAGACTACAGGAAAGAAAGCTACAACGTAACAATGATCCAAAAAGGAAAGAGCGGAAGACGTGTGCCAAAGAGCAGTGAAATGAGTATAAGCGGCATCTACTCAACGCCCCTTGGCCGCGAGTTTGACTCAGCTTATGTCTTTATGCCTCTATCTATATTTGATGGAGACGTTAAGACTGCTATAAAAGGAAATCCTGATCTTGCGCTTCTTGATGGCTATAAGTATAAGACATGGAAAGATAGCGAATCTTCGCTATACTCTGCATTTCTGATAGAGAAGACAATGATGTACTCTGTAATGTCGCTGCTCTTTATAATAATAGGCGTTAGTGCAAAGCAGTCTGTCAGAATCTTCTATAAATCAAAAGAGAAAGAGCGAGCAGAACTTATAGTCTTAGGGCTAGAGAGACGATGTGTGAATTCAATATTCTCGCTGTCTTTCATCTTGATAACAACAATATCTATACTATTAGCACTGTTGCTATCTTATCTTATGATGCCGCTATTGAGTGCAGTAATAACATCAATGATAGCATCTAAAGCTACGCTCTCTATACCATATAGCGGCTTCTTCATATTCTCGCTCTTATCTTTGATTATGGCCTTTATATTCACTCTCAGTGAGATGAGACGTGATAAAAAGAGAGAGCTACTGGAGGTTATACATGGCTGAGACAATTCTGACTCTAAAAGATATACGTAAGACATTTCCATCCCCTGATGGAGAGCGTCTTGAAATACTAAAAGCCATTAACCTCGAAATAAAGAGAGGAGAGTCTGTCGCTATAGTAGGCCAGAGCGGATCAGGAAAGTCGACGCTTCTTGGCATTTCTGCGCTCCTCTTATCTCCAGACTCTGGCGAGATTCTCTATGAAGGAGAAAATGCTCTCGATGTAAGAGGCAAAGAGCTTTCGCTTTTGAGGTCAAAGAAGATGGGCTTCATTTTCCAATCATCTCTTCTCCTTGAAGATTTCTCAGCACTTGAGAATGTAGCTATGCCTTTGATGATTCAGGGCTATGATAAAAAAGAATCATTTAAGAGAGCAGAAGAATATCTTTCGCTTATGTGTTTGAGCTCTAGAAGCTCTCATCGCCCTGCGCTGCTATCTGGCGGCGAGCGACAGCGCGTAGCAATTGCACGTGCGCTTGCACCGAATCCGAGCATGATATTTGCTGATGAGCCAACAGGAGCACTTGATGAAGAGAGTGCAAAGAATGTTGAGACACTCCTTCTTAGTGCTATAAAGGAAAAGAATCTATCGCTTTTGTTAGTTACTCACAATCTCTCTTTTGCAAGAAAATGCGATAGATGCTTGACGCTTAAATCTGGAGTGCTTGATGAATAGCGCATATTCTCTCTACATCAGGCGTAAGCTTGGCATAGGCTCCTCGCTGAGCTACAAGCTCCACTCAATGACGCCGCTTATCATAGTGATGCTTATTACTATGGTCCTTGTATTCTCTCTGACATTCATACTCTCGATTTCTAGTGCAATTGAGAGAGCGATAATCTATTTAGGCTCTGGAGAGATTTATTCAAGTGAGAGTCTCAAAGGGAAAGAGAATGTCATCTCATCAGATTTAGTCAAGAAAGGACAAGGCATAATCTACTTTGAGAGTGGAGAGAGCCTTATATACCTTAAAGGTGTAGAGAGCGATTACTTCAATGAAGAGAGACGAAGCGTGCTTGATATAGATATCACATCAATTGGCAAGAACGAGATAGCTATCTCTTCTACGCTCTCTGATGATGTGAATCTCAAAAAAGGAGATAAGCTTACGCTCCTTTTGTATGAGAGCGATAAAAACAGGACTCGACCATATCTAATGACAGTCTCATCTGTCTTTGATAGTGGCTATCAAGAGCTTGATAGATATCTGGCATTTGCCAATATATCTCTTCTTGAGAGAGAAGAGGGTGGATACGAGACTATACTTGAAGATAGCTCCTCGCTTGATGAGACAGTAAAAGCACTGAAAGAGAATGGCATAGAAGCTGAGAGCTACAAGCTGCTATATAGCTCTATATATGAGAATGTCAGAGCTTCAGTTTCTATTCTTTATGTAATATTTGCCGCAATTGCATTCTTAGCTGCATTCTTCTCAAGTGACGTCGCTCGAGTTTATATCGACAGAGACAGAAAAGATATCGGAGCAATGCTATTATTCGGCACTTCTAGAAATGCACTGATAAGGATATATCACAAGCTTACTGTGACATATATCTTCATAGCAGCTCTCTTAGGCTCTTTCTTTGGCATTCTTCTATCCCTCAGAATACCTTCTTTAGTTGCTTTTGTAGCTAAAGAGCATAGCTCATTTCTTGATTACTATATCTCGTCATTCAGCGTCAAAGTGCCATATAGCTCAATTCTGGTAATCATATTGCTGGTAGTCGCAGTTTCCTCGCTTTCACTCCTTTTCTCGCTATCCCGTCTGCTCCCGCGTGATATCGATGCACTTGTAAAAGGGGAGTAAGAGAGATAGTATAGCTAAGTGAATCTTGAAGTTTTTTCTCTTGGAACAAGCGGGATGATGCCTCTTCCTGGCCGTTATCTCACATCCGCTCTTGTTCGCAGAGACGGTGAATTATTCTTATTTGATTGTGGTGAAGGTACTCAGGTCTCTTTGAAGATGCTGAATCTCAAATGGAAGAAGATCTCAGCTATCTTTATTTCACATATGCATGCAGATCATGTTACTGGCCTTCCAGGACTTTTGATGCTATCTAGCCAAGTCGAGAGAGAAGACCCACTATATATCTATGGCCCTGAACGACTCGTTGAGTATATAGATGCATCACGCAGAATCCTCGATATGTACATTAACTATGAGATCAAAGTCATTCCTGTAAAGGAAGGTGAGATCTATAGAGGTGATGGTTTCTCAATCAATGCATTCTCTCTTATTCATACTAAGCCTTGCTTTGGCTATTCATTGGTAGAGAATAAGCGCAAAGGCGAATTCTTCCCAGATAAAGCTATGGCTTTAGGCATTCCTAAAGGAAGACTCTGGGGAGAGCTTCAGAAGGGAAACCCGATTACATTGCCAGATGGCAGAGTAATCGAGAGCTCAATGGTAATGGGAAAAGAAAGAGAAGGGCGTAAGTTCAGCTATGTCACAGACTCATTGTACTTCCCAGAGATCTCAGACTTCGTACATGATAGTGATATTCTCTTCTGCGAAGGAATGTTTGAAGATGCACTTGCTGAAAGTGCTCATGAGAAGAAGCATATGACAAGCAGTGAAGCTGCACGCATAGCACGCGACGGATACTGCGAGAAGCTATGTCTTCAGCACTACTCTCCGCGCTATAGCGATAAAGAGCTCAAAGTGCTTAAAGATGAGGCACAGAAGATTTTCCCAAATACTGTCTTAACACGAGACAGAATGCAATTTGATATAGCACTTAAAGACTGAAAAAAAAGATTCTCCAATAGCGAAAAAGGAGAATCTTTTGATTATTCTATATAATGCTTCTACAGTCTTGAAGCTTCTTTGATTAATACGTCACTAGTTATATCTCTGCCATTAAGAGCTGTGCTTCTCTTATGTGCGATGAACTTAGCTTTAGCGTCTGTCTCACCCTTTGATAGGAATGGAAGGATAGCATACAGCTTGTTGTTATCGCTGAATATCAATACATCGCTACCAAATGCAGTCTTAAGCTCTGCTTCTCCGTTCTTCTCGCTTTCTTTAATAGCAAGAAGAGATAGATCATAGCCATATTCCTTAGCTGATTTGATCTCTTCGTCAAGAGATGCTTTGAAATCATATACAGCATCAACAGTTTTTGCATGAACTTCTCTCTCTACAGGAACTTCTTTTTCAACTGTTACTTCTTTAACGACTTCAACAGGTACTTCTTTCTCAACAGTAACTTCTTTGATGACTTCTACAGGAACTTCTTTTACAACTTCCTTGATAGTCTCAACTGGAACTTCCTTGATTACTTCAACAGGCTTTTCAACCTCTTTGATGATCTCAACAGTCTTGATTACATCTACAGGTACTTTGACTTCATATGGCTCTGGAACATACTTGATAACCTCAACAGGTTTTTCAACTTCTTTGATGATTATCTTCTCATTCTCTATGCTCTGGGCTTCTCTTACAACTTCAACTGGTACCTCTTTGATTACTTCAACAGGAACTTCCTTGACGACTTCCTTGACGACTTCAACTTCAACTGGAACTTGTTTCTCTACTTCTACTGGAACTTCCTTAACAACCTCAACAGGAACTTCTTTTACAACTTCCTTGATAGTCTCAACAGGTACTTCCTTTATGATCTCTCTGATCTCTGGAGGTATAGTCTTCTCATAATCCAAGCTCTCGCCATTTACTCTGCCACGCTTAGCTGGGTCGTCAATAGGGGCAGTGTATAGCGCAGAGTCGTAAGCATTAGGAGATAGCTTATCGATTGTATCTTTATAGTCATCGTCATTCTTCTTGCCAACGAGGATAGCTATCTCGATAAGCACAAGGCCAACAAGAATAGGGAATATCTTGGTGAGGACTGAGTTGATCATGTCTTCTGTGATATTGTATGCAGGTGCAATCAAATGTATGAAAGCAAGAGTAAAGAGCGCTAATATAATCAACGAAATAATAATGCTGGTTACAACAAGTTTCCAAGTCTTTGAAGGTTTTGCCATTTATTCCTCCATAATGACAAATTATTGCCAATAGTAGTATTATACAAATGTCACGCTATGTTTACAAGAAAGAATAAAGCTGTAGCTTTAATGATTTACTTAATATTTTTTTTAATCATTTTAACACTGTTTGGAGAAAATGGGGTCTTCTCAAGGCGTGAACTGGAAGAAAAACAGCGAATTCTATATGCAGAAAGAGAGAAAAAGATAGCTGAACTGGAGCTCTTAAGGGAAGAAAGCACAACTAAGAATACTTCTAGCGAAGAAGGAGAACTATTATATTCTTTTGAAAGTTCTGCATCTGAAAGCGATAATCATTCGTCTTATCCAGTATTCACTCAAAGCTATACTGGGCTAAAGACTATCATGGTTGCTTTTGTTTCTTTGCTTCCTGCTTTTCTATATTTAATCATAGTATTTTTATTTAACTGGAGGCGGAAGAGGTGAGTGCTTCTATAATCGAATATAAACAAGAAAACGCAAAAGAGGTTGGAGAGAGACTCAAAAGGGGAGAAGTTGGCATATTCCCTACAGATACAATCTATGGAATATCTTCTATCGTTTCAAAGAGCGGAGAAGAGAGGATATTCAAAGCAAAGAACAGGCCTGAGAACAAGAGCCTGATAGTTCTAATGACTATTGAGCAGCTTTTAGAGAGTGACCTTGTTGTTCCTTCTGCACTATTTACTAAGTGGCCTGCACCTTTCACAGCTATTTTAAAAAGCAAGAAAGATGGCTCTACTTTAGCTGTAAGAGTTCCTGATGATCGCTTTTTGCTCTATTTGATGAGCTACTCAGGCCCGATTTATTCAACTAGTGCTAATCTATCTGGATCCCCAGCGCTGAATGATTTTGATTCAATTTATGCGACATTTAAAGACAAAGTCGACTTCATAGTAAATGGAAGCTCTAAAGTAGGAGTTTCATCGACGCTTATAGACGCAACAAAAGAGCCTTACTCTGTTTTAAGGCAAGGCTCTTTCATCTTAGACTAGTTATTTGATCTTTCTAGCTTCCATGTAGAAACGCTTTTCGTTAGCGTGCCCGATAGAGAATGTCTTTCTTGGGTATGCTCCATCTTTGAGCATATCTGAGAAGAATCTCTCTTTAGAAACATCAGGAAGTATTATTCCAATGTTTCCTTTCTCTTCAGCAAGCTTAAGAGTCACATCAACTCCATGAATGTAGTCAACAGTACCAAGCTTCTCTTCTAGCATTCTGTCGATTACTAGCTGCATAGTGCCTGCTGCTATCTGCTTCTCGCCGCCGCCTACTGTATATACAAAGAGCTTTCCGCCCTCTGCAAGTCCAAAATGCTGACCACTCTCATTTACCTTTCTAAGCATTTCAGCTTTGTCTTTGACTTCTGTTTTATCAAAAGATTTGCATGTCAGAGCTAATAGAGACTCAAAATCACTGAGCTTCAAGTTAAAGAATACTCTATGGATAGGCTCGAACTCTAAGCCTTCATCATATATATTCTCAAGCTCTACAAGTGCATAACGCGCAGGGTGGTGCTTCTTCTCTTCGTCGCTTAAGTTCTTCTTTATGTCTTCCCAGCATGATTTTGCTGTTGCAAGGCTATGGTTTCCGTCGCCCATTGCAAAGAGAAGCGGATTCTTTGGATCGAGTTCGCTATAAAGTCTCTCAAATCCAGCTTCAATTCCATCTAGGCTCTCTTTGTCATTTACTCTGTAGCCTTTGATGTGTCCGCCTTCAGCAATCAGATCAAAGTCATAAAGGAGTGGCAGTGATTCCCTCTTATCTTTAAGTGGCTCTATGATAGCTCTATGCTCATCAGAGATGAGAACTAGGATATGAGGAAGCTCAAGCTTTGCGTTTCCTCTGATTTCCTTTCTAGGAGGAATACGTGAAAGGATAGTGCCTTCAGTTGCTCTGATCAGAGTCTTAGAGTCTTTGCTATAGTCATAATCCTCTAAATCAAGTGCTGCAACTAAGCCATAGCGTGTACCGCTTTCTGTGCTTCTTTCTGTAAGAATGAATGAATCTTTATACTCATCAAATATGTTTTCTCTTATATAGCGATCCATAGTATTGTTGATTTTCTCGATTCTATTCTCTTTATCATCTCTTTCTAGATATACTTCAGGGTAGATGATTTTAAGAGTAGAAGGATCGTCTCCAATCTCCTCACTTAGCTTTTTCCAATAATCTTCTTCTGAAGTATATTGGTCACAAGCTACAACTGCCCAGTGATTCAAATTGATGTTTTTCTTTGGTAAAAGAATATCTGGAAGCATAAGACCGAACTTTGCAAATTTTTCGTTATAACTCATAAAATCTCCTGTTTTATTTATCATGCATTAATACTAACATAAGATTATTATGTGCTCCACAAATTTTGATACTCTCATTATTGCAGGTGGCTTAGCCCCTAATACCTTTGAATATGATGAATCTCTTTATGGGAAAATAATAGCCGCAGACTCTGGCTACGACAAAGCTTTAGAGCTTGGCATCAAGATAGACGAAGTTGTCGGGGATTTTGATTCAACAAAATACAGCACTGAGATTTTGTCGCTTGGCTATAAGAAAGCACCAAGAGATAAAGATGAGACAGATACTGAGCTTGCTATAAGAAAAAAGCTTGGACCTGTATATGATCTGCTTGGAGCAGGTGGTGGGAGGATAGACCATCTCTTTTCTGTTCTCGCTCTTTTCAGAGTGTATGGCCTTCCTCGCTACTGGTTTACAGATAGCGATGTGCTCTTAGGCTTTCAAGGGGAGGGCTACATAGATAGCAAAGCGGGTGAAGAGATTTCTTTCTTGCCTCTTTTTGAGAATGCTGATGTAAAAAGTGATGGGCTAGTATGGGAACTTGGAGATAGACCCCTCTCTCTGACTTTCATTTCGCAATCCAATCGATTCAGAAACGATAGAGTATTCATAACATCAGATAAGCCGCTTTTGATCCGTGTTGCACCTGAAAGCTTTAAGCGTGGCATGCTAACGCTTATTTGAAAAATCCAATTCATGTGGTAATGTAAAGCTATGTTAGCATTTCGCAGAATCATAGAGTTTTCATCTAGAGTCCATACTTATTTATTGGCGCTCTATTCATTTTTTGCGATTCTATTTGTGCTTTCGCTTTACTTTCCAGTAAGCGAAGAGCTTGTCTCATTCATAACAACTATACAGATGGTCTTAGGATGGACTCTGTTTTTAGAGGCATTCTGGATCATCATGGCATCAATATTATGCACTGTATCTAGCAAGGTTTTTGTAATAAAGCCTGTGCTCTTAACACTTCTAAGGCTCTTAGTCTACTTTGCGACATCAATAGCTATAGATTTGCTCAACAGTGTAATAATCAAAGGCCTCAGAATCGGAGGATAATATGGAGAATGTCTACGCACTACGCGGTGCAACTACAGTAGAAGAAGATAAAGCAGAACTGATTGATGAAGCAGTGAAGGCTATGATGGAAGCACTCTATAAAGAGAATGAGATAGATGACAGTGATTGCTGCTTTATCCACTTCTCTCAGACTAAAGACCTCAGAAGCCGCAATGCTGCAGCAGCGGCAAGACGCAGTGGATTCGCATCCGATGTGGCTCTGTTCTGCACAGCTGAAGCTGATACAGAAAATAGCCTTGAAAAAGCAATCAGAGTGCTTATCATGATCAATCATGAAAAACGACATGAGCCTGTCATGGTTTATCAGAATAGAGCTAAAGCACTTCGTCCTGATTGGAAGAAAGTCAAAAACTGAGTTCAACGATTTATCACAAAAGTTAATGATTTTGCCAATGCGCTTAGAGTGGTGAATAGCTCTCATTTTATCTCATGTTGATATCTGAGTATGAAGAAATATAAGCTTTTGAAACTATTGTGCAGTATGAAATTCCTGGATAGGAAAGACGATCGAGTAGTTCTCCTGTTTTATAATCTAAGGAGATAAGCTCACCACTTCTTTGGTTGCAAACTAAAACGACACTATCATCCTCAATTACATGGATATATCTTGGCCAATCACCATAGCAATCAAATTCACTCAAAATCGTTAGCTTTGGCGAAAGGTGAGTGATAGTATTGGCTCCTCTATTAGCTATTAAGAGTGTTCCATCTGTAAGAATCGAAGCTCCTCCTGCAAAAGAAGTTATATTGTTATTAGATAAAGTATTGCATTTGTTGGCAATATTAAATTTCGTATCAAATTGAGTTACTGTATTTGAATTTTCTTCAATTGTGTAAAATCCCTCGTTATATGGTATTATCTGCCTTGGTCCTCCTTCGATATGTATTTGGACTTTAGCAGTTTTATCAATAGCCCAGATACAGTCAGCTCCTAAGTCTGCTATTAATAGCTTATCGTTAATAACTATTGATGAATGAGCATGAGAATGGTCTGTCAGCTTTATCGTTTCAATAAATGATTCTTTCTTCTTATCAAATACAACAACATCACCACTTCCATAATTAGATATGAAGATATAGTTATCAAAAGTCTCGATATGGCAAGGGTATTTTCCTTTGAATTTCTTTATGAATACGTTTTCTAGGTTTAAATCATAACAAAAAAGAGCTGGTTCATCTGTTTCTGATATCGAATAGATATATCCGTTATCATATTTAAGATAACTAGGATTATTCCCTTGCACTAGGTTTTTGTCTGTAAGAGAGAGCTTTCCATTATTATAATCAATAATGGAAATATCAAAATAATTATTTGTAGAATAACTAGATATTAATAATTGTGATTCCATAATCTTTGGTTAGAGTATATTCTGGTTTAATGCATTTGTGAAGACGTGTATTTTAATACGAAAAAAATTTTAAAGATTATGCTTGCGTTTCTTGAAGAGCGATAATACACTGAAATAGCTATGAATACGTTTTCATAGGTGAGGTGAGAGATGAAAGAGAAGTCAGTTTCTATCAAGGACATTGCAAAGAAGGCAGGAGTTTCACAATCAACAGTCTCTCGTGTCTTAAACAATACTTGCATAGTTTCTGAAGAACTAAGAGACAAAGTTATGAATGCAGTTGAAGCAATGGACTATGTGCCAAATCAGGCTGCAAGATTTTTAGTTTCTAATAAGACTAACACTATTGGCGTTATTGTAAACAACATGCACGATCCGTTCTTCTATAATTTAATCAAGGGGTTTGAGACTGGAGCTCAGAATGTTGGTTACAATGTTATCTTTGCAAGTGTATTAGGCTCTAATCCAAGTAACAAGAAGAGGTATATTGAATATTTTAGTAACGGGACTGTAGATGGTGTCGTGCTCTATGGTTCAAGATTTGATGACAATACACTTATGAAATATCTTGGTGGAAACATTAAATGTGTTTTGATTGAGAATGACTTCAAACAAGAAAACTGTATTAATCTGCTAGTTGATAATATTGGTGGCATGAAGAGTGGAGTACATTACCTATATTCTAAAGGCTTTAGAAAGATAGCATATATCAGTGGAAATCCTGCTAGAAAAGCTATGTCAGATCGTCTTAAAGGGTTCTTTGATGGTGTATGTGAGGTTCAATTAGATATGTCTAAATGTATCGTTGATTATGTCTTAGGCGAGAACGAAGAAGCATATGACATAGTTGAAAGATTGATTTCTGGGGGGCTAAGGTATGAAGCGTTCTTCTGTGCAGATGACGCTATTGCAAGTTACACGATTAAAGCACTAGAAGATGCAGGGTATAGAGTTCCTGAAGATGTTTCAGTGCTTGGTTACGATAACAGAGAAATCTTGCCTCATGGATATAGAGGAAAAGAGATTACAACTATCGAACAGCCACTTTTCCAAATGGGAAAAGATAGTATCGAACTTCTATCTGATTTCTTAAAAAATGAAGAACAGACTTCATATGCAAAGTGCTACAAGACAAGAATCGTTGAAAAGGAAACGGTGAGGATTTAGTGATATGGCTATTAGCTACAAGACAGAGAAAATGATGGACCACAACAAGTTGCTCGCAGGAAAAAGAGTATTTGTCACTACCGCGACCCAAGGTATTGGTCAAGCGATAGCTGTCCTCTTTGCACAGCAAGGTGCAAATGTAATCATCGGTGGACGAAATCCTGAAAAGCTTGAACGAGCTATTGAGCAATTGAGAGCTATTGACTCAAATGCTAAGAGTTATGTTGTAGATTTCGACAAACCAGATTCTGTTGAAAAAATCTGCAATGACATTAAGAATGACTTTGGTTATATCGATATCCTTGTAAATGTAGTAGGCGTGAATATACAAAAAGTCAGCCATGCCTATACAGATGAAGAGATGTATTCGATGTATGAATCGAATTTCTTCAATGCATTCAGAGTTGCAAGATTCTTTATTCCAATCATGCTCGAAAGAGGATATGGCAATATCGTAAATATCTCATCCATTCATGCAATTGAGACAATGCCAAATTACTTTATGTATGCCTCTACAAAAGGTGCTATGAACGCTGGTTCTAGAGCGATGGCGCTCGATTATGCTAAACACGGCATAAGAGTCAACGATATTTGTCCTGGTCTTATCATGAGCGACTTTGTGGTTAATTATATGGAGAACCTAGAGACAGAAGCAGAGAAAAAAGAATATATGGACATGCTATTGGCTATGCAACCAATGGAACCAGGCCAGAGCAAGCACATAGCAGAAGCTGCTCTCTTCCTAGCAAGTGATATGTCATCATACATCACTGGCCAGTCAATCGTTGTTGATGGTGGTGCTTCTATCAAAGCACATGGAGTTTGAGATGGATAAAATAGATGTTTTCAAAGATTTAGGCATTACAAAGTATATCAATGCTCATGATACTTACACCGTTTATGGTGGAAGCAGAATGGGTGACCAGGCTATTGAAGCTATGAATCAGATCAGAAAGCATTTTGTAGATTTCAACGAGCTTGAAGAAAAAGTAGGCAAAGCGATTGCAAAGATTACTGATAATGAAGATTGCTTCATTACAAATGGTGCTGCAGGGGCTCTTACTCTCACTGCTGCTGTTTGTATGTGCGGCGATAACCCATATTATTATCAACAATTACCTACAGTAGTTGATGGGGTTAAGGATGAATTCATCCTGCTTAAGTGTCAGAGAAACGCATATGATAAATCTCTTCAAGCAGCTGGTGCAAAGATTGTTGAAGTAGGGGATGCAGATGAGACTCTTGATTTTGAACTTGAAGGGAGAATCAACGAGAGGACTGCAGCTATCGTCTATTTTGAAAATAGGAAATATGCACAAGGATCTATGCCGCTTGAGGATGTTGTTAGAATTGCAAGAAAAAGAAACATTCCAGTAATTTTGGATGTGGCGGCTTTACTGCCTCCTAAGAAAAATCTTTCAGTTTTTTCAAAGATGGGTGTTGATTATGTGATATTCAGTGGTGGAAAGAGTCTCGCAGGACCACAAGATTCAGGATTAGTGTTTGCATCTAGCAAAAACGTTGAGTTGATGAGGAAATTTGGTGCTCCTAATCATGGTATTTGCAGAGGCTCTAAAGTCAGCCGCGAGAGTATTGTTGCTTTATATTACGCTGTAAAGATTTTTTTAGCACGTGATGAAAACGTTTTCGCAGAGCAATGCCTCTCTCGTATCGAGCAAATTAGGACTGTATTTATCAAGCATGATATTCCAACAGAGATCGTCAATTACGGACCCGTTGGGCAAGCATATGTTCGCCTAAAAGCTGAGTTTGGCATTAAAGAGAGGGCTAAAGCTTTCAGAGAGAGCATGCTAGCTAAACATATATATGTTGGTCAAGAATCAACTGCGATTATGATCAGCCCTGTTAATGTGAATGAAGAAGAAGTGAGCACTCTTCTTGAAGCGATTGAGAATTGCCTTTAGGTATTCTAAAGAAAGAAAAAAAATTATTAGATGATGCGCCATACAAGGAGGACTTTATATATGAAGCGAATCATAGCTGTGTTAATGCTTTTTGCATTGTGTTTTGTTCCTGTTTTTGCTAACGGACAACAGGAGTCAAAGGATTCTGGAGTAAAGACAATCCAGTGGTTTAGCCCAAACTGGGATGAGGAAGAATCAAGAGCTCTTATCAAGCAGTTCGAATCTGAGAATCCAGATATCAAGGTTGAATTAGTAGTTACAGAATGGGAAAGCTACAAGACAAAGGCTATTACAGCTCTTTCCAGCAAGAACTCCCCTGAATTATTCAGCGTTCTTCTCACAGACGTAAATGGTTTCCAAAACAAGGGTCTTGTTGCACCTCTTAAGGATTTAACAACAAAAGCTGGATTGGATTGGAACGACATATTAGTAAAGGCTACTGATATTGTTTCTGTTAACAATGAACCATATGCATTACCATTCAGATATGATGGCAACGCTGTTTATTATAACAAGGCTATCTTAAGAGAATATGGTTTTGATTCTTTCCCTGAAACATACCAAGAGTTAGACAAATTGCATCAAGCTATCAAGGCTGGTGGCAAATACGTATCAACAGGTTGGGGCTTTGGTGATGCTGCAGGTGTTACACAGCGTCTTGCTCAACAACTATATTCCTTCGATGGAGATTTCTTCAACGAAGATTATACAAAGTGTCTGATTGATAGCCCTGAAGCTAAAAAGACTATGAACTTCCTCGTTGATACATATAAGAAAGGTTATGCGCTTTCCAACAGTGTTGAATGTAATGGCACAACTCTCAGAAATTCCTTTGGTGGTGGAGATATTGCTTATTACATGGCAGGACCTTTCGACATCCCTGTTATCACAGAAAGTTTTCCTAATATCGAACTTGGTACAGCACTACTTCCAGGTGATAACCACGTAGGTGTTACAACAGCTGATGGTTGGTGTGTAGTTCTTGGTCAGAATGCTAAGAACAAGGAAGAAGCAGCAAAATTCCTCGCTTTCCTTGCTCGTCCAGAGAACCAAGCATATATCACAGATACATTCCCAGCAAGCTACGAAGCTATGAAAGATCCTAAGTTCTCATCTGAACTTCTTAAGCCTTTTGCTGATCAGCTTGAGTATTCTAAGCCAGCTCCAACTTACGAACGTTGGGCAGAGATAGAACCTATCATCTTCACATATGTACAGGATGCAATGTCTGGTCATCTTTCCGCAGATGCAGCTTGTGAGAAGATGAAGAAAGACATCGATCAAATGCTTGGTATCTAATTATGTTTGCTTCTGTTCCGGGGAGAGTCTCCCCGGAGCAGAATATTTATGGAGGTTCTATGCTTAGTAGAGATGGAAAAAGAGCAATGGCCTATGTAATGCCGGGAGTGATATTGTCGGCACTCATTGTAGTCTATCCATTAATTTATATTATTATCATGAGCTTTAGTAGCAATGGCTTTTCAATGGGTGGCTTTGTTGGTTTTAGAAACTACACAAGGTTGTTTAAGAACCCTCAATTCTCAAAAGCAGTAATGAATACTATCAAGTTTGTATTAGGAACTGTTTCAGGAGCTTTTGTTATTGGCTTTGCCTTATCTTTGCTTATAAATAGAAAGAACACAAAGTTTAAGGGACTTTGGAGAAGTATGTTGTTCATCGCTTGGGTTATTCCAGGAGTTGCAAAAGCAACAGTTTTCAAATGGATCTTTCAAACAGAATCAGGTGTACTAAACGATACATTGATGAAGCTGAATATGATCTCATCTCCAATCCCTTGGTTGTCAAATTCCACCATTGCATTATGGAGCTTGGTTATTGTTCAGATTTGGTCTACCGCTCCTTATGTAATGTTGATCTTGACTGGTTCATTGCAACAGGTTCCAGTCGACCTCTATGAGAGTGCTGAACTCGATGGTGCTTCATGGTTCGAAAAACTCATCCATGTCACATTGCCAGAGGTTAAAGACTCTTGTTTTGTTGCGATATTAATGTTGATTATTTGGTCGTTAGGTGAGTTTTCTTTGATTTGGTTAACTACATCAGGCGGAAATAACACTACGACTCTTTCTATATTGATCTATAACCAATTTAGGGTAATGGATATTAATGCATCAGCAGCATCTGCAATCATGCAGCTCATAGTAACAATGTCATTTGCTGTTATTTATGTAAAGATGATTTCAAAGAATGAGGATTGACGATATGAGAAAAACAATTGGAAATATTATCGTTTATGCGGTACTTGTCCTATCTGTCATAGTAGTAGTCTATCCTTTATTATGGCTTATAAGTACTTCTTTTAAACCAACGGCTGAGATTTTCAGTAAACCTTTGCACTGGATTCCTAATTCATTCTATCTTGAGAACTATAAGATGGTATTTACTAAGAGTTCTATCCCTGTAGCTTTCTTGAATTCGATTGCAGTTAGTTTTCTAAGTGCGGCAATAGCTCTTTTCTTTGGTGGGCTACTTGGATATGGATTAGCAAGATTCAAGTTTAAGGGTAAAAACTTCTTATCATTATTCGTACTGATGAGCCAGATGCTTCCTCTTACCGTAATGATGTTGCCTTTTTATTACATAATGGATAGCATTGGCCTCGTTGATTCAAAGATTGGTATCTCGCTTTGCCACCTTTCTATTTCATTACCTATGGTAACTTGGATGGTAAAAGGGTATGTTGCAGGTGTACCTATCTCTATTGAAGAAGCTGCAACTATCGATGGTTGTTCACAGCCTCAGCTATTAGCTAAAATATTGATTCCTATAATGAAGCCTGCGATTGCTACTACAGCTGTTTATGCAATAATCTGTTCTTGGAATGAATATGCTCTTGCAAATGTTCTATCAAGAACAACAAGAAGTAAGACATTACCGCTTTCATTAAGTGAGTTCTCAACCTATTTCGAAGTTAACTGGGGACAGACAATGGCAGCTGCATTCGTGATTATCGTACCTATTGTATGTATATATATGATAATCCAAAGACAGTTTGTATCCGGCATCACAAGTGGTGCTGTTAAACAATAAAATTAATTGAGTAGGAGAATAAAAATGGGTGCAACAGAAAAACGACTAGAAAAACTGGGTATCGAGCTTCCTAATAAGCTTGATAAGGGAAATGGAGTAGTAGACGCAAGATTACAGGGCGATATGCTCTACTTGTCTGCACATTTGCCTTTAGGAAAAGATGGAAAACCTCTTTATATAGGAAAGGTTGGTGCTGAAATAGATCTTGATACAGCATATAAAGCAGCTCGCCAGTGCGGTCTCAATATGCTCGCAACTATCAAGGATTATATCGGGGATTTTGATCGTATCGATTATGTCGTAAAAGCTTTAGGCCTTGTAAATAGCGCAGCAGACTTTGCATCTCAGCCAGCTGTTATGAACGGATTTTCAGATCTTATGGTAGAGGTTCTAGGCCGAAGAGGTCAGCATGCAAGATCTGCAATGGGTGCTTTTGCTCTTCCAATGAATGTTCCTATCGTTGTTGATGCAATCGTTAAGATCAGAAACTGAGGGTTAATATGAGCGATATCAATAAAATCATGGAAAATGGCACTGAACTTGAGCCTACATATGCACCTAAAAGAGGAATCGTTGTATTCCGTCAAGTAGGTAATACTATATGGATCTCTGGTCACGGACCAGAAGATTACAATACCAATGTGCCTCTATATGCGGGAAGAATTGGTTCTGATCTTACACCAGAAGAAGGATACAAAGCAGCAAGAGAATGCGCTTTGATTATTCTTGCTAAGATGAGAGAGCTTTTAGGCTCTTTGGACAGAATAAAGCAAGTCGTGAAGGTATTTGCACTTGTCAATTGTGCTGAAGGATTTAATGACGTTGATGGAGTTATGGATGGCTTTTCTGAGACTATCTTCCAAGTGTTGGAAGAAAGAGGTGTTCATGCAAGAACTGTAATGGGTACCCACAATATGCCTAATCATAATATCCCTGTCGAAGTAGAAGCAATTTTTGAAATATTTTGAGTTTAAGTGAGTGTGTTCTGATGAATAGTATGATAAGCCTTAAAGATTGGAGGCTAGGAAGATTAGGGGCGGATCAAGATTGGATCAAGATTGAAGATCCTTTAGATGTTCATAGTGTTCTGATCGATAAAGGCATTATCCCGGATCCTGTATATGCCTATAACGACGAATGCGTTCGTTGGGTTGAGAAGGAAACTTGGGTATACAAGTGTTTTTTTGAATTATCAAGAGAAGATATCAAAAGGGATGTTAAGGCGATTATCTTTGAAGGTTTAGATACCTATGCAAAGGTATATGTGAACTCATCTTTAGTAGCTGTTTTCGATAATATGTTCATTGAGCACACTCTTGAATTGGCTAATGTTCATGAGGGAAAGAATGAGCTAGAGATTGTCTTTCCCCCATTTAGTTCAATCTATAGCCAAAAGACACTTCCTGAAGGCTTTTGGATTAATTACTCCACAGAGCGCGCATATGCGAGAAAGGCTGGCTATAGCTTTGGCTGGGATTGGACACCTGCAGTTTTGACTGTAGGAGTTTGGAAAAAAGTCAGATTGGTATTAGCAGATAAAGTTGATTTAGTACAGCTTAATGTCAGAGCGCAGTTATCAGATGACTTAAAGACAGGTCATGTTATGCTCTTGCCTGAGCTTTTAGGAAGCTTAGATCCTCATTTCACTTATAAAACAGAACTTATCAAAGATGGTAAACTGGTCGATATCAAGCAAACGGATGATTTTTGTTTTGAAGTAAAAGAGCCTCAGCTTTGGTATCCGATGGGATATGGAAAGCAAGAGATGTACACACTCAAGCTAGCTATAATTGATGAAGATGGTATTGTAGTAAGCGAACAGAGTAAGGACTTTGCTTTTAGAAAAGTTGAGTTCATCAGACATGATGATAATGGCACTCCAATGTTATTAACACGTGTGAATGGCAAAAATGTCTTCTCTAAGGGAGCTAACTGGGTACCTGTATCAAATAGACCAGGTTCAGTATCTGATGAATATTATGAAAAGCTCATAAAGATGGCAGCCGATGCTCACATGAACACTTTAGTTATCTGGGGTGGTGGTATCTATGAAAGAGATTGTTTTTATGAGCTTTGTGACCGATACGGTATTATGATTTGGCAATATTTCATGTTCGCATGTGGAGAATATCCTGATTGGGATGAAGCGTTTCTTAACAATGTGAAGTATGAGATACAAAAGATAGTACCTAAGCTTGATAGCCATCCATCAGTTATCTTTTATCTTGGAAATGTAGAAGGAGAGATGATCTGTCAAAAGATCGGTCTACAACGCACCATGTATGGAGATAGACTCTTTAAAGAGTATATACCAGCTTGGCTTAAAGAGATTGGTACAGATAGAGAATATGAAAGCTCTTCTCCATTTGGTGGTGAGCTTGTCAATTCTCAAGAGCTTGGTGATAGACACAATTGGGATGTATGGTTCTCAGGAATTCCATATCAAGATTTCAGGTTGGATAGCACTCGCTTTGCTAGTGAGTTTGGGCTTCATGCAACACCTGTATTGGAGACTATCAAGCGATATACAAAGAAGGATGATATCGAATTCACAGACTACGAATATGATTATTTCAATCGTGATAGCTCACCTGCGCTGATGATGCACTATATGAAACAGCATATAGGAAGTCCCAAGAATATGAAGCAATATGTTGAGTATTCTATGTTGGTTCAAGCTGAAGCGTTAAAGTATGGCTGCGAGCACTATAGAAGGAACTATCCATATTGTGCAGGTTCTGCTATCTGGCAACTAAACGATTGTTGTCCATGTCAAAGTTGGAGCATGATTGATGTTGATCTGATTCCCAAAGCCTCTTACTGGTATTCAAAAAGGTTCTTTTCTGATGTTAGCATGAGTCTCAAGGATTGTTCTGCAAATGAGAGAGAGCTTTGGATAGTCAATAATTCTTTAGAGGAGTTTTCTGATAATGTTATTATCAAAGTACAAGACTTCTTTGGTTCTGTGATACATGAGGAGAAGATAAGTTTTTCTGTGCCTGCAGATTGTGCACGATGCATTAGGCATATAGCAGTAGGTGGAAGGTTCTATCCTAATGTGATCATCCATAATAGGCTTAGACATTATCTTATGACAGCTGAATTAGAAGCTCACAAAGAATATAAAGAAAACAGTATCTTCGGTGAGTTTAAGGATGTTAATATGCCGAAAGCAGAGCTCTCTGTATCCTATGTAGATGGAAAGCTTGAGATAGAAGCCATGAATTTTGTTAAGTTCTTGCAAATTATTCCAGAAGATTATGCGGCGATATCTATAGAAGATAACTACTTTGATCTTCTCCCCGGGGAAAATAGAAAGATTTCCCTAAGCTCTACGTCTAGTCAGCAGATTGAAATTAAGGCTTTCAATGGAGATAGCTTATTTATAAGGATTTAGAGTATGCAGAAAAAAATCATTAAGAATGGTTTAGTTTATAATTCTGAAAAAAACTCTTTCGAAAAGAAAGATATTTTGATCAACAATGGTATCGTTGAAAGACTTGGAAAGATAGAGGAGTGTAAAGATGCAGTCTTGATTGATGCATCTGGCCTTCTTGTCACACCGGGCTTGATTGATTTTCACGCTCACGTATATCCTTTAAAACCACTTCCTTATAACTCTCTTAATCCAGTAGACCCTGATGCTTGCTGTTTTTCTTCTGGTGTTACTATTGTTGTTGATGCCGGAACCTCTGGTTGGAGAGATTTTGTCACATTCAAAGAGAATGTGATTGATAAATCAAAAGTGCGTATCTTTGCGTTCTTAAACGTTTCAAGACGAGGCATGCTTGATCTTGAAGGAGAGAATGAAGTCCCATATCTTGATCCTAAATTGACAGCTGCTTACATTAAGAGTTTTCCAGATCTTTTGGTGGGTGTTAAGACTGCCCATTATTGGACAACAAAACCTTTTGATGATGAGCATCCAATGTGGGCAAGTGTTGATGCAGCGCTTGAAGCTGGTGAACTTTCAGGGACAAGAGTTATGGTCGATTTCTATCCAAATCTTCCAGACCGCACTTATCCTGATATGCTAAGGCGACTTCGTCCAGGTGATATCCATACACATATGTATGCACCTCAGTTTGAGATTATTGAAAAGAATGGGACAGTCGCTCCATTTATTTGGGAAGCTAGAGAAAGAGGTGTCCTATTCGATGTAGGACATGGCGGTGTGAGCTTTGTATTTAGAAATGCAATTCCTGCAATCAAGTGCGGACATATCCCTCTCACTATCTCAAGTGATTTATATACTAACAATATAATGGGGCCTGTATTCTCTTTGCTTGAAGTCATGAATAAATTCTTGAACATCGGGCTTACACTTGAAGATGTACTTCAAAAAGTGACTTTAGCACCAGCCAGGCTTTTAGGAAAAGAAGAGCTTGGTATTATCAAAGAAGGTGGAATCGCTGATATAGCGTTCTTAAAGAAGCGTGAAGAAAAATGTTCTTTCATCGATGGTGGATATGCAAAGATCGATGGCTCTTGTCGTTTGGAATGCAGTGCAACGATGAAGGATGGAGAATTCGTATTCAACCCTAATGGCTATGGATGTGTCGCTTGGGAGAATGCTCCTGAAGAGTATTGGACAAAGAACTGTAGAATAAAGTACTGAGATAACTATATGGAATATTTAGATAAAAGGATTAACGTGATTGCTACAGAGCTCAAGAAGCTCTCTATCAAGGAATCTATATCATTGGATGATTGGCAAATGAAAGAAGGGTTCTTTACTTGCCCAAAAGAGGCTGATGAAGATTCTTCTGCTTGGCTATCTTTCAATAGCAAGCGAGATATGTGGCATGGTAATGATAAATACTTCTGGTTCAGAACAGCGTTTACTGTGCCTGAAACTCTTGCAGGAAAACATATCCAACTGAGCATTGCAAGCCAGATTGAATCTATTTACTATGCTATGAATCCCCAATTCTTAGTATTCTTAAATGGAGAAGTTAGGCAAGGTAGTGATAGAAACCACAAAGATATCTTTCTTGCAAAAGAGGGCGAAAGCGGGAAAAAGTACATTGTAGATGTACAAGCATATACCGGTACTGACAATTCGGACTTTAATCTTTTTGGTGCGTTTCAAGTGCTCGATGAAGAGACAGAAGCATTGTACTATGATCTTATCGTTCCACTTAGAGGGTTTAGAAGACTTCCAAAAGAGAGCAATGCGCGAATCAACATAGAACATGATCTTAATGACGCTGTGAATATGCTCGATTTGAGAGAGCCATATTCCTTTGCATATTATGATTCTATCAAAAGCGCAAGAGAATATCTTAAAAGAACTATATATGCAGGTAATAAGCATAATGCTGTCACTGCATCAGTTATCGGCCATACACATATCGATGTAGCCTGGCTTTGGACTGTTGAACAGACAAAAGCTAAAGTCGCACGCAGCTTCTCGACAGTGCTCGAGCTTATGAAAGAGTATCCTGAGTACTTGTTCATGTCTTCTCAACCCGCTTTATATACTTTCTTAAAAGACCGCTATCCTGCGTTATATGACCAAGTAAAGGAAAGAGTTAGAGAAGGTAGATGGGAAGTTGAAGGTGGCATGTATGTAGAAGCTGACTGCAACCTTACTAGTGGTGAATCTTTAGTCAGACAGTTTTTGTATGGAAAAGATTTCTTTCGAAAAGAGTTTGGTAAAGATAACGAGATATTATGGCTTCCTGATGTATTTGGCTATTCAGCTGCTCTTCCTCAGATAATGAAAAAGAGTGGCATAAGATATTTTATGACAACAAAGATCAATTGGAACCAGTTTGATCGTATGCCACATGACACTTTTATTTGGAAAGGGATAGATGGTTCTGAAATCTTAACTCACTTTATCACCACACCTGAGGTAGACCAAGCGACAGACCAATTCTTCACTACCTATAATGGAATGATTCACGCAGATGCTGTCATCGGTGCATGGGATAGATATATCGATAAAGATATCAATAAAGATGTTCTTATCTGCTATGGATATGGAGATGGTGGCGGTGGCGTAAATAAAGAAATGCTAGAAACTGCGACAAGGATGAAGCATGGCGTTGAAGGAATGCCTACTGTTAAGCAAAAGTTCGCATTAGATTGGTTTAAAGAACTTGAAGATACAGTTGCTGATAATGGACGGCTTGCAACTTGGGAAGGAGAGCTCTATTTTGAATACCATCGTGGCACATTGACAAGCATGGGAAGAAATAAAAGGGCTAACAGAAAAAGCGAAGTTAAATTGATGGCGCTTGAACTTTTAGATGTTCTTTCAGCTGCTTCTCATAAACAAGAGCTTGATAGCATTTGGAAGAAGGTCCTGTTAAATCAATTTCATGATATCTTACCAGGTTCTGCTATCAAGGGTGTCTATGATGTCACAAAGAAGGAATATGAAAAGATCCATGAAGAGTTAGATAAATTAGTAGAAACAGATGTGCAGAATCTTTTATCTGATTCACCTGAATATTTGACTATCTTCAATCCAACTTGTTTTGTCCGATCTGATATCGCTTATGTTTCAAAAGATATAAAAGCTTTATCCCGAGATGGGAAAACATATCCTGTTCAAGATGGAATATGTTATTTAGAGAATCTTCCTTCTAAAGGATATGCTGTATTTAAGAAGCTTTCAAAAGCGGATGTAAGAAGCAAACTTTTCACATTAGTCTCTGCTAAAAAGCTAATAACTCCGTTCTATGAAGTAGAGCTGACAGAAGATGGCTCTTTCTCACGGCTTTATGATAAGACATTTGATAGAGAGATTTTGGCTCCAGGCTGCTATGGCAATAGATTAGTGATGTTTGAAGATAAGCCAATGAATTACGATGCGTGGGATATCGATATCTATTATAGTGAGAAATCTTGGACTACAGATGAAGTCTTAAGCTATGAATGGGTAAGTGTTGGTGAAGTTTGTGCAGTCCTGAGAGTTGTTAAAAGAATGAGCCTTTCTACTATCACACAAGATATCATATTCTATGCAGATTCCAGACGTATCGATATCAAGAACGTGGTTGATTGGAAGAACTCGCAAGCGTTATTGAAAGTATTCTTTGATACTGATGTGCATACCGATGAAGCGACTTTCGATATTCAATTTGGTTCACTAAAGAGAAAAACTCATACTAACACCAGCTGGGATGTCGCTAGATTTGAGTGCTGTGGTCAAAAGTATGTTGATGTTTCAGAAGGTAGATATGGAGTTGCGTTATTAAATGACTGCAAATATGGCCATAGCGTTAAGAATGGGAAGATAGGGCTTTCTTTGATAAAGAGCGGTATATATCCAAATCCTGAAGCTGATAAAGAGATGCACGAATTTACATATTCATTGTATCCTCATGGCTGTAGTTATCTTGATTCTGAAACGATTGAAAATAGTTATTATCTCAATCAGCCATTACTCTCATTTGAAGGTAAGCCAGAGCTTGATAAGTATTCACTTGTTTCATCTGATAAGAAGAATGTGGTCATTGAAACTATCAAATATGCTGAAGATGGTTCTGGTGATATCATTCTTAGACTTTATGAAAGTCAGAATACTAGAACTAAGTTTAAGCTTGATACTGCTATCAGATTTGATAAAGCTTATCTTGTCAATCTTATGGAAGAATATGCTCAAGAGATTGATAGTATAAATGATGATAAAATCGAGCTTGAAATCAAACCTTTTGAGATTATGACTATTAAGCTTTCTGGTATTAAAAGGTGAAAATAATTTAGTATTCATAACGATTATCTGTGCTAATGCGACAACTAGTTGCTTTTGAAGAAATAGATATAGAAGGATTTGTGCCTTGTCTCAGACTATGAGATGAGGTAGAGGTTAGATGATATGTTTTATCAGAATAGAGCTAAAGTCCTTCGTCATGATTTGAAGAAAGTCAAAAACTGAGTTCAACGATTTATCACAAAAGTTAATAATTTTGCCAATGATCTCAGAGTGGTGAATAGCTCTCATTTCATCTCATGTTAATATCTGAGTATGAAGAAATATAAGCTTCAGATTCTTATTGTCATTCTATGGGTCTATTTGATATATGCATTAGCGCTTGGCGTGATTCCGAATCTCAGAGAAAAGAGAGTTCCTCAAAGCTATAAAGAGACTGTCAATCCTTCATCTTTTTATAGTGAGACTCCATCTTGCGATAGAGTTGCACTTGTAGAGACGCCTCAAGATGGCTTCAAAACAAGGCTTAAAATAATAGATGAAGCTGAAGAGCGACTAGATATCTCATACTACGCAATGCACATGGGGGAGACTACTGATATCTTCTTGGGCTCTATTCTTGATGCAGCTGAAAGAGGCGTCAAAGTTAGAATACTAGTCGATGGGCAATTCGGAGGACTTACCAAATTCAACAAACTATACTCTGATGCAATTGGAAGCCATGAGAATATTGAGCTCAGAGTATATAACACTCCGAATATCTTGAAGCCCTGGACTTGGAATGGCTGCCTTCATGATAAATACATAATAGTAGATGATGTTATCTTATTGCTTGGCGGAAGGAATATAGGCGATAAGTATTTTGCCCCTGAATCTTTCTCTGGAGAGCTCTCATACGATAGAGATGTGCTTATATACAATGCTCAAAGAAGCAGTAGAAGCGCTCTCTTCTCTGTAAGAGATTATATGGATAGCATTTGGAATGATGGGAAGAATGTAGAGACAGTTGGAAAGCATTCTAAAAAAGCCAAAGCAAAGCAAGATTCTCTTCTTGAGAGCTATAGAGACTATAAAGAGAATAATGCTTCACTTTTCAATCATGATGATGATTGGAAAGAGTGGACAAATGAAGCCAATAAAGTCACATTCATTCATAATGATGCGCACATAAACCTCAAAGTGCCAAAAGTAGAGTACACATTAGGCGCTTTGTTGCTGTCCGCTAAAGAAAGTGCTGTTATGCAATCTCCATATGTGATCAATAGTCCTCAGCTCAGACGTATACTGAAGGAACTAGGCGAGAAAGATATCGATGCTCGTATTCTGACTAACTCTCCAGGCTCTTCTCCAAACCCTATAGCGCTATCTGCGTATTACGGATGCAGAAAATCGATACTGAAGAAAGACATAAGGATTTTTGAATACCAAGGAAGTGGCTCAATACATGCAAAGAGCTATCAGGTGGATAACAGGCTAACGCTTATAGGCTCATATAATCTGGATCCGAGAAGTGCAAGCTTAGACACAGAACTACTCCTAGCAATTGATAGTACAGAGTTTGCAGCTCACTTTAATGAAGTGCAAGCGTCATACTTTGATAAGTCACTAGAACTATCTGCAGATGGTAGTTATGTTGAAAACGCAGGTGTGGCTGTTAGGAATGTTTCATTGATTAAGTGGATGATGATTTATCTGCTTTATTTGCCAATAAAGCTTGTTTTGCCTTTAAGTTGAGACAAAAAAAACAGAAACTGATTTCTCAATTTCTGTTCTAAGCCCCCTGTCGGATTCGAACCAACGACCCCGAGATTACAAATCACGTGCTCTGGCCAGCTGAGCTAAGGAGGCATATCGCTTAACGCAACAGAAAAGAGAATACAGATTTTAGATGTTTATTGCAAGTGGTTTTCTGATAATTTATTCTAATTTTTCCACTTTTACCATTTTGTTTATATATTAAAAAGAATTAGGAGAATAAAAAGCATTTTCTATATTTACAATCATTTTGCAAAAATGTTATATTCATGTAGTTGGATTGTATTTGACAATCATATGCTTTGTTAGTAATATCAAAGAGATTTTGGAATCTAATATCGGAGGATTATAGATATGGCAGGTAATGTTTCAAAGAACGCTCATCGTGAAGGTGCTAAAGTTCTTACAAGCAGATGGGGTGGTGTAATCAAGATGAAGAGTGTCTTCGAGAATGGAAAACTCCGCCATGTAGCTTACTGCGAGAAGTCTGGTAACACAGCTCGCAAGCCAAAAGACTTAATGTAAGCTGTCTGTAATTTAGAAAGGCCCTTAATTGGGTCTTTTTTAATGCCTTTTTGTTCCTAAAAAAGTTTCAAACATTTTTTTTCATTGGTTTATTGACAAAATAAAAGACTATGCCTATAGTAAAACCTATAAAAACCATAGGTTTTGTATATAATATAGGAGGCCTATATGAAAGTATATGAAAAGTTAACAGATTTGATTGGTTCAACACCGCTTTTTAAGCTAAGCAACTTTGCTAAAGAAGAGAAGCTAGGTGCTACTGTTCTTGCTAAGCTTGAGTACTTCAACCCAGCTGGAAGCGTAAAAGACAGAATTGCTAAAGCCATGATTGAAGATGCTGAAGCAAAAGGTCTTTTAAAGAAAGGCTCTGTAATTATTGAACCAACAAGTGGAAACACTGGTATCGGACTTGCTTCAGTTGCTGCTGCAAGAGGATACAGAATCATATTGACAATGCCTGAGACTATGAGCGTTGAGAGACGTAATCTGCTAAAAGCTTATGGTGCAGAACTAGTACTTACAGAGGGCGCTAAAGGAATGAAGGGCGCTATTGCCAAAGCTGAGGAACTTAAGAACGAGATTCCTAATAGCTTTATCCCTGGTCAGTTCGTTAATATGGCAAACCCAACAGCGCACTACAATACAACAGGTCCTGAGATCTGGAATGATACAGATGGCAAAGTAGACATATTCATCGCAGGTGTTGGTACAGGTGGCACACTCAGCGGAGTAGGTAAGTACCTCAAAGAGAAGAATAAGGATATTAAGGTTATTGCTGTAGAGCCTGCTTCTTCTCCAGTCCTTTCAAAGGGTGTAGCAGGTCCACATAAGATTCAGGGAATCGGTGCTGGCTTTGTTCCAGAGACTCTCAATACCAAAATCTATGATGAAATCATTCCTGTAGAGAATGAAGAAGCATTCAGAGTTGGTAAAGAGATTGCTAGAAAAGAGGGCATCCTGGTTGGTATTTCCTCTGGTGCTGCTCTTTACGCAGCAAGCGTAGTTGCAAAGCGACCAGAGAATAAGGGTAAGACTATTGTTGTTCTTCTTCCTGATACTGGAGACAGATATCTCTCTACTCCAATGTTCCAGGATTAAATAACATAGTCGTTGGAATATAGAGATTGCTGCTGCTCAAGCAGATCTTGCAGCGTATATGAGCTTAAGTACTCTTTGACTGTTTTATAGAGCCCCTTCCATAGAGGCAGCGTAGCACAGGATGCATTCCTTTCGCATTCTGTGCTATCGTTATCCAAACAAGCAACAGGCGCTAGGCTGCCTTCAGTTGCGACTAAGATATCATAGATTGTGTATTTATCTGCGCTTCTTGCTAAGCGATAACCACCCTGGTATCCTCTGTTTGTCTTCAAAAAATCAGCACTATTTAAAATAGGGACAATCTGCTCAAGATATTTTTTTGAAATTCCCTGTCTTTTTGCTATGTCTTTTAGTGCGACATATCCATCTCTTTGGTTTTCAGCGAGGTCAAGCATTAAGCGGATAGCGTATCTTCCTTTAGTTGAAATCTTCATAAATATCAAAATATACCAATTCCATAGGTTTTTACAAGAATAGTTAATTAACACTAATTGACGATAGATTTTTACATTTATTGGTGTATCCTTTTGAATTCTCGTGTGTTATAATTTACGAAACGAAAAATTTATATGATAACTTTACGCTTGTCATAAGGAGGAAACACGTGAAACGTTTTTCAAAAACAATCTCTACTGTTCTTCTCGTTGCTCTTCTTTCAATCGCTTTAATTGGATGTCAGAGCACAGCTAAGACAGAGGCAGCTCCAGAAATTGTTGTTCAGCCAGCAGAAGTAACACCTGCTCCAGCTCCAGCACCAGCTCCAAAGGCTGTTGAGCCAGCTCCTGCACCAGCTCCTGCACCAGCACCAGCACCAGCACCAGCTCCTGCTCCAGAAGTTAAGGCTGAAGAGCCAGCTCCTGCTCCAGTTGCAGAGGAACCAGCACCAGAAGTAAAGGCTGAAGAGCCAGTAGTATATCCATTTGGAGTTACAGAAATCGTTAAGAACACACAGGGCGACAAAGAATTCGATCTCTATGTAGTTCATACAAACGATGTACATGCAAGAGTAGTGCCACAGGATGGTGGTATGGGCTATGCAAAGCTTTCTACAATGCTTAACGTAGCAAGAGATATTACAGACAATATCCTACTTCTTGATGCAGGTGACGTAACACACGGTACAAACTTTGCTAACATGTTCAAGGGTTCAACAGTTGGTGAGCTCTTAATGATGCTTGGCTACGATGCAGTTGCTCCAGGCAACCATGACTTCAACTATGGTTATGAGAACCTTGTAGAGCTTGCAGAATATGCAGAGAAGTACTCTAACCTCAGAGTTCTTTGTGCTAATGTTCTTGATGAAAACGGTTACCTCGTATTCCAGCCTTATCAGATTTATAAGTTCAACGACTTCAAGGTTGCTGTAATTGGTCTTACAACTCCTGATACAAAGGAGAAGTCACATCCAAAGAATACTGTTGGTCTAAGCTTCATGTCTGACGAAGTTATTGCTAACGCTCAGTATGCTCTTGATCTAGCTCATGAGATTGCTGACTATGTTATCGTACTTGGTCATATTGGTCTTGACGACGACGGTACATCACTCATCACATCTAAGTACATCTGTGAAAACCTCAAGGGTATCGATCTATTCGTAGATGGTCACTCTCACTCAGTTCTTCCAGAAGGTCTCAAAGTTGGTGATTCTTTGATCGTATCAGCAGGCGAGTACCTCAAGAACGTAGGTGTTGTTGAGATTCACGTAAATGGCAAGGATGCTAAGATTACAACAGCTATGCTCATCCCAGCAGCTGATGTTCTTGATCCAGCTAACAGCGAGCTTGCAAAAGAGTTTGGTATTACAGAAATCCCAGACGATCCAAAGGTAGATGCATATATCGATCAGGTAAATGCAGAGCTTGATGCAGTTCTCAATACTGTAATTGCTAACATCCCAGCTAACCTTGATGGTGCTAGACAGAATGTAAGAACTAAGAAGACTAACCTTTCTGCTCTTATCTGTGAAGCAATGACAGAAGAGTCAGGTGCAGACTTCACAATCACAAACGGTGGTGGAATCAGAGCATCTCTCAAGAAGGGTGATGTAACACTTGGTGACGTTAACAACGTTCTCCCATTCACAAATACAATCTCAGTTTGTGAAATCACTCCAGCAGAGATTTATGAAGCACTTGAGTGGGGTTACAGAATGCTCCCAGAGACTAACGGTGGTTTCTCACAGACAGATCTCCAGGTTGTTTATTCTAAGTACTCACCAGCAGGCTCAAGAATTAAGAGAGTCCTCCTAAACGGTAAGCTTCTTGATAAGAACGACACAACAACTGTTTACAAGGTTGCTACAAACGACTTCCTTGCAGCAGGTGGTGATGGATACACAATGTTCGGTAAGGAAGTACTTGTTGGCAAGATGCTCAACGAAGTATTTGCTGATTACCTCGCAAAGCACTATCCAGTTAACTAAGCTTAATAAATAGCCTTAAGGGCATCTCGAAAGAGGTGCCCTTATTAATGAAAATAGCCTTTTGAAAAATAAATAAAATATTTATTAACTTCTATTGACGCATAATAGTCAAAATGCTATTCTCTTCTTGTTCGAAAAAACATTCTCCTGTAGCTCAGTCGGTAGAGCAGGTGGCTGTTAACCACCCTGTCGGGGGTTCAAATCCCTCCGGGGGAGAAAAAAGTCCTTTACTTCGGTAAAGGATTTTTTATCACCTAATAATACATGCAACTTATGAATATACAAATTTGCTTGATTCCTGATAGATGAAATATTGTCATCTCTTAAACTGACAAAAGGAATGAAGCATGAAAAAGTTCACAATCATTATTATGTTATTGTTGTTTTAGTTGTTGGGTGCAAAAACGATATGTCATTTCCTAATACCACATGAGCATGTATTGAAACGGTAGTTCGTTCTAAAATTCCTTTTAATGTAAAACAGATTTGGTGAATTTACTACGTAAGGCTTCTAAACAACCCTTCTTGTTTAAGAGAAGGGCTTATTTAATGCTTTTTGCTCTCTTCATGTATAGATAGTAAGTTGGGAGCGTAACGATAATGGCACCTATCCAGGCAAGTGGATGAGAGAGGATTATTCCTTTGTAGCCTAGTACTGATCTTAAGCCTATTGAGCCTATGCAGCGTGATAAGAGCTCTACTAGACATGCAACTAGCGGGGCCCAGCTGATATTCATTGACTGGTCTGCTGTTCTATATATGCATAGCAGTCCTAGCAGTGGATAGCATGGGAGTATTATCATGAAATACTCTTTGACATATTGATATACGCCTGCATCTGGATTTGATATAAATATATTCACGATATATGGCATCAGAAGCACTATTATCAGAATCATTATGATTGTTGTTGCTCCAACGAGTATCAAGCTTGCTCTTATGCCATCTTTGACTCTATCAAGCTTTGCTGCTCCATAGTTCTGTGATACATAAGATGCAATTGCGCTTATGAATGCATTATCTACAAGGACTCCAAGCTGATCGACTTTTGATGCTGCTGTATAGCCAGCTATTGCAACCGTTCCAAGGCTGTTTACTGCGCCTTGCATTATCAGCTGACCAATGCACATTACAGACATCTGTGTGCCCATGAGCATTCCAATCTTCAAATGTGATAGTGCTATCTTGAGGTTGAACTTCCAGAGTCTCTTTTCGATTCTCATCTCTTCATAGCGTTTGAAAGCAACATAGAAGCAGAGCAGTGTTGCAACTAACTGTGAGAATACTGTTGCAAGTGCTGCACCTCCGACGCCTAGTGGTGTGTATATGATAAGTACATAATCCAGGACTATATTGAGTACAGATGAGATTACTAAGAATATCAGCGGAAGCTTGCTGTCTCCAAGCGCTCTTAGTATGTTGGATATCAGATTATAGAATACTGTTGTTACAGTGCCAGCAAGCACTATAAATAAATATGTATATGCATCACTCTCAATTTCACTTGGTATCTTCATCCAGATTGTTATTGCTTTAGATAGTGAAAGTGTTATGACTGTCAGCAAAACAGAGATGATAGCTGAAAGGTAGATGGAAGCTACAATGCTTTTCTTCACTCCATCTTTATCTTTCATTCCATACGCCTGTGCTAGGACAATTGAGAATCCGCTAGTCAGGCCTTGTATGAAGACTAAGACGAAGTAGATGATTGTGGATGTACTTCCTACTGCTGATAGTGCACCAACGCCTAATGTCTTGCCGACAATCAAAGTGTCAGCAAGTGTATATAATAGCTGAAAGAGATTTCCAGCTATTACTGGAAGCGAGAACTTCAATAATATCGGTAGAGGTTTTCCCTCTGTTAGATCCTTTGTCATGACAAGCTTTTTTTATATCAAAAACTAATAAAAGGAAATAGAAAAAAGCTATTCAAATTTGCATCTTAAATAGATAGAATCATAGTTATGCTTACACAAGATGAAATAGATGCAGTTATTGCAGAAAGATATAGATATTCGGTTCTCTCTCATGGAGAGTGGGATTATTGTATTCAGCTTTGCTGGGATCGCTTAGTTCAGCTTCTGACACGCAATATTGATGATACAATCTATTTCCTTGATAACGAGTGCAGAGCAGATCAGTTTGCTTGGATGAGCGACGTTTACGATGTAGTTGCCAAAGAGACTAAAAGCCGCGAATTCGTTGATGCACTCCATCGCTTAGCTAAGAAATATCCAGAAGAAGTCAAAGACGCAGATCTTATGTATATGATTAATCTTGCTGAGACAGAATTACAGAAGGTTAGTAATAGCTAACTCTTTATACTATATTGATTAATTCATTTTTTTGTCCTATAGTCATACTACCTTTCATGGGGGAGTAGAAACGCATTGCGTTGCTGGTCAACATACTGGATGTGATTCCTGGCCTGCATTGATTTCGAGACTCATGCATAGATTCTTTGCTATGCATACAGTCCATTGTTTTGCCTAGCATTTTGGAGGCAGACTAAATGGATTTTCTTTTCTTTCTTAACAGTGTAATGCTTGGTGTAGGACTCGCTATGGATGCTTTCTCTATAAGCGTTGCTAATGGACTTGCTGATAAAGGAATGAAGAGAAAGAAAGAGTTCCTCATTGCTTTGACATTTGCGCTGTTTCAGATCTTGATGCCTCTCCTTGGCTGGGCATTGGTACACTCATTTGTAACTTATTTGACTTACTTTTCCCGCTTCATTCCTTTCATTGCATTTTCTCTTTTGCTCTTTATTGGAATAGGCATGATTAGAGGGAAAAAGGAAGAAGAGGAAGCAGAGACTCTTACTTTTGCTACTCTCATTGTCCAGGGCATTGCTACAAGCATTGATGCGCTATCTGTTGGTTTTGCAATAAGTGAATACAATGCTGCTGAAGCGCTGTTATCAAGCTCAATAATCGGTGTTGTTACATTCATAATATGCTTTATTGGAGTTAATATCGGAAAGTTATTCGGTAATAGATTCTCTGGAAGAGCCGAGAAGGTTGGTGGAATAATCCTGATTTTGATTGGAAGTGAAATTCTCATTAAGGGGCTTATCGGATAAGGCTGGATAAAGTACAATCCAATAGAGGTACAGATGGCTTATTTTCCAGAGAATCTGATGCTTACTAGCACAGATGAGATAAAACTGATTGATAGAATAGCAGGAAATCCAGATAAGACTCTCTGCGGCTTTGATGGTGCGCATTCAATCTCTTATTTTCCTCCTTTTGATATATCTGTCGATACTCAGTATTTAAATGGCGGTGTTGAGGAGATTAAAGGTCTCTCTTCTCAAGTCAGGAGTGATACTACCACTATATTCCGCATTGCTCAGTACATAAGGAGCAATTCAGGAAATGAGATGCATCGCTTTGCTAAAGTCAGAGACAAGAACAATGATGAGTATCCTATAGCGCTATTTGCAAGTTCTACTCTTCCTTCTTTCCTTCCGGGTAAGCTTATCAAAGGCAACATCTCAGCATTTGCGCATCGCTTTGAGTTCTTTCCAACAGAACACGAAGCTGAGCTTCATATCAAGCTGGATGATGAATACTATGGCCCACTAGAAAGCGTAAGAAACAGTTTCTATGCGCCGCTTGATAATGAGGGAGCATATCGCAGCTTAGCTGTAACTACATTGCTGCCAATCAAGAAGGTACAAGTCTATAATATTCCTGGTATTAAAATCGGTAGTAATGCTTCTTCATTGATTGTCAAAGCAGAGAGCAGAATTGGAGATATATTAATATCGCTTCCTCCGCTTGCGCTTAAAGACAAGAGCGTAAAGAGTGCAAAATATATTTGGTGTGATATGATTCTCTCTCTCGATGTTGAAAGAGAGATAGAGCTTGATGAGCGCTCATTGCTTTCATTCCTTGCATCGACTTTAGTCTTCTCTGAATATAAATCACTTTCTGCAAGGCTTTCAGATGATATAGAGCTATTCAAAGATGGAAAGCTCTATAAAGGCAAAGAAAGCGTTATTGAAGCGCTAGATAAAACTAAATCACTAAGCTACTGGATTGAAGATGTAGTGCTCGCTGAGGATTTTGAAGGCATAGAGCAGGGGACTCCCGCTATTGCTTATATACAGAATGAGAGAGCAGCTGCTTACCTCTTTATAGATATAGCTAATGATAAGATCAGCCGCATAACTATCAGAGACGTGCAATAGAAAAGGCGCTGCAAACGCGGCGCCTCCTCCTCATCTCTTTGTTCTGTATTCAGCTGGAACTGGATCTGCACCATCCCAGACAATCTGTCTGAAGTGCTTTGGATCTGTATTTCCTTCTGTATTTATCATATAGATAAGTGAGTTGTTATCGAGTTTCAGTGCTTCTCTAAGTGCTAAGTCTCCCTTTTCTGTCATGATTGAATAGAGTGCACCTAGTGGTACAGCACCTGATTCACCACTGATAATGAATGGATCGCCATAGAGTGGGCAAGAGAGGATTCTCATTCCTCTAGCTGCGATATAATCTGGAACACTGATAAAGCAGTCAGCATTCTTGCTGAGTACCTGGAATGCTATTGGAGATGGATCTCCGCATGCAAGTCCTGCCATGATAGTATCTAAGTCGCCCTTGACTGAATGTGGCTTGCCATCATTGATCTTCATTGACTCAAAGATGCAAGGAGCTTTATTTGGCTCAACAACGACAAAGATAGGAGGATTATCTTTGAATAATGTTGTATAGAAGCCTACAACTGCGCCAGCAAGAGCGCCAACGCCTGCCTGTACAAATACATGAGTAGGCCTTGCGATGCCCATTCCTGCAAACTGCTCCTGAGACTCTAAGAGGATAGAAGTATAGCCCTGCATGATCCATGTAGGAATCTCTTCGTATCCAGGCCATGAAGTGTCAGAGATAATGTACCAGCCGCGCTCTTTAGCGTCTTTTTCGACCTGTCTTACAGCGTCATCATAGTTGCCATCTACGATAGTAACTTTGGCGCCATATCTTCTGATAGCGTCGATTCTGGCCTTGCTTGTCTCTTTATGTACGTAGATTTCGCATTTCAGACCAAGCTGCATAGCTGCCCATGCAATGCCTCTTCCATGGTTGCCATCGGTTGCAGATGCGAATGTGATGTTTCTGATCTTCTGATGGCATTCAGGAGATGTAAGATATTCAAATGTTACATCTTCATTTTCCATATGAAGATACTTTTTCAGGAAGCGGTATATAGCAAAAGAGCCACCCATTACTTTAAATGAATTCAGCTCTAATCTTTCAGCTTCATCTTTTATGTAGATACCACCAACTCCAAGCATCTGTGCAAGATTAGGAAATGCTCTAAGAGGTGTTACTCTGTAACCAGGAATCTGGCGATGAAATTTTCTAGCTTCTCTTGCTACTTCTACAGGGAATAATTCATTGGCCTTAGTCTGGTCTTTCTTGTTTGTGTTGAGTAAATACTCAAAGTCTAATTGATCTGTCATTTCTAAAACTCCACATATATAATAACAATTTAGCAATTTATTTCAATACCTCTAATTATGCTGAAAAACATTGAGGTATATATCAATTTTGAGGTTATAAATTGAGGTATGAATAAGAAAGCTCCCGTAGGAGCCTTCTTTTCAAGTTTTTAGTTATGAGATTTGATGATTGACGAGATCTCGTTGATTTTCTCTTTCAGGAGTTCATCTGTTTTAGCTTCGCATACTATTCTGAGGTATGGCTCAGTATTTGACTTTCTGACATTGAACCACCAATCGTTATATTCGATTCTGTATCCATCGAAGTCCATGACCATTTCTGGCTTGCCTTCTGTTACATAGCGCTTATAGAGATCTGCAATTGCGCCGTCTTTATCTTCTAAGCGGAAGTTGATCTCAGATGAGTTCTTATATGAAACAATCTCATCAATCAGCTCTGAGAGTTTCTTTCCTTCCTTCTTCAGCTTCGATACAACAGATAGAACAAGAAGGGATGCAAGTATGCCGCTATCGCAGTTGAAGAACTCTTTGAAGTAGTAGTGACCAGCAAGCTCTCCGCCAAAGATTCCATCGATTTCTCTGATCTTCAGCTTCGCAAACGCATGACCAACTTTCCAGATAGTTACTTTATAGCCTAGAGACTCTAGGAAATCTGTAGTTGATTTGCTTGTTCTGATATCTACAAGAGCATTTGTTACTATGCCTTTATCCTTATAATAAAGACCTAATAGTGATGTGATATAGTCAGGCTGTATCCAGCGTCCTTTATCATCAACGAAAACAACTCTATCTGCGTCTCCGTCGTAGATGACACCGCAGTCGCTGTTGTTCTTCTTGACTGCTTCTTCAAGCATTACGCAGTTCTTCTCTTCAAGTGGGTTTGGCTCATGATGTGGGAATGTGCCATCAAATGTATCATTGATGTAATCAAAATCTGAGCCAAGTACATCTTTTACTAGAAGACATGACATTCCATTTGAGCAATCGATTGAGAGCTTCAGATTCTCAAAGCCTTTGAATTTCTTCAGAAATGCAATGTATTCATCTTTTACATATGAATAGTCTTTAACTGTTCCTTTCTTCTCTGATACGACTACTTTGCCTTCTTTAGTAAGCTTCTCAAGGTCTTTAAGTCCTGTCTCTCCGCCAACAGGAAGAGCACCTGTTCTGCTTACTTTAAGGCCATTGTATTCTTTAGGGTTATGGCTTGCTGTAATCTGGACAGAAGCATCTGCCTTTAAGAATGCTGTTGCAAAGTAAACCATTGGAGTTGTTGCAAGTCCAAGGTCCCAGACATCAGAGCCACTATCTAGAACACCTTTAACTAGTGCGTCGTGGATAACTGGAGATGAAACTCTGACATCTCTTCCGATTACTACATGATCTGCCTTCAGCAGTGATGGCAGGAAGTATCCGCATTTATAAACAGTCTCTTCATTGAAATCTACACCCCAGAGACCACGGATATCATAAGCTTTGAATGCGCCCATATTTATTCCTCAATTGTTAATTAGTTTCTCAAGTTTCTTCAGTTCTGGCAGCTCGAAGTAATACGCAGTGCCATCATCCAGAGTTGCTCTTATAACAGTCTTTCTGAATATTCTATCAAATAGATTTGCGTTTTTCGCTACATCTTTGTGAATGCTAAGAGACTTATTTGCGCTGCTTCTTGTGACTTTATCTATCCTTTTGATGCTTTGAAGCGGCAGAAAGTGCTCAAGCTTGATGTATTCTTTCTTAACTCTAGGCTTGACTCTTATTCCGAGAATAGTAGGAGTCCTTTCGAAGTCTTCAATTACAAGTGTCTTTCCATCACTGTAGAGAAAGACTCCATACTCTCTTTCTTCTCCATCATTTCTTCCATACCATGTAGCATAGGCTCTGTAGATAAGCTCTCCGCCTAGTTTTTCTTCTCTTTCTTTAAGAAAAGCTATTGTATCATCATCGAGTACCATAGAGTCATTCTACAATAAATCGAGCTGTTGCAAAATCTAATTTTTGTTTTTCGCTTCATGTACTCAATGGCAATAAACAGCCTCAATTTGGCAGTTAACGCAGTATATTTTGCAAAAATCTCAAAAAATACAGTGTTAACATTGAAATAGCATAGTTCATATAGTATTATATTCAAAAGGGAAATAATCGATGAAATTATACAAAAGAGAGAATTACCTTAAAAGAATCAGAGGGTTCTACCATGATGTGGGTCTTATTAAAGTCATAACTGGGATTCGTCGTTGCGGCAAATCCTGTTTGATGCAGACTATAGCTGAAGAGGTGAAAGAATCTGGAATACCTGCTGAAAATATCGTTTATATAAATCTTGATAAAATTGGTTTTAAATCGATAAAAACTCCTGAGAAATTGGAAGAAACAATATTGAATCTTTGTTCGGCATAAGCTAAGCCCTTTGTCTAGACCATAATTGAAGAAATAACGAATATCATGCTGTTTCTTCTATAGCGATTTGCTC
>CAKQJZ010000005.1 GCA_934247875.1 uncultured Spirochaetales bacterium
ATTATAATATAATACTATTATCAAGAAGAATCTTTATGAGGCTCAAAAACAATCAAATTTCATGCGTAACTGCTAGCTACAAACAGTTATTCTTGAATTTTTTGGATAGGTTCATTACTATTGCCATAAGGTTTGTTACTTGAGTTTCCTTTACAACAAATTTGCAGATTCATAGTAATGGAAACTCCATCTCCTTCTTCTTCTAAGTATTCTTCAACTATAAAATGTCTTTAAACTCTCTCCAAGAAATTCTTTTCTCTATAGGAAGAATTCATTTGCGTTAACAATTGGAAAAGTTAGATGGGAATCACATTTAATCCTGATGCGCTGGATTCATACTTGTCAGAAGCTGAATAAAATGTTATTAATTCTGTTAGCAAAAGAGAATGAGCAGTTTTAAGGAGCGTGCAACTCTCTCCCTTCTCTATCAGCAGCAGATACCAGGCAATGCATGCCTCCCAACCCCGCCAGGACAGGAATGTAGCAACGGTCAGAGGAATTTGTATGTGACCCGGACCATTTGCTGCTGTTTTTTATTTTCATCTTCTTCTTGTCAAAAGCAAACTATGCTATATTTTAACTTGGAGAGATTATGGCTTACGAAGTAACAGCAACCAGAAAACGACCACAGAACTTTGAAACACTTGTTGGGCAAGAGTTCGTAGTTTCAACACTTGAGAATGCAATCAAAGAGGGACGCATTGCCCATGCATATCTATTCTCAGGTCCTAGAGGCGTCGGAAAGACAAGTTCTGCTCGTCTTCTTGCCAAAGCTCTCAACTGTGCAGAGGGACCTACAGCACATCCATGTGGTGTCTGTGACTCATGCAGAGAGATAGCAGAAGGCACAAGCACTGATGTTATTGAAATAGATGGTGCATCAAACACATCTGTAAATGATATCCGAGCAATCAAAGAAGAGGTCTTATTCCCTCCTCAGAGCTCACGATACAAAATCTACATCATCGACGAAGTCCATATGCTCTCAACATCTGCCTTCAATGCGCTTTTGAAGACTATTGAAGAGCCGCCTGAGTACATTATCTTCATATTCGCAACAACAGAGCTTCAGAAAGTCCCTGCAACTATCCGCTCACGCTGCCAGCAATTCAGATTCCAGCTTATCAGCCAGGAACTGATCATGAAGTGCCTAAAGAGCGCAGCAGAAGACTTAGGAATAGAAGCAGATGAAGATGCGCTGTTCTGGATAAGCAAAGAAGCAACTGGCTCAATGCGTGATGCATATACTCTATTTGACCAAGTTGCAGCCTTCTCAAGTGACCATATAACACTAGATAAGATCAAAGAGCGTCTTAATCTTGCTGGCTTCTCTACAATCTCAGAGATTGTTAGAGCTGCAATAGCGCAAGATGAGAAGAGTGCTCTAGAGCAGCTTACTACTCTCTTTGATAACGGAGTATCTGCTGAGAGAATAATCAAAGACAGTGCAGAGTTCTTCAGAACTTTGATGCTCTATAAGAGCGGAATCAGAAGAACAGATCTGCTAGCTGTAGCTGAGAGTGATATCCCAAAAGATTTAGTTGATGCTCTTTCCAAAGAGCAGCTTGAAGCTGCGCTTAAAGCGTTTATCAATCTTTATAAAGATATCAGATACACTATTTCTCCACGCTTTGAAGTTGAGCTCTTATTCTCTCGCTTATCTTCTCTTCCTACTCTTCTATCTCAAGAAGCACTATTAAAGAAGCTTGATGATATGAAGAATGGAATCATTGCAGGAGACATAGTAATAAAGAGCAAATCATCTCCTGTTGTCTTTGAAAGCACAAACGTAGAAAAAAAAACTGAAAACAAGCCAGCAGAGTCTATAAAAGAGGAAATAAAAGAAGAGCCAGCTAGCACTTCAGTGGTACCAATTGATAAATCAATAATGCCTCTTCTTTCAACAGAGTTCAGAGAGAGAAGCTTAAAGCCTGAAGAGAGAGCTGTTAATGCAATCAAAGCAATATCAGAAACAGGCGGAACTGTAACAATCAAGATAGCTGGCAATCTCACTTTCAGAGCTGTCAAAGACAGTGCACCTGCTTTTGAAAACGCACTGAAAGTAATAACAGGACAAGACTATAAAGTAAAACTAGAGCTTGAAGAGAACAAAGAAGCTGAAGTCATATCAGATGAGATGCAGCGCCTCAAGAATATATTCGGCGGCAATATCGTAATACACCAAGAAGAAAGACCTAAGGAGATAGAAAAGAATGAATATAAACCCGTTCGAGCTAATGAAGCAGATGGGGACGATAGAGTCCAAGATGAAGAATGTGAAGGAGGAGATTGAGAAGCTGACAGCAACTGGCTCTGCAGGTGCAGGACTTGTTGAAGTAACAATGAATGGCAGCTTCAAAATCCTTTCAATCAACATTGCAGATATAGTAATCGACAAGAATGAGAAGAACACACTTGAAGTGCTTATCACATCTGCTGTAAATGATGCTGGTGACAAGATCAGAAGAGAAGTCGAAGCATATACAAAACGCCAGGCAGAGGCTATAGGGCTTAAAGTATGACGACGCTAGACGAGCTCATAAGGCTTTTGAAGAAGCTTCCTGGAATGGGCTCCAAATCCGCAACAAGAATTGCATATTACTTAATAAAGAGCGAGAGCGATTATAATGATGCGCTCTCAGCTGTTATTGGAGATGTGAAGAAGAAAATCCACCCATGCCCTATATGCGGCGCATACACAGAGGGCGATGAGTGTGAGTATTGCACATCTCCATCCCGTGATAAATCACTCTTATGCATCGTTGAAGAGCCTCAAGATGTGCTTACTATAAATGAAGCAGGCGCTTATAACGGACTCTTTCACGTGCTTGGCGGAGCAATCAACCCACTTTCGGGCATAGGCCCAGACAAACTCTCATTCAAAGCGCTTAAAGAGAGAGTCGAGAATGGATCATTTAAGGAGCTGATCATCGCAACTAACCCAACAGAAGAAGGCGACACAACAGCACTTTATATAAAGCGCTTATTTGAAAATAAAGATATAACAATCACACGCTTAGCATCAGGACTCCCTATCGGAGGAGACTTAGGCTATGCAGATAAGCTGACTCTCTTACGCTCTATGAGAGGAAGAATCAAGCTCACTTAATCCATCAGATAGAAGCAATAGCATTGATGATATGACAATAAGCACCAAAGAAGGGATTATGACCATATGAGGGGACGTGAGAATATATGGTCTCCCTTCTTGGAGTATTGCGCCAAGGGAGGGCGTTGTAGCTTTTACGCCAGCGCCTAAGAAAGATAATGATGACTCTATAAGCACAGCTGATAGCAACAGAGAAATCCACTCTTCTCTTATATAAGCTTCCATAGCTCTCAGCACATGGAAGAAGAACACTCTTCCCTCTCCGCTTCCTATCGAATACTCAGCTTCGATATATGAGAGCTTATATATGCTCTTCATAGTTGCACATGTTGTTCTAGTGCAATTAGGCAGGAATGCCAAAACTAATACAACTACAACATTCAGAGCACTTGGGCCTTTGATAGATGCTAAGAACAGCGCAAGAATAACAGTTGGGATTACTTTGATGCTATCTAGAAGAGATAGAATCAGAACAGTTATATTGCTCTTTGCTTTGACAAGGATAAAAGAAATAACAAGCGATAAGGCAAGTGACAAAGCAGATGAAGCAATGCCTATCGATAAAGAAACAATAAGTGCATATGAGACTCTTGAAAGAAGAGAACGCCCAAAGGAATCTGTTCCAAAGAGGTACTCTAAAGACGGAGATAAAAGCCTTCTTGAAAGATCTATCTCACCCTCTCCAGAAAAGATAAAAGCAAGCAAAAGCAATAAAGCAATCACACTAAGTGATATCTTGACTTTACGCATTCTTCACCTCCCTTGGGTCAGAGAGCAGAGAGATGATCTCAGACACGATGAAAACCAAAGATACAACAATCGAAAGAGACAAAAGCATATAGCCCAAAAGTGCTATATCTCTTTTAAGCGCTGCGCTAAGCATCATAGAGCCAAGCCCTGGAAGCGAGAAGACGCTCTCAACAACAGCAGAGCCAGCAATGCCAGTTGCTAAGCTTTGCGCTATCAATGAACTGAGAACAGGTATTGATGGCTTCATTACTTCATGAGGCAGAATATCTTTATCTGATAATCCCCAGCCCTTTGCTGATAGCACATATTCACCTTTCAAGTTCTCTTTGAAAGTTGTAAGGAAAAGCCTTAAAAAGATAGCAATATGTGAAAGCGAAAGTGTTAATGCAGGTAAAAACAATGACCTGATATTACCAAAAAAACTATTTGAAAGTGGAATAAAGCCTGCAATAGGAAATAATTTAAGCCAATAACCACCAACGAGGGAGAGTATTATTGCTATCAAAAAAGATGGAAGCGCAAGCGAAAAAGAAGATAGAAAAGAAAGAGCGTAACGGGAAATAGAACTATCATCACGAGATGCTGAGATTGATAGAGGAATTGAAATCAAGAGAGATAAAAGCGAAGAATAGAGCGCAAGCTCAATAGTCAGCGGAGCTCTGGCTTTTATCAAGCTCTTGATATCTTTTCCTGAGATATCATTGCCCCAGTCAAATGAGAAAAAAGTCTTCAAAAAAGAAGAATACCTAGAAAAGAAAGGCTCATTATCCAATCTCTCTTCAATGATGCTATCTTCACTGAAGAGGTATGAGACACTATCTCCTTCAGCTCTATCTAAAAAGAAGAAGACTAAAAGAGATGTGAATATAAGAGTAATGATTATAGATAATACTCTTAGCGCGATTGCTCTCTTCACTTCGCATCCCCTAGCCTTGCATTCCAGAAATAGAAACCATTATTGATTATAACATCATGCAAACGCTTATTCTGAGCATATGAAGTAATGTAGTGACCAGGAACAACAAGCGGAACACTATCCCAGAAAGCACTCTGAGCTGCACTCCAAAGAACGACAGCCTCATCTAAGCTCTTATCATTCATCTCCAAAAGGAGCTTAACGCCCTCGTCTTCCTCGCTTATCCACCCTGGATATGTAGGAGAAAGATAGAGCTTCATCTGAGGAAGCGGAACAGAAGTATATGCACTGACGAGGACATCCCAGCCAGACTTATCTTTGCGTCTCTCCATCATAGCAGCCCAGTCGAGAATGATTAATTCTGTCTTGACTCCGATTTTCTCAAAGTCATCAGCAAGTGCTATAGCCATCTTATCGAAATTGGAACTATTAGAAGAAAGTATTCTGACAGTCTCACCGCTATAGCCACTCTTCTTTAAGTACTCGAGAGCTCTTTCTCTATCTTGTCCTTTATAAGGATTATCATCAGAGAGAGTGAAGATCTGCTCTCTCTCCATATAGTCTGTGTGTATATTCCAGCCAAAGTCACCATAGCACGCTCTCATGACTTTCTCATTATCGATAGAGAGAGAAAGAGCACGTCTGAAATCAACATCAGAAGTCATTCCATTGCTTTTATTGAAGATAAAGCCAATAGAACCACTCTCTCCTCCTTCAACTATAGAGATGTCACTATCTTTATAAAGCGCTCTATCTTCACTCATAGCATCATTAGCAAAATCATATAGCCCACTCTTCATTCCAAGAGCTCTAGTAACTGAATCACTTACAAAGAAGTAGATGATAGTATCTATAGACCCTTTGTTCTTATCACTATCAGTTGAATACTCTTTGTATCTCTCTAAAGTAATAGATTCTCCAGATTTCCACTCTTTAAGCTTAAAAGGCCCTGTACCAATATATTCTGAAACAACTTCATTCTTATCTAATGCTTCAACGATAGAAGAAGACATTATCGCAGCACTCTGAGGAGCTGCAGCAATCAAGAGCGGGAGATAAGACAAAGACTCAGAAGACACGATCTCAATGCCACCCTCTATCTTATGGAACTCAGCACCTTGTACGATATCTGAAGCAGGCTTATAAATCCTTAACCAGCGATTCATTGAAGAGACAACATCATCAGAATCAAGCTTCTCTCCATTATGGAAGAAGATATTATCCTTTAAAACAAAAACTAACTTGTGGTTATCATCACTGAGACTATAGCTACTTGCTAATTCACATTTAATAGCACCAGTCTCTGTAACAGTCAAAAGCTTCTCAAAGATATTGCCAGATGCAATAACTCTGCTAACAAGCGACGTATTAGCAGCAACATCAAGAGTTGGAGGCTCCTGCGAAAGCGCAACACGCAACGTAGCGTCATCACTCTTAGAAGCACAAGAAATCAACAGAAACACAAGGACAACAATAAAACACTTCTTCATCTCTTGAAGTCTACCTATTTGCTTATCCTCTGTATATGGACTATTGAACTTTTATTGAGTAGCCATCAAAAAAAGAAAAGCTGCAACAGAAGAACCATTGCAGCCTAATGCTCTTAAATATTATTTTCGCAAATAAACTCTTAATATATATTTTCCAGGATCAAGATCATGTAAGTAGAAATCTGCAGTATTATACTTACAATCAAATAAGTAGGTTCCTACGGCTCCATATGGATGAAGATATAGAATATTTACATCTCCTGCAACTCCTGTCAATTTACCATCATCTAATTTAACATAACCATCTTTATCTTTATATGACAACAGTATATAACTATTATTTTTAGTTATTCCTGATGCTTTGAAACTAAAGACATCTGTCTTATTATTTACAGTGATTTCTTTTGTCACAACTGTATTACTAAAAGAAATCGGACCAAGATTATTTCCAGAAGGAACCGCAGGAAGGATTTTGATTTTACTCTCATCAGGCATAAGTACACTATAGTTGTTGATTTCCCCTATATTGGTTATTACCCCGCTGCTATTTGCGTTGAAGGAAGAACCTTCATTCCAGGATTTGTTTTCATTTTTATAATTAACAACTATTGTTTCACTTGCTGTCGCCGTTCCATGACTTGGACCTAATATAAAATTTCTATTTTTAGCACCGCTTGCTGTCACAGGAACACTGTAAGATGGTAAATTAATTATTTTTTTAGTAATACTAGCCTTCTTAAGAAAATTTTCAACAGAGGTATCTTTTACTAAATAGTTGCTTTCAGATAAACCCACTTCTGAGACCTTATGGGTAAAATACTCAGCTCCTACATCATTTGAAGACATAGTAATTTTTATTTCTGGATTGTCCTCTGGTCTATAACCAGTAATACCATCTCCGATTTTTACTGTTATTTCATTCTTTCCATCATATTCTTTAGTTGGTACACGTGTTAGATTAATATAAATCTTCATTATATAAGCATCCTTAAGATTTGGATCATTTTTATCAACTATATAATTAACTGTTTCATTTCCATCCTTAGAAGAGACAACTTTTGCACTCTCATACTTAGTAGAAGATACTGCATTCTTTGAAGTCATCTTTACTTCAATGGTAGGGTCATCATTAGGAAGGAAACCTGTGATTCCAGAGGATACTACTGTAATAATGTCTGTCCCATCATATATTCTGTGAGGAGCACCTTTCAAGTTTAGTTTTAATGGTGTAATACTGGCATTCTTTAGATTTGTATCTTCTTCATTTATTATATAGTTGTTTTTTTCATTACCACCTGAAGAAGGAATAATATTATATCCTTTGTATGTCGAACCAGCATTTAGAGATGTCATCATAACACTAAGAGTAGGTTTATCAGGACTAATTACTCCTTCAAGATTTTCTGATGCAACACCTATCAAGTTATGTTTCCCATCATATGGTTTTGTAGGAACTATGTTTAAAGAAAGCTTTTTCGGACTAATTACAAAGTCTTCTATAAGAACACTCTGTTCATGTTCTTCTGTTGCTTTTGCTGTAATCTTAACAGTGTATTCTCCAGCATTAGTAGGAGCAGTTACAATGTATGTGTTATCCTCTGCATCTTTTACCTTGAAAAGAATAGAATCAATTTCTTCTGCAGTTAGCGCCTTACCATCTCTCACGATGTTTTCACTACTTACAGATAGTTGAGTTCTATCATAAGTTTTACCGATTGAGAAATCAGGTGCAAATTGAAGTGTACCACTCTTTGAAATTTCTTCAGTCTTTGTGTGGCCACATACTGTACATGTAAATGTTTTTTCACCTACTTCAGTCGTTGTTGCAGGTTTTGTGACTTTACCTGCATCCCAGGTATGTTCTGCCTTGTCTTTGACTTCTTCTTTATGCTCGCAAGTAGCAGCATGCCAATGGTGCGTTTCGTCTTTTACCCACTCATCTTCATTGTATGTATGTTCGTGGGGGGGGGTAGAATTGTTATTACATGCAACGAAAAGAGTTAACATTAATAAGCATATAACTACGAGGTTAATTTTAAAGTGTCCTTTTTTCATAGTTTTTCTCCTTTTGTGTAATGTTAAAAGAAAAATTCCTATGTAATAGTCGTTGCACTTTGTCAGATGTTTGAAAAAGATAAGAGTTTGAAGTGATTTTTTCTGAATTCTATTAGTCCTTCTCTTTCCATTTTTCCTAGTTCTTTAGAGAGTGCTGATCTATCTACTGAGAGATAATCAGCAAGTTCTTCTCTATTGAAAGGAATAAAGAAAGAGTGGCTATTTTGCTTAATAGCCTCAAAAGAGAGATACGTTTCTACTTTTTCTCTTATAGTCTTAGGAGTTGTACAGAATATTCTATTTGATAGTACTATGTTCTTCTGAAGCGCAGCGCTTAGCAGTGCGCCTTTTAGTTTGTTTGACCACGCTGTACTCTTTTTGCTTTCAAGCACATCAACATTTATAAATAAGATAGTAGTGTTGTTTTGTGATGCTGTTGCATCTACCATCAAACGAGAGTGCGTTAGTGCGTATGACTCACCAAAGACAGAAAGCGCTGGAATATTGCTTAGTATTGTTCTTCTGCCTTCAATATCTACTCTCTCGATATTAACACTACCTTCTATTACTATCCCTATAGAATTTATGATCTCACCATAGTGGAATATGATGGAGCCCTTGCTGTAATTACCCAGAGTAAAGAGCTTACTCTGCTCCATCTCATTCCACTCTTCATCTGTTATTGCTTTGAATAGCTTTGCTTGTTCTTTTTCCATTTTCGTTGTTTTTACCACATAAATTATATTTCTTTCAATCTAAACTCCTAATTGAGGAGAACAGAAATGATAAGAAAAGTAATCAATATCGATAAAGAAAAATGCAATGGCTGTGGCCTTTGCGCTAGCGCATGCCATGAAGGAGCTATTGAGATTATCAATGGCAAAGCAGAGTTAACACGCGATGACTACTGCGATGGTTTTGGAGATTGTCTCCCTTCATGTCCAACAGGTGCTATCTCATTCATAGAAAGAGAAGCAGCACCTTATGACGAGAAGGCTGTAGAAGAGAATAAGAGGAGAAAGCAAATGATGAATGGTGGATGCCCAGGAAAGAAAGTTTTAACACTAGAAAGAGAAGAAAGCACAGAAAACAGTGCAAACGTTAAGCTTCAATCTCGCTTAAGGCAGTGGCCTTGTCAGATTAAGCTGGTTCCGACTAATGCGCCATACTTTGATAATGCGAAGCTTTTAATAGCTGCTGATTGCACTGCGTATGCGTATGCGTCGCTTCATGAGGATTTCATGAAAGGTAAGATCACTATTATTGGTTGTCCTAAGCTTGATGATGTTGACTACTCAGAGAAGCTTGAGAGAATCATAAGCGATAATGATATCAAGAGCGTTACTGTTGTAAGGATGGAAGTTCCATGCTGCGGAGGCTTAGAGAATGCTGCTATTAAAGCATTGAAAGCAAGTGGAAAGTTCATTCCTTGGCAGGTTGTTACGATATCTATTAAGGGTGAAATTCTGGATTGATTGCCTTTGAAGTTAAACCTAATTTTTCGTAAGATAGTCTTTGTAGGAGCTAAAAGATGGAAAAATTAAACTCACTTACAGATACTTTTACACTAAGTAATGGTGTTAAGATTCCATGCATTGGATTCGGAACTTGGCAATCTCCAGATGGAGATGTTTCATGTAATGCAGTCATTGCTGCACTTGAAGCTGGATACCGCCATATTGATACTGCAACTGCTTATGGAAACGAAGAGAGCGTTGGCAAAGCTATCAAAGACTTCATGGCTAAGAGCGGAGTAAAGAGAGAAGAACTCTTTGTAACAACAAAGCTCCATAACAAAGACCATGGATATGAAAACACTAAGAACGCAATCGATAACTCGCTATCACTTCTTGGTCTAGATTATATCGACCTATACCTCATTCACTGGCCTAATCCTATTCTATATAGAGATGACTGGAAGAATAAGGACCAAGAAAGCTGGAAATCTATGGAAGAGGCATATAGCGCAGGGAAGCTAAGAGCACTTGGTCTTTCCAACTTCTTCCCACATCACATAGATGCTATTCTTGAAACAGCTAAAGTACTTCCAGTTGTTAACCAGATTAAGTTCTGTCCTAGCATCAATGCTAAAGAGGCAGCTGATTACTCTAGAGAGAAAGGCATGCTTCTTGAAGCTTACTCTCCAATGGGCACTGGTGCTGTTCTCAATAATAGTGAAATGACTGAGATTGCCAACAAGTACAACAAGACTACTGCTCAGGTATGTATCCGCTACTCTCTTCAGAGTGGTTATCTTCCACTTCCTAAGAGCGTTACTCCAGAGCGCATCAAGAGCAATACAGATGTTTTCTCATTTGAGCTATCTGATGAAGATATGAAGAGGATTGCAAACTTGAAAGTTGAAGGCGTTACGCCTCTCAGAAACCCAGACGAAACAACATTCTAAATATTAAAGGCATGCTCGGAGAAATCTGAACATGCCCTTATTTTTGAACTTAATAGTTCTTTGACAGATTAGCCTTGAGAGAAGCTAGTTCACTATCTGTAAGACCAAGAGCTCTTACATAAGCTTCAGCACCCTTCTCTAGGTTCTTCTCTCCACCTGTAATTAGACTAAGAATAGTTACGATGTTGCTATTCTTTACTGCATTATACTGCTCACTGCCTTCTTCAAGGTGGTAGTAGTTCTTATATGTCTCCATATAATCATTCACGATATCATCATAGCTGACGCCCATTAGAGCAGAAAGCAGCGCAGATACGAATCCTGCTCTGTCTTTTCCTTCTGTGCAATGAACAAGATATGGGCCTTCATGACTTGCGAAGAACAATAGACCTTCCTTTAGTCCTTTCTTGAAATCATCTGCTTTGAAGTCAACACCAAGGTTTAGAGTCTTAACTAGACCTTCATCAAACAAGCTCTTGTAATATGGGCTAGCAAAGTCTTCTTTAGCAACATAAGACGCAATGTTCTCAGCTGAGTCTGCGAGGTTCATAACGCACTTAACGCTATGAGCTTTTATGAATGCGTCGCTGTACTTAGCTCTGCCAAGCTCATTGTTGATTGGGCTTGAGCTTCTGAAGAGTGCGTTCTTTCCAAGAGCGCCGCCATTGATAGCTCTTGCATTAGCAAAGATCTCATCAGATGCATAGTCTGCTCTTTCATTGGTTCTCTCAAGCTGATGGATTAGATACTCATCTCTGTATCCAGCTTTCTCACCCATTGAAAGATCAAGTGTGATTGCTGAAAGCTCTTTTCCATCTGGAAGAGTCCAGAAGAATGTCTTATCTGGGTTAGTAGTCTTCTTAGCACCTAAGTGCTTAGTAGCAAAGTCTCCCATGTTGATAGCTAGTACAAGCTTTCCACCGTTATCACGGAGAACAAGCTCACCAACGTTAACATCAGAGTAGTTAGTGCAAAGAGGAACAGATAGGACTTCATCTCCAACCTGTACATTTACAACGTCGCCATACTCATAGCCTGCAGCTCTGAGTGCTTCTGGATCCAGTGTGAGTGTTAAGTTGCCATACTTCTGGATTTCACTGACTTCTGAAGTGAATGTCTCGTAGCTCATTGCCTTTGTAGCGCAGCTCATTATCAGAGCAAGTGCTAAAGCAAATACGATGAAATAAGAATAGGTTCTTCTTCTCATAGAAACTCCTTTGTAGTAGTTTCTCACACCTTTTTGAAGTTAGAAAGCCCACTCTCCATCTTTTATTATTGGGATTGTTTTCCCTTCTTTTGTGATTCCATCGATATTTAGACTGCTATAGCCAACCATGAAATCTACATGTATAATTGAGTCATTGACACCCTTATTGTGTATTTCTTCTTTAGAAAGTGATTCAAATCCTTTTATGACGCTATCAAAGCCAGCACCGAATGCTATATGACAAGTTGCATTCTCGTGAAGTCTCTCCATCTAAGAAAAACTATAGATGGAGCTTCCCGCTACCTGCAGAGCCACGAATGACTCTGCAGTTGTCTCTTTAGAAGACCGGGAATGCGCATCTTCCCGAACAATCAGAATTCAGCAAAGAAGATAAATCATCCTTTACTGCATAGGGATTTCTAAGGGTAGACAGCGTGCAATGTACTCCATACCACAGCTCAGGAACTTTGGCCTTTAGCGTGGACGCAGCCTTCTCAGGCAACGCTTTCCAGATTTCTCTGGCAAAATATCTAGCTCCTATATTGTATGAGCTTGATAAGTCTGAATTATATCTCTTACCTGTCTTGAAGGTGCAGAGGCTATGGTTGTCATTATCTCTAACCACTTCACCTGTTCCATCATAGGCGAGACGTGATGTGTTTATCGCACATACAGTAGAGAACCTCAAGCCACGAGAATGGGCAAGAGCCTCAACTCTTCTAGCAATGTCCTTCTTTCTCCATAATGATAAGCGCATTGCTTTAGAGCCATGTATCTTACCTTTTTCCCCACTCAGATTCTCCATTACGATAACATCGCATCCATATTCTGCAGCCATTGCTGCTATAGCTGCTGATGTCTTGATAGAGAGCTCTCTGTTGTAGTTAAAGGCAAAGCGATCAAGACGATGCGTTTTACAGCAAGAGTCAGAATGGGCTCTTCTGCGCTGATTCAGTGACTTATTGAAACGGTCTTCTTCTACTGGAAAGGATATGAAGCTCCTTCCAATGACAGTACCGTCCTCTTCCATCACTGAAGCAACAGCTGCATTGTTTATACCTATATCGCATGAGAGTATGCGCTTCTTGTTCTCTGATAATTGGACATTGCCTTTAATAGCAAACCGAAGAGCAAAACGCTTGCCCTTCTTCTGCAGTATTGGACACATTGTGTCATCTATCTCAAGACCTCTCTTATCTAGGTAATCGAGGTCTGTCTTACGGAATCTGAATTACTTCCAGATCCAGTCATTATTGATGAAGAGCTTCATCCTGCATTGATAATGATCATCATCTATGAGCTGGAACATTATCTTCTTATAGAATACAGGCATCTCGCAGCGATTGACCTTGAGCCTTGGCCTCTTATGGCTCTTATCTGATTCTTCCCATCTCTCAAGGCTGGACCTATAGCTTGATACTGCTCCTATGGCTGCAGAGATAGCGCTTCTTCTGAGGTATGAAGGAAACTTGAAGAACTTCTTATCAAAAGCTCTGTATTTTGCTTTTCTCTTATCTGTGCCATGCACAAGCTTCTCGATTATAGACTGTTTCTTATTTGAGCCATCCGCATCTTTGATCGCATCATACTCAGCGTTCACTACTTTGATAAGAAATGATACAGCTTCTTGATAGATCTTTACAGTATCATGAAAGCATCTGTATTCATCCTTTATCTCAAGTGAGTAGCTGGCAGTGTTCTTCATATCTATATTATATGATACTTAACAGCTGCTGTAAAGGATAAATACTTATATAATAATCATTTAATATCAGATTATCTGGTAGGAAATCTCTTATTCTTAAAGAAAAGAGACTTGTTATATAACTTCTTCCCAGAAGCTCTTAACTCCACCCAAATCACTTTGGATTATGGATGGATGGAGTGTACAGAGCTGATTACATCAAAGAGCGTATTGTGGTAGAGAATGCCAGATTCTCTAATTGGAGATGAGTTAGGAACTAATGTACACTCGCCTATGTAGCTTGCGCCTTCGTCTATAGATAATAGTCTTCCAAGCACTTCTTCATTCTTTTCAGCGTGCCATTCTACAGCTTTGCCTTCATGGAATCTTATTGAGAAGTTCTCTATGAGTGCTCTTGGTATGATAAAGGCATAGTAGCATACACTATTCCTTCAGCATCTCCTTTCTTTGGTGTTGTGAAGCACTCTTCAGATGGAATATTTGGCTGGAAATATACTTTGCTGTCTTTTGTCTCTTCGCCCCCACCTAAAAATAGCGCATCGTCAATTAATCCAACTGTCAAGTCTGTGCCCTCTTTGGAAGTATAATGCAGCGCTTTTAAGCCAAAGCTATTAAGCGCATCAGAACGTCTCTTAAGATCCTCATCATGCTCAATCCAGCTCTCTATTGGATTATCAGAAACACGAGAAGAGAATCTTCTCCCAAAGAGAATCAAGCAACTTTCATATTTCATATATCTCTTCGCTCTTTATTAAGCTTACTTTGCCTTTGTAGCTTTCTTTGACTTTCTCTAAAAGTTCTGTGCTGTCACCAAATGATGGAAGATGGATTAGCATTGCATTTTTAGGCTTTGCTATTTTTAGAAACTCTGATGCTTCTTCTCCGTTTAAGTGTCCATACTTTTCTCCACTTCCGTACTTATCATATATAGAGCACTCTAGAAGCAGCATATCTACACCTTTTACGCGCTTAGCTAGCTCTTCGCTAAATGTAGTATCAGCGCTGTAAAAGAGTGTCTTTTCTCCGCTTTTGATTAAGTAGCCATATGTTAAGCACTCATGCTTCATCTTTATTGGTGTAACTTCAAATGGTCCGAATGTGTATGTTTTCTCTTCTTCTAGTGTTGAATACTGAGCTGAATTATGACGCTCTATCTGATTTTTCAGCACTTTATTCTCTGGTCCATAGAAATTGAGATCCTCTTTTGTGCGTCCAATCTGCTTTGAGATCAAGCGTCCATAAGATGCAACAACAGCATCTGCTGTGTGGTCAGAGTGATCATGAGAAATCAAGACAGCAGATATAGCGTCAAGCGAGATATATCTCTCGAGGCTCATCAATGCACCTGAGCCTATATCGAGCAATATACGCACATCCCCTTCTTCTAATAAGTAGCAAGCTGTACCATGCCCTGAAACTGGATAGCCACCATATATTCCAAGCGCTCTAAGCTTCATCGATGCCCTCCATCATTGCAGCTTTTATAAGTGCTTTCGTATATTCTTCTTTAGGGTTATTGATTACGCTCTCAGCATCCCCTTCCTCAACTATCTTTCCGCTCTTCATTACTATGATCCTATCAGAGACATAACGCACTAAGCTTATGTCATGGCTGATGAATAGAAGTGAAGTTGAGAACTCTTTTTTAAGCGACATCAATAAGTTGAGGATCTGCGCCTGGAGGGACACGTCGAGTGCAGATGTGCATTCGTCTGAAATCAGCACTTTAGGGTTCAATAAGAGTGCACGTGCAATAGCTATGCGCTGAAGCTGCCCGCCTGAGAACGATGATGGATACTTTGAGAGAGCTTTCTCGCTATCGATTCCAACGCGTTCAAGCATCTCTTTTATCCTCATATCCTTCTCTTCTCTGCTTAGCTCTTTGTAGTTGATATCCAGTGGTTCAGATAAGATTCTATGGATAGTGAAATAGGGATTCATAGACTCTTTAGGAGACTGGAATATGAACTGGACACTTCGTCTGAAGCTTCTTCGCTCTTCACCTTTCAGTTTTGATATATCACGTCCTGAGAAGAATACACTGCCTTCTGTTGGAGAAGTAAGACCTCCTGCAATATCTGCAAGAGTGCTCTTTCCAGAACCTGACTCTCCGACTATTCCAAGCACTTCATTCTCTTTAAGCGAAAATGAAACTCTCTCAAGTGCTTTGAATCTCTCTTTGCCTTTGACTTTGTACTCTTTTGTAATCGCTGTAGCTTCAAGTATCATAGCGCCTCCAAAAGACAGCGAGAGAAGTGCGTCTCATTTATCTTTCTATATTCATTGAAGCATTTGCACTCTTCTCTTTTGTATTTGCACCTAGAGTAGAATACACACCCTTCTCTATTTCTATCTTCACCTTTCAAGTATCCTTTGATCTCTTCAAGCGGCTTTGATTTATCAAGAGTGAGCGTTGGAGTTATAGCTATCAAAGCTTTAGTGTATGGGTGATGAGGAGATGAGAAGATCTCTTTCTTCTCTCCCTCTTCAACTATACGACCTGAGTAGAATACTACGACTCTATCTGCAAGCTTCTCAGCAAGCTTCAAGTCGTGGCTTACTATGATCAAAGACTCTTTATGCTCTTTTATAAGTGACATATATAGCTCAGCGACTTGTCGCTGAACTATCCTATCAATCGCACTTGTAGGTTCATCAGAGATCAGAAGCGAGGGACTCATCATCAGCGCAGTTGCAATATTGACGCGCTGTCTCATGCCCCCTGAGAGTTCTGATGGATATGCATCGAGTACTCTATCTGCGTCTTCTATTCCAACTCTTATAAGGAGCTCTTTAGCTCTTTGAAGAGCTGCTTTTTTGCTCTTTCTTCCATTGAAGCTTAAGTATCCATCAATCATCTGCTCTTTGATTTTCAAAAGCGGATGAAGATAGTTCACTGTATTCTGAGGCACAAAGCCAACAGAGGAGCCGAGCAGAGCTCGCTTCTCTTTGTCTTTCAGATCATAGAGACTCTCACCTTTAAGTGTCACAGAGCCACTTACAAGCTCTGTGTCTTCTGGCAAAAGAGAGAGAATAGCTTTTAAGCTCATTGTCTTTCCAGAGCCTGACTCTCCGATGAATGCTATAGTCTCACCCTCTTTGACAGAGAGGTTCAGGCCAGAGAGAAGCAGGCCTTTATCATCTTTGACTGTGAGATTGCTGACAGATAATAGATTATTACTCATGGTCACCTCTCAGCCTAAGAATCTCGCTGATTCCGTCTCCAAGGAGTGAAAAGCCAAGTACTGCTATTACTAGCACAACTCCAGGCCAGAGTGCCTGATAAGGCTCAATAAGCACATAGCCTTTAGCTTCTGAGAGCATCAAGCCAAGGCTTGCGCCTGGTGGCTGTATGCCAAGGCCTAAGAAAGAGAGAGACGACTCTGTAAGGATAGCGAGGCCTATTGAAGATGATAGCTGCGTAATCAAGCGCGAAAGGATATCTGGAAGCATATAAAACACTACTAGCCTTGCGCCACGTGCACCATAGCTTTCAGCTGCTTTTATATATAGCTTCTTCTTGTTCTCAAGTATCATTGAGTACGCTAAGCGTGCAAAAATCGGAACCATGAAGAATGATATAGCTATAGCAGCATTGAGAACTCCTTTTCCAAGCACTGCTGACAGCATCAGCGCAGATAACAGCCCTGGAAATGCCATCAAAGCATCAACGAATCTCATGATTATCATCTCAAATATATGAGGGAGAAGAGCTGCTGCAGAGCCAAGTGCTACTCCAATTACTGCTCCTATGCACACAGATGAAGTAGAAACAGTCAGCGCACTTCTAGTGGAGACCAATATGCGTGAGAAGATATCACGTCCAAATTGGTCTGTGCCTAATATATGGCTAGAGGAAGGAGAACTGAAGCGCAAGCTTAAGTTCATCTCATCTACCTGATATGGCAAATAAACATAAGACAATAGAGATAATAAGATAATCAATAGAACCAGAGAGATGCCAAAATAAAGTGAGTAGTTGCGCTTCTTCATCTTGATACCTCCAATCCTTTTCTGATTAAAGGATCTGCAATTGCGACTGCGATATCTGTCAAGAAGTTCATGACAACTACCATAGTAGTTATAAATAACACTACGCCTTGCAACAGCGCTACATCACGCTGCTCAACTGCGACAAGCAGCAGTCTCCCCATTCCTGGAAGCGAGAAAATAGTCTCGACAACTATAGTACCGCCAAATAGCTTTGCAGCTTGGTTTCCTATGATTGTTATAGGTGCAATAACAGCACTGCGTCCTGCGTATGAAATCAAGGCACGTGTTTTGCTAATTCCTTTGATTTTAGGTGCAAGCATATAATCTTCTTCAAGAGTCTTTGAAATAGATGCCCTGAACATTCTTGTCATCAAGCCAAGCTCTCCTAGAGCAAGGATAATTGAAGGAAGCGTGATGCTATGGATGAATGAAGAGAATCCATACGCTGGATCTGTGTATCCATTTACAGGGAACCAGCCAAGCTTTCCACATAAGAATATCAAAGCAATCAGTGCGATCCAGAATGAAGGAAGCGAAGAGATTATAAGAACTGCTATTCTTATTATTCCATCAGAAGCCTTACCTCTCTTTACAGCAGAGACAAGACCCAGAATAGATGAGATAACAACTGAAATGATAATTGAAAACAGTGCTACAGAGAATGTAACAGGCATTCTCGATACTATAAGAGCGCCTACATCGCTTCCATATACACTCGATTTGCCCAAATTAAATGAAAAGACTTTGAAGAGCCACTCGATATAGCGAAGGTAGAGTGGCTCATTGAGGCCCATAGTATCACGGAGCGCTTCAAGTGATTCACTAGTTAAATCGAGACCTAGAGACAAGACAGCCTGGTCTCCAGGAATAAACTCCAGAGAGATGAATGTAATCAAAGATACGAAAAAGAGCACAACGAGCGCACTCAGAAGTCTTTTTAATATGTATCTTGCCATATCCTCTTATTTACTTACGCGCTTAACTTCCTTCATATTGTAAATGTTGATTGGATAGTTCTTGAAGCCCTCAATTTCACTCTTTGTTACAAAAATCTGAATAGGGTCCTGGATATATAGCGCTGGAACATCATGGGCAAGGATTCTCTGAATCTCTTTAGCATACTCAGTTCGCTGATCCATATCTGTGCATACTTTATAGCTTGCAAGCAGCTGATCTACTTCGCTATTTGCATAGTTGAAGTAGTTCTCTTTTCCGTCTGATTTATACTTTACTAAGAGTGCATATGGGTCGAGTCTGCCAGTGTGTCCAACAACAGTCAGATCGTAGTTTCTTTTCCCATATACTTCGCTCAGCCAATATGCCCACTCAACGATATTCACATCAATCTTGATGCCGACTTTCTCAAGTTCTGCTGCTATGATCAAACCTGCATTGACGTATTCCTGATAGTTCTTTGGAAGGTACATCTTAAGCTCTAGATTGTTGTAGTATCCAGATTCTTTTAAAAGCTCTATTGCTTTTTCTGGGTCATAGCTATATGTACCTGCAAGATCTACATACTCTTTGAGAACTACAGGGAAATGAGATCCGATTTCTACGCCATATCCATTCCAGACACTCTCAATAAGCGCTTTCTTGTCAACTGCGTAGTTGATAGCTTCTCTTACTCTCTTATCTGAAAGCGCCTCATTCTTATTGTTCATAGCCATAAGCTGAAGGCCATTAGTTGGAGCATCTATTAAGTTATAGCCTTTATTGAGTACAGCACTAGCTAAGTCGCCTGTGATGAGGATTATATCAACTTCACCTCTCTCAAGTGCTGTAATCTCAGCTGTTAAGTCAGGCATAACAACAAAGCGAACACCGTCGTTCTTTACTTCACCTTGATAGTACTCATTTTTAGCAAGTACCAAAGACTCTTGTGCCATCCAAGAAGAGAGCTTATATGGACCAGTTCCAACTGGATTGTTCTTCAAGTTCTCTTCGCTTGCATCAACTATAGCTGCCCATGGATAAGCAAAGGATGCAAGAGACGCAACATCAAGCTCTTTGAATGAGAAAACTACAGTATCACTATCTGGTGCTGTGATACCAATGATGTTCTCATAATCCTTCCCTCTTATGCTTTTGTCGCTCTTTAAGCGGTTAAAGGATGCTATTACAGCGTTTGCATCACATATCTTTCCATTTGAGAATTTAGCATTATCACGGAGAGTGAATGTAATAGAAAGGCCATCGTCGCTTACTTTCCACTCTTTAGCAAGAGCAGGAATAAATGCGCCATTCTCATCAACAGATAGCATTGTCTCATATATATTGCTAGTAATCTGGAATGTGCTAGCACTTGCTGTAGCATGTGGATCTAAACCATCTGGATCTACTGCAATAGCCATGACTATGATGTCTGAAGAAGTCTTAGCACTCTCGCTCTTTTTTGAGCAAGAAGTAAGTGTTATGAACGAAAGAATCAAAAGTAGAGAAACAATCAGCTTTTTCAAATCGGTATCCTCGGCTCTCTATTTTTTCATAGATAGCTTTTTATTACTACAGAGGTGTGTGTTAATTATTTGAAAACCCCAGCTTTCGCTGAGGTTAATTTCAAAGTTTATCCATTAGCATTGAGCACTTGCCTGAAGGGATAGGCAGCGTCTTCTTCTTATCTTCATCCAGAATCTGGATTGTGAAGTAGTAGAGCTTCTCACTCTCAAGTCTGATTTCCCAGCCTCTTGTATTCTTATTGGAAAGAATAGTGATGTTGTTCTTCTTAAGAGAGAGCTCTTCAATGCCCATTGCTTCCAAGTTCTGCATTGTCCAGTTAACTGTCTTTCTTGGCAGTGATATATCAAGTCCGATGATATTCTCAATTACAAGCGAGATCGTTACAAGACCAAGCATTGGAAGGTAGCACTTCTTATTCTCTGGGCCCTGCTGAGGACATAGCGACGGACCTTCTGAGAGCGGCTTATAGATCTCCCAGACATCGCCTTGCTTATCAGCATCTGGATGCAGAGTGTCGAGGATGAAGTACATATGCCTGATTGCGCACTCACGAGCGAATATGAATGAGTTATAGTTCATAAGGCCCTTGATTACCATGAATGTGCAGAATGGAACTACTCCGCCTTGGTATCCATTTCCATTCTCTGAGAAATATGGAGATGATACTGGCACTGTTGGGAATGGGTTCTCAGTTCCAAACTCTTTGTCGCTTTTAAGCTTATCAATCAAGAATGATGCATATTCATCATTAGGAATCTCTGCAAGCATAGTCCAGAATGCACCGATATGCTTATTCTTTATGATGTTCTCATTCTCATCGAGGTCATAGTAGAACTCACTCTCACTATCCCACATCATTGAGTTGATTCTGGTCTTAAGTGAGAAGTAGATTCTCTTATATCTGAAAGCAAGCTCTTTATCATTGAGAATATCGCCAATATATGACATATAGAGCGCATATATAGCTACTGCACTGTTGTAGTCTACTGTATAGACAGCGCCTTCACGAGGAAGGTTGCCAAGGTGTGTTGCTGCATAAGGGACTTTATAGAGGCCATTTGGCATCTGGAAGTTGCTCTGTAACCACTGATAATAAAGCTCAAGGTAAGGCACAACCTCTTTAAGTCTCTTCTTATTTCCAATCTTATGATAGAAAGCGAACTCTACATAAGGAAGAAGAGGAAGAGTAACTCCTTTTGGGTTATCTTCATCGAAGATTGGAGTCTTGCTCTTGATATCATATTTCTCAGCAATCATTCCTGTCTCTTTGTCTTGCATTGAATAGAAGAAGTCAACCATTGAGTTAGGTCCGTAACTCTGGTTGCTGTAAACAAGAAAGAGAGATGAAAGTGAGGTATCAAATAGATTGATTACGTCAGAGTCCTGATATGTATAGTAGCCTTCTGGAAAAAGCCCATCCTTGTCCCCCTGGTGCCAGACTTCATCTAGCCAAACCCAGGTTCTATCATACATATCTACAAAATCCTGGTCATAGAAATGGATGCGGGGAACTAAATCTTTTACCACGTTTTACTCCGTTTTTAAGCTAAAAAGCACATTTTTTTGCCTAAAATAGCATTTTACATATTAACTTAGCTGAAACGAGTTGTCAAACGAAATTTTCTACTTGATTTATTTTTATATGAAAAGGAATTACATTGTAAAAATTATTTTTAATAATACAGCTGCAAGCCAGATGGAATCAAATCAAGAGAAAATGATGTTCCTTCATACGAAACAACCTCTCCGTCGCTATGGACTGGAATAGTAGCTTCCTTCATTTTTATCTCAACATGCTTAGCATTTATATATGTGAACTTCTCTTTGTCTCTGACTTGTGCACCTTTTAAGAAGCTCAATATCAGCTGAAAGAGATGGAAGCCTAGATAGACATTGTTTGGGAACATCAAATCAAAAACACCATCGTCCATCTTTGCACTGGGCGCAATCTTAAAGCCGCCACCCATTCTGATGCCATTAGCTACAGATATCTGCTGCGTCTTGAGATCAAATGTGCGCTCATCTGCCACTATATGCACATCGTATCCACGTGGAGGATTCTTAGCATAGAACAAAAATGCTACAGCATACGAGAGAAAGCCATTGATGCGCTTATAGCTCATAGCTTTGAAATTAACAAGAGGCTCAAAGCCAAAGCCTGTGCCATTCAGGAAATATCTCTCTTTGCTTCCATTTCCCAAATCGACGCATAAGCCAACATCTGCATCTCTTGCATCTCCATTTATTATCAGATCTGCTGCTTTATATAAGTTCTTAGGAATCTTAGCCATCCAGGCAATATCGTTGCCACGACCAACTGGGATTATTCCCATCTTGATTCCACTTTTGCCAGATTTCATTATTCCATTCAGGACTTCGTTGACAGTTCCATCCCCGCCAACTGCGACGATGCGCTTAAAGCCGTTAGCAATCCCTGCCTCAGCGAGCTTCTCAGCGTGCCCTGCGTTCATAGTGTACGCAATTGTGCATTTGACATTCTTCTCTTTGAAATATACTCCAAGCTTCTTGGCCTTCTGCTCGCCTTTTCCCTTGGATGACTTTGGATTGATTATCAGTAAGACGTCATCTCCATGCATTGCGCTCCACCCTTTTGACTATTATTAGTTAAATTCTTCAATTAGACAATAAATAGGGTATTTTCCATGCACTATTTTTTTAATTTTTAAAACACTATAATCGACTCAGTATGAAAGACGACACAAAAGAAATGATGAGAAAGCTGATGGTAATAGCACTGCCAATCATGCTTCAGAACTTAATATCTACATCGCTGACATTTGTAGATACATTGATGATTGGACAGCTTGGACAGAATGAGCTTGCAGCTGTCGGTATCACGACACAGGTTTATTTCTTGATTTCGCTATACTTCTTTGGCATTGCAAGCGGAACTTCTATCTTCCTCTCTCAGTACTATGGATCAGGAGAGTATGACAAGATGCGCCGCACAATGTCATTTGGCTTTACGCTATGCCTATCTGGCGCTCTTTTGATGGCTTTGTTCTCATTTTTCTATCCAGAGGCTATTCTTCATCTATTCACACATGATGAGGCTGTAATCAAAGAGGGCGTTGCATACCTCAAGATAGTCGCACCATCATATCTCTTTGCAGCTGTTACTGCTGTGCTCTCTATTGGCTTCAGAGCTGAGAGCAAAGCAAATATCCCAATGCTTATCACTCTGCTCTCTCTTACTATGAATGCTATTGGCAACTATCTGCTTATCTTTGGCATAGGCCCATTCCCAAGGCTAGGCGTCAGCGGCGGTGCGCTCTCTACAACGATAGCAAGAGTTGTTGAGTCTTTGCTCGTCCTTTATATGACATATAGAAAGGGCGGCGAATGCTTTGCGTTCAGAAAAGGCAGCGACTTCAGATGGGATAAGCCATTCTTAGCTACTTTCTGCAAAACAAGTCTTCCAGTCCTTTTCAATGAGATTTTCTGGTCTGTTGGAATGACACTATATAAGATTGCTTTCGCATTCCTCGGAACAGAAGCACTAGCTACTTTCAATATCGTTGATAGCATAGACAACTTCTTCTTCATTGCTATGCTTGGAATCGGAAATGGTGCAACTATACTGCTTGGCAACGTGCTTGGAGCTGGAGAGAAAGAGAAAGCAGAGCGCTGGGCAAAGCGCCTCATTACTCTATCTTTCTTCACAGGACTTGCTATGGGACTGCTTGAGTTTGCATTCTCACCATTCTTTGCATCCTGGTTCTCAGTAAGCGACAGCGTCAGAGCAATCTCAATAAGATCTCTTAAAGCAAAGGGCTTCTCACAGCCATTCAGAGCGCTCTCAATGCTTATCGTAGTTGGCATCCTGCGATCTGGCGGCGACACTAAATACGCAGCTTTTTCAGAGATGGCTGGTGTATATTTAGTCGGAGTTCCTATTGCTTTCATTGGAGCTGCAGTCCTTGCGCTGCCTCTGGACGTCATCTACTTTGCACTAGCTCTTGAAGAGTTAGCTAAGATCCTCTTTGCTTCTCCTAGAATCAAATCAAAGAAATGGGCACATGTCCTCACAGATAAAGCTTAATGGGTGGTATACTGTATAAATGGCTTACTTAATTAAAAATTGCAAAACAGTTGTTGGTAATCAGATCGTTAGAAAAGACGTAGCTTTTGATGGTGCTTTTATTGAGAATCCTGTAGAAGGAAAAGACTATGAAGTCATTGATGGCTCTGCATCAATCTTGGTTCCTGGTTTTATCGATACTCATATTCATGGCTCTGGCGGATACGGAACAGAAGACTGCTCTAAAGAGTCTATTCTTAAAATGTCAGAGCTCCTTAAAGAAGCTGGAGTCACAACATTCTTCCCAACTCTTTACACAGATCTTCTTAGCAAGATGGAAAGAGGCGAAGATGCTATTGCTGAAGCGGCCAAAGAAGCTAAGGGTGCTAAGATTGGAGGCATTCACTCAGAAGGTCCTTTCATCTCTCCAGATAGAATCGGTGCACAGAATCCTCTTGGACGCCAAGATGCTGATGCAGATGTCTTTAGCGCCATACTAAAGCATAGCAGAGGAATGCTTAAAGCTATGACTATGGCTCCTGAGATTCCTAATGCTGAAGTTGTTATCGAGAGTGCGTTGAAATCCGATGTTGTGCTTTTGCAGGGTCACACTAATGCGACTTATGAAGAGTCTATAAAAGGCAAAGAGCTTGGCGTCAAGCATGCAACTCATCTATTCAATGCTATGACAGGACTCCACCATAGAAAGCCTGGCGTAGTTGGCGCTGTTCTCTCTTCCCCAGATATGACAACTGAGATCATCGGTGATGGTCTACATGTTCACCCAGGTGCAGTAAAGCTTGTGCTGCTTGCTAAGGGGGATGACAATGTAATAGTCATTACAGACTCATTAAAGCCTACTATGCAAAAAGAAGGCCCGTTCTATGCGAATGATGTAGAAGTTGAGATCGTTAATGGTCTTTGGGTTACAAAAGGAAAACCAGAGCTGATCCAAGGCTCATCTCTTACTATGCATAAAGCATTCAAGAACCTCATATCATGGGGCTTCGGCCTAGTCGCTGCTGTTAAGCTTACAAGCACTAACGCTGCAAGAGTATATAAGCTCGATAGAGTTGGAAAAATTGAACCAGAGTACTATGCAGACTTAGTACTGATGGATGAGAATACTCTCGATATTAAAAAGGTATTCATCAATGGAGAAATAAAGTAAATGTGGTATGACGCACTGAACAATAAAAGACTTTGGTCTATTTTCAATGAAATCTCTTCTATTCCACGTGAAAGCGGAAACGAAGAAGGAATCAGAGAGTGGCTTCTCTCTTGGGCTAAAGACCATGATATCAAAGCCATTAGCGATAAGACTGGCAACGTAATCATGTACGTCCCAGCGACTCCTGGCTTTGAGACGCTTCCTACAATTGCGCTTCAGGGCCATATGGATATGGTATGCGTAAAGAGAGAAGGCTCTTCTCATGATTTCACTAAAGACCCTATCGAAGTAATGACAGATGGTGAGAAAGTATATGCTAAAGACACCTCGCTTGGCGCAGATAATGGCATTGCTATTGCACTTGCTCTCGATATCTTCTCAGACAAAGTTGCTAAGCATGGCCCACTTGAAGGCATCTTCACAATAAGCGAAGAGACTGGCCTCAATGGCGCTTATGGCATAGAAGAGGAGCTTATTCACTCAAGACGCTTAATCAACCTCGACAGCGAAGAAGAGGGCGTAATCTACAACGGATGCGCAGGCGGCATCGAAGTTGATGGCGAGATGAAAGCTAAATGGTGTGACGCTGAAGGTGAGGCTCTTGCTATTAAGATCTCTGGCCTTCTTGGTGGTCACTCAGGTGGCGAGATCAACAAAGGCAGAGCCAATGCAATCAATCTCTTTGGAAGAGTTCTGAATAGAATTCCTTCTTCATTCCAGATTGCTTCTCTCTCTGGAGGAACAAGACGCAATGTAATTCCTTCAGCTCTTGAAGCAACTGTTGTTGTCAAAGACAGAGAACTTACAAAGTCTATAATCAAGCATGTTGAAGAAGAAGTCAGAAACGAATACAGATATACAGATCCAGATATCAGGATCGAAGCATTTGATAGCACAGCTGATAAAGCGCTAGAGAGCGCATTAAGCAGCAAGATCTCTGATCTTCTATTCACTTCTCGCTATGGTGTCTACTCCTACTCTCCAATAATGAAAGGTGTTGTAGAGACTTCAGACAACCTTGCAATTGTTACACTCAGCGAAGATGAAGTAAAGGCTGTATGGTCTATCAGAAGCAGCATTGAGAGTGCGAAGCTGAACCTTGCATACTCTATTTCTGCGCTTGCTGAACGCTGTGGCTTCAAGACAGTTCTCTCTGGCTCTTACCCGGCATGGGAACCTGATCCAGAGTCACTGTTCACTAAAGAAGTTGCTGAAGCTTATAAGCGCATTGAAGGCAAAGAGCCAGTAATCATTGCTATTCATGCAGGCTTAGAGTGCGGAATCATAAATGATAAGATCAAAGGCATGGACTCAATCTCAATAGGTCCTAACCTCTACGATGTACACTCAGTCAATGAGCATGTAGAAGTCAAATCTGCAGAGCGTGTTGCAGCCTTTGTCAAGACAATGCTGAGCGAAATAAAGTAATGGTAAAAATAGCACTTGCATCTTATATGGTAGAGCCTGTCGGCTCTGCCTTTAACTACAAGCTGAACGCTATAAACAGCGCATATACAAATGCGATTTTAAAGGCTGGAGCTATACCTGTAATCATTCCTTACATAAACCCTGAATACGCTTTAGAAGCGCTAGAAGGATTTTCTGGCCTTGTTATTCCAGGTGGTGAAGATGTTACTCCATCGCTATATAACGAAGAGTGCACATACTCTAAGAAATCAGATTTAGAGTCTGATTTATATGATATTGCGCTGATCAAAGCAGCTAGAGAACTCAAGATCTCTACGCTTGGCATATGTCGCGGTGCCCAGCTTATAAACGTAGAGCGCGGCGGAACGCTATACCAGGATATAGAGAAAAGCACAGGAAGCGCTATTCATACTAGACTAGATAAGCCTTATGAGGGCGTTCATAACGTAAAGCTAGTTGAAGGAACTATCCTTCAAAAGCTCTTTGGCACTAACACACTTAGTGTCAACTCTCTTCATCACCAAGGAGTAAAAGTACTAGGAGAAGGTTTATCTCCACTAGCGCTTGCAGATGATAACCTCATCGAGGCTTTCAGCGGAGAGCGAACTCTTGGTATTCAGTGGCATCCTGAAGCAATGGAAGATTTCATGAGCCCTATCTTCTCTTATTTCATAAAAGAGGCTGAAAATGTTTGAACTACTTACACTCAATCTATCTTCTTCGATGTCTTATGGCGTTAGTGATATTTCATTTGATGAAGTCATTTCATCTATATATGAAAAAGAAGATGGCTTTGATTCTCTTTTCTTATACTCTATCAGCTACAGCGATGATGCTGCGTCTATAAAGCGTGAGAAGAGCGCTATAGGCCATCTTCTGAAAGGTGCAGAAGAAAGCGATGAGCTTTTGACATTAACTCCTGGCCAGTATCTATTTAAGCAGATGATGATTCCATCCTCAGAGAAAGACCTCAATAGAGATATTCTCCCATTCTTATATAAAAGCCCAAGCACTTCTCTCTATATAAGAGTACTTAAAGAAAGCAAATTGGAAGCTGTTATGCAGATCCTTTTGCTAATGTGATTTATCTTATTGCGTTATAACTATATATACATATTATGTATTTTATCTGAATTACTCTCTCTTCCTTGCTTATGAGCCTTTCTATAGTTATACTTAGTTATTATGCAATGCGAAAAAATAAGTGACACTTACCATATATTGACATTCAAAGATGGAACTAAGCTCCACTTGGTCGGAACTGCACATGTTTCTAAGAACAGTGCAGAAGAGGTTGCTCTGATCATTGAGAAAGAATCTCCAGACAGAGTATGCATAGAGCTAGATCAATCGAGATTCAAGAATAAGACAGAAGAGAAGAACTGGGAAAATACAGACATAAGAAAAGTATTCAAAGAAGGTAAAGGATTCTTCCTTCTTGCTAATACTGCTCTTGCATCTTTTCAGAAGCGAATGGGAGCAGCAACTGGTGCCAATCCAGGGGCAGAGATTCTTGGAGCTGCGAAGCTTGCTGAAGAGAAAGGCATCCCTATTTCTCTTTGCGACAGAGAGATTCAGACTACTTTCAAAAGAGCTTGGAGCAAGTCAGGACTCTGGAACAAGTGCAAACTCCTTGCAACTCTTATCTCAGCTGCATTCTCAAAAGAAGAGATAAGCGAGAAAGAGCTTGAAGAGCTAAAGAATGAAGAGACTCTTGAGAGCATGCTCAAGGAAGTTGCCAAAGAACTTCCTAAAGCCAAAGAAGTCTTGATTGATGAGAGAGATAGGTTCCTTGCAACTAAGATCTACACTTCTCCAGGCAAATGCAAAGTCGCAGTAATAGGTGCAGGCCACACTCAAGGCATCATTAAGACTCTTGAGAAGCTTGAGAGCGGAGAGCTTGGCACAGATGTATCTGAGATAGATACAGTTCCACCAAAGAAGAAATCAAGCAAAGTACTATCATACCTTGTACCAGCTCTCATCATATTGCTTCTAGTGCTCTCATTTGCACTGAAAGGCTGGGATCAGGGTCTTAAGACATTCCTGCTTTGGCTTATCGTGAATACTTCATCTACATTTATCTTCACGCTTATATCAGGTGCACATATACTCAATGTTCTTGCATGCGCACTAACTGCCCCTTTCTTTGCTATCAACCCAGTCCTTGGAGTTGGCATGCTAGGTGGTATTTTAGAAGCAACGCTGCGAAAGCCTAAAGTAAGTGACTTTGAGAATGTAAACGATGATGCTGGATCTCTTAAGGGATGGTATAAGAACAGAATCCTCCATTGTCTCTTAGTATTCTTGATGAGCTCTGTTGGCTCATCACTTGGAAGCTTAGTAGCATTCCCTATACTACTGGCAAGACTGTAGAAATATGAAAGAAAGACTAGAACTCAAATATGGGTGCAACCCTAATCAGAAGAATGCGTTTATTGAGAGAGAAGGAAAGCTTCCTATCAAGCTTCTAAATGGCAAAGCAGGATACATAAACCTACTTGATTGTCTCTTTGGCTACTCACTTGTTAAAGAGCTTAAAGCAGCAACAGGGCGTCCTTCTGCAGCATCGTTCAAACACACTTCTCCTGCTGGCGCAGCTATCTCTATTCCGCTTGATGAGAGAGAGAAAGCTATGTATTTCGTCACAGAGAAGACAGAGCTTTCTCCTTTAGCTGTTGCTTATATAAGAGCTAGAGGCGCTGATAGAATGAGCTCTTTTGGAGACTTCATCTCACTATCAGATGTATGCGACAGAGCAACTGCTAAAGTTATATCAAAAGAAGTTTCTGATGGAATAATCGCACCAGGATATACAGATGAAGCTCTCTCGATTCTGAAAGAGAAGAGAGGCGGCAACTATACTATCATCTCAATAGATGAAAGCTATGTTCCTCCAGAAGAAGAGACCAAGACTATATATGGAATCACATTCTCCCAAAAGCATAACTCTTTCATTCCAAGTGATAAGGATTTCTCTAATCCTGTTACTGAAATCAAAGAGATATCAGATGAAGCCAAACTCGATCTGATAGTTGCGCTTATTACTGCTAAATACACTCAGTCAAACTCTGTCTGCTACGCAAAGCATGGCCAGAGCATCGGCGTTGGCGCAGGTCAGCAATCAAGAATCCATTGCACTAGACTTGCTGGTGACAAAGCAGATAGATGGCATTTAAGACAATCAGAGAAAGTCCTCTCCTTGCCTTTCAAAAAGGGCCTTAGCAGGAACGATAAAGACAACGTCATCGAGCAATATCTGACAGACGATCCTGAGATAGATCTATTCTCAAATTGGAAAGATTGGTTCTTTGAAAAACCAGAGCCTTTCAGAAGAGAAGAGAAGAAAGAATACCTTTCTCATATAAGCGGAGTTTCTCTTGCATCCGATGCTTTCTTCCCTTTCAGAGATAACATCGACAGAGCTTATAGATCAGGCATCAGCTATATATCAGAGCCTGGTGGATCATTAAGAGACGATATTGTAATAGAAGCTGCTAATGAGCATAAGATGGTCATGTTCTTTACTGGTGTAAGACTATTCCACCATTAATTAACGAGGCTAACTAACTGTTGATAGAATGCACCCTACTCGGGTGCATTTGTTTTGTTTATAGATATTTAATATTAATTAGCGCCACTTACTAATTCTTCATTCCCTTCAAAGCTTTTCTGAAGCTGAAGAAGAACAGCGTTGATGCGAATATTATTGAGATGATGTCTGATATAGGCTCAGATAAAAATACTGCAAGCACACGATTAGACGGCATCAAAGCAGGAAGTATATAAATCAGTGGAATGATCAGAATGAACTTTCTCATGCATGCAACCAGAATTGCATTCTTTGCATATCCAATCGATGTGAATGTCATCTGAGCTGCCATCTGGAAGCCAAAGAGAGGCATTGCAAGAAGGAATATTCTAAGCATATTGGATGCATATCTGCATAGCTCTGGATCGTTTGTGAAGAGAGATACAAAGAACGATGGGAATATGATTGCAGAGAGCGCTATGACCATCGTAAAGAAGAGAGAAGACTTCAGGAGCGCAAAGTAAGCACTCTTGACTCTCTCTTTATGCTCTGCGCCATAGTTGTAGCTTATGATAGGCTGAGCACCCTGTCCTATTCCCTGCAGAGGAATAAGCACGAACTGATTGACTGAAGAGAGAATAGTCATTGTTCCAACTGCTATATCTCCACCATATTTCAATAGAGATGAGTTGTAGCAGATATTTATTATGCTCTCTGATGCTTGCATTACAAAGCTTGCAGAGCCTAGCGCTATAACTGGCTTTATGATTGATTTATCAAGCTTGATATTCTCTTTTCTGAGCCTGATTACAGTCTTCTTTGAAGTGAGGAAATACATTATCCAGATAGTTGAGATTGCCTGGCTAATTACAGTTGCAAGCGCAGCGCCTCTTACTCCAAGACCAAAGCCGAATATGAAGAGAGGATCAAGCGCGATATTAGTAAGCGCTCCTATAAGCACGCTCAGCATGCTTACTTTCGTATTCCCCTGTGCTGATATGAACGCATTCATTCCAAGCGTAAGCTCAACGAAAATCGTTCCAAGGACATAGATGTTCATGTAGCTTGTTGCATATGTGATCGTGTTCTCACTTGCGCCAAATAGCCATAAGAGCGGCTCTCCGAATAGCAAGAGAATAATAGTCAGTGTGATAGAGATGATTATCTGAAGAAGGAAGGAAGTTCCAGCTATTTCTTCTGCTCTCTTTATGTTCTTTTTACCAAGCTCTATAGATGCTCTAGAGGCGCCGCCTGATGCAACAAAGCATGCAAAAGCTGCGACTAAGAGAATAATAGGAAAGCAAAGCCCAACTCCAGTTAAGGCCAAAGCTCCTACATCTTTTATGTGGCCAATATATATTCTATCAACAAGATTATAGAGCATATTGATTAATGCTGCTGTTACAGTAGGCACAGAAAGCTTGAATAAAAGCTTACCAACCGATTCTGTCTCCAAAAACTCATTATTATTCATTTATCTCTCCTAAAGCGTTTCTGGCCTTTTCTCCAGCCTTTATGATGTTCTCTACGCTTTTCATAAACAGATCATTATTGATGGGGAAAATATCTTCATAGGATTCATACATAGCAAAAGCCTTCTCAATTACTTCTCTGGAAGGCTCTAGTAGAATAAGATTCTTTCGCCGCTTATCACTTATGTCTGAGATTATCTTGATAAAACCCTTCTTGCTCAGAGTCTCAATGCTCTTTGAAACATTGCCTTTCGCTAGATGCTTAAGCTCTACGATATCTGATGCACTTTGCTTTGCAGGGTTGTTTTCAAGAAAGACTATTATGCTTACATCAATTGCTGTAAGCCCGTATTTAGCTCCAATGCGTTTGTACTCTGCATTCTGAAGCTTGACTATATTACTCATCGCTGTGAGAAAAGATGTTATAAAAGCTCTATCCATAATTAGTTCTTTTTAGAACTATATCAATAAAGCTGTTGTTGTTCAACCCTTCTTGAATGCTCCGATGATGCCAGTCTTGATAGTTGTAGCTTTTCTGATTTCTAAGTCGCTCTTAACGCTCTGGCTTATAACAGCTTTAGTAAAGCCCATCTCAGAAAGGCCCTTAAGGCGCTTCTCTGTAAAAGAGACAGGTCTTATCTCACCTGCAAGTGATAATTCACCAAATGATGCGACACTAGAAGGAAGCGGAGTGTTTGTCCTAGAGCTATAGAGTGCAAGAGCTAATGCTAAATCGATAGCAGCTTCATTAAGGCGCATGCCTCCAGCAACATTTACGTAGATATCCTGATCTGAGAGATTGAGAGCGGCATGACGCTCAAGAATAGCTGCAACTCTATTAACACGCGAAGAATCTATTTTATCTGAGTATATTCTCTGGTATCCACTCTTTGCAGAAACTACCAATGCTTGGATTTCAACTACGAATGTTCTAGAACCTTCAACTATAGCTGTGAATGCAATACCTGCTGGTATTTCAGCTCCACTGCGTGATGATAAGAATAATTCAGATGGATCTTTAACACCTTTAAGCCCATCGCTTTCCATTGTGAATACACCTATCTCATCTACAGAGCCAAATCTATTCTTAGAAGCACGTAAAAGCCTCATGCCTGTCTCTGCAGATTCAAAGTAGAGAACAGTATCAACAAGATGCTCAATGATTTTAGGACCTGCTATTGTTCCATCTTTTGTTATGTGTCCTACAAAGAAGATAGCAGAGCCTATTTTCTTTGCTAGCAGTGCCAGCTCCATTGCGCATGTCTTAATCTGCGTCGGAGATCCAGCTGTAGATGCAACATCAGCTGCATACAGAGTCTGAATCGAATCTATTACGATATATGCTGGTTTTTCATCTTCAATGACTTTAGAAAGCACTTCAAGGCGAGTATCACAGAATATTGAGATTTTATCAGCAGGAAGCGATAAGCGCTCTGCACGCATCCTGACTTGAGATGGAGACTCTTCACCTGAGACATATAGAACAGAGCCATATGTCGTCAAATTAGAGAGAACCTGGAGCATTAATGTTGATTTGCCTATTCCAGGTTCTCCTCCTATTAAAACAGCAGAAGGCCTCATTACGCCTCCACCAAGAACTCTATCGAATTCATTGATAGAAGATGAGACCCTCATTGTTTTATCAAAGGGAACCTCTGAAAGCTTACGGACCATGCTATCCATAATTGGCTTATTGTCTTTAGCAGATTTTACAGAAACTACCTTTTCTTCTGTAAAAGTATTCCACTCACCGCATTCAGGGCAGCGCCCCATCCACTTAGCTTCTTCATGCCCACATGAAGAGCAGACATATTTAATACCAGCGTCCTTCAAAGCTTCACCTTTTTAGAAATGTTTCACGTTAAACAACAATTAGAAATCTAGGAGTTCAACCTCAAAAATCAAAAATGAATTAGGAGGAATGATTCCAGGATAACCATACTCACCATATCCTAGCTCTGGTGGGATAATCAGAGTTCTCTTCTCTCCCTTCTTCATTGTTTGGAGTGCTTCGTTCCAACCCTCGATTACCTGACCAACTTTGAATGTAGCTGGTTCATGACGAGCAAGAGAGCTATCGAAGATCTTACCATTTAGAAGAGTTCCCTGGTAATGGACAGTAACTTTCTGACCATACTTAGGAGATGCATCTCCAGAACCCTCTTTATTGATGATGTATCTTAGTCCAGAAGGAGTCTTGATAGCATCTGGATATCTATTCTCAATTTCCTTCTCTATCTTCTTTCTAGCTTCAAGAAGCTTCTCCATCTCTCTCTTTTCAACATTTTCAACGAGTGTTGCAAATGCTTCGCCAGAGCAATCGAAAGCCTTAGCATCTTCTCCGACTCTGATGATTTCAACCTTTTCGATCTTATCACCTTGCTTAATAGAGTTAACTACATCCTGACCTTCTACGACATGGCCGAATACTGTGTGCTTTCCATCAAGCCATGGAGTAGCTACATGTGTGATGAAGAACTGGCTGCCATTAGTGCCAGGGCCTGCATTAGCCATAGATAGAATACCAGGGCCTGTGTGCTTCAAACTCTCGTCAAACTCATCAGGAAATCTGTATCCAGGACCACCTGTTCCGTCACCCTTTGGACAGCCACCCTGAATCATGAAGTCATTGATGACTCTATGGAACTTAAGGCCATCATAGAAAGGAGTTCCCTTATGTGCTGTATTGAGTTCTCCTTCTGCAAGGCCAATGAAGTTGCATACTGTCATTGGACACTTCTTATATTCAAGAGAGAGCAAGATATCTCCTCTTGAAGTCTTAATCAATGCATAAATACCATCTTGTAGTTTTGATAAATCCATTTTTAATTTCCTTTTTATTCTTCAAATAGAAGACCACCATCGCTAAGCAGCTTATAGATCTTCTCTAAATCTCTTTGGCTTCTGTATCTTATCTGAAGCTTGCCACGCTTTAATGAGCCCTTTATCTCGCATCTGGAACCGAGTGCAGATATAAACTTCTCTTCAACTTCCTTAATCTCAGGATCCTTGCTTTCTTTCTTTTTCTTAGGCTCTAATTTATGGCCAAGATTATATGCTTCAGCAAGCTTCTCTGCATCTCTTACAGAGAGATTATCCTGGATAACCTTCTCTCTTAAGAGCTTAACATCTCCTGGATTCTTAAGTGCAAGCAGCGCTCTTGCATGCCCTGCTGTCATAGCACCTGAGATAAGATCATCTTTGATATTATCTGGGAGAGAGAGCAATCTAATGCTGTTTGCAACTGCGCTTCTGGATTTGCCAACTTTATCTGCAACCTGTTCTTGAGTCAGGTTGTATTTGTTGATCAATAGACCATAGCAAGTTGCTTCTTCAATTGGATTGAGATCTTCTCTCTGGATGTTCTCAATCAAAGATATCTCGACTCTATCGAGATCAGATAGCTTAACAAGCACAGCAGGTATCTTCTTCAGACCTGCCATCATAGCAGCTCTGTATCTACGCTCTCCAGCAACTATAGAATAAACACCAGGTGCAATCTCTTCGACTGTAATAGGCTGTATGATTCCCTGTGCTTTAATTGATTCAGATAGCCCTTTCAAAGCCTCTTCATCGAATGATTTTCTAGGCTGGCTAGGATTAGCTCTGATTGCATCGATATCGAGAGATAGAACCTTTTGCTCATCCGAATGCTGAACTGTCTTTGAAATAACATTCTCTACCTGAACATCATAATCAAAACCACTGATCAGGGAACTCATTCCCTTTCCAAGCCCATGTTTTTTATCTGTTGACACGGCTTACAACCTCCTTAGCTAGCTCCTTAAAGGCCTTAGATCCACTGTTGGAATTATCATAAAAGTTAATAGGTAAACCATGGGAAGGAGCCTCTGCTAAACGTACAGTACGAGGAATAATCGTTTTAAATACAAGCTCTGGGAAGAACTCTGAAATATCCTCAACAACCTCCTGGTTTAGTTTTGCACGTTTAGTGTACATAGTGAAAACTATACCTAGAATCTCAATACTTGGATTCAATTTCTTCTTTACATTTGAAATTGTTCTCATAATGAGATTCAAACCTTCCATAGCAAGATACTCACATTGTAGTGGAATGATTACATAATCACACCAAGCAAGTGCATTCATAGTCTCAAGACCTAAAGAAGGAGGACAATCGAGAAGGATGTAATCAAAATCTTCCTCAATAGAACTCAACGAATTAACAAGAAAATGTTCTCTGTCTTCTTGATCTACCAGCTCAACCCCCAATCCTGCCATATCCAAAGAACCTGGAATGACATAAAGATTATTAAATATCGTAGGCTGTATTGCAGCCTTAGCTTCAATCTGACCAGTAACAACCTGATAGATATTAGGTTTACGATTATCCCCACTAACCGCACCAGTTAGATTGCCTTGAGCATCGAAATCAATCAGAAGGACTCTGCTACCACTCTCAGATAGTGCAGAACCAAGATTAACTGCAGCAGTTGTCTTACCAACGCCTCCCTTCTGATTATAGAAAATTATCTTGTGAGCCTTCATGGTTTTAATAGTACGGTTTTTTTATTACCTTGTCATTAAAAGATTCTCTTTCTTTTCACGATAGTTGACCCGTGAAATAAGCTAGGGTATTCTGTAAATAACAGGAGAAATAAAATGGAAGCTAAAGTCATTGAAGCTATAAATGCAATTCGCCCAGCTCTTCAGAACGATGGTGGCGATATCGAATTCGTAAAACTAGATGGTAATAATGTACATGTTAAGCTAGTTGGAGCATGTGCAGGCTGCCCAATGAGCCAGCTCACACTAACAAACGGAGTACAGAGATATCTAAGAGAATCAATCTCTCAGGACCTCACAGTAATCAACGACGATCAGATCGAGATGTAATTTATTCAGTCTCTTAATAGCAGCTGGGCAGAGGTGTCCAGCTGTTTTTGTTTCACGTAAAACATTCTTATTCTTGTTCTTCTTTTTATTGATTGTTTAACGTGAAACAATCTCCAGAAATACCTACCTCATCATTTTGAATCCATTAATTACTCGTAATATTTGTTACTTAAAAATCAGCATCCATAATAATAACTTGAACCAAATTCCCCATTAGAAAATATTTGTTTTTTCATCATAGCTGAAAATATGTATTTATTCTTGAATTGAGATTTTGCTTAGCAAGAAAAAGCAAAACGATAAAAGATACCGTTTAACATGATATGTAATGTTTAATCATTTCTCTTTTGAAATCAATTAACTAAACTACTTATCTCAATCTTCTGACACTACAAAAAACATGAAAGAAGAAGTTAAATGTCTTTCTTTCTAATTCTGAAAAACAGGGCTAATCAATCAATAGACAGAGTTACTTTCATGTTTTTTTGATTCAAAAGTGAATTCACTCCAAAAGAATCCAAAAACCTCAAATAAATGCGCCAAATGCAGGTTTTTAGCCTAAATTACTATTTAAAGAAACATATTCATTTGGGAGTTTTATATTAAAGTATCCTATTTTATAGAGTACTTTTTTAAGTGCTTTTTGCAGCAATATGTATATCTATTTTTGATTTAATCAATTATTGGGATTTTAGGTGTTTTGAGTGAAAAAGAATCCCCTCAGACAATGCCGAGGGGAAAAGTGGTTAGTGATATTATCAGTTCTCGCTGTTTTCGTCTGGAGCTGTTGTTGTCTCTGGAGAAACTTCAGTTACAGCGTCATCTTCTGCTGCTTCATCGCTCTCTTCAGACTCTTCGCTCTGATAGTCTGTGATTGTCATAGCGTTGATTCTATCATCTCTCTTTTTAAAGCGAGCTACGATTACGCCCTTAGCTGCTTTTCCAAGAAGATTGATATCTCTTACGTGTACTCTTAGATTCTGACCTTTGAGTGTAATGAAGATTACATCATTATCATCATTAACAGATATAGCATTAACAAGGCCATCATCCTTTGTGAGAGTATAGATGTTCTGCCCCATAGTTCCTCTGCCATGAGGCATGAAGTCTGTGAATCTTACTTTCTTGCCTAGTCCTTTCTCTGTAATCATCAAGATGCTGTTCTCTTCTTCAACTCTGACAAGTCCTATAACTTCATCAGATCCGAGGAGCTTAATGCCTCTAACGCCATGAGTAGCTCTGCCCATAGTTCTGATTTCAGATACTGGAGTTCTTAGACCCTTACCATTTCTGGTAACGATCATCACATCATCAGATTCAAGAACAAAGAGAGTCTGAACAAGAGTATCGCCTTCGTCTAAGACTATTGCTTTGACGCCACGTGTCTTAGCGTTGACGAAGTCCATGAGCTTAACACGCTTTGCAACACCATACTTTGTTACCATCAATAGGTACTCATCTTCTTTGAACTCTGGGAATGAGATGATTGAAGTAACCTTCTCATCTTTCTCAATCTGCAAGAAGTTCTTGATATTAGCACCCTTAGTTGTCTTAGCACCCTCTGGAATCTCAAATGCTTTAGTGTAGTAAGCCTTTCCGAAGTTAGTAACAAAGAAGATTATATCGTGAGATGAGCATGTGAAGAGGTGATCTACAAAGTCGCCGTCTACAAGCTTAGCGCCGATAGTGCCCTTGCCGCCTCTGTTCTGAGCTTTATACTCCTCAGTTGACAGACGCTTAGCAAAGCCCTTACGTGAAATGCTGACAACGACATCTTCTTTCTTGATGAAATCTTCAGGACTTGCATCATCAAGCTCACGCTCAACGATTTCAGTTCTTCTTTCATCACCGTAGATATCGCCAATCTTTCTGATTTCATTCTTAACAACTTCAAGCACGTGGCTTCTGTCTTCAAGAATGTACTTGTACTCAGCAATCTTCTTCTCGATATCTGCAAGCTCATTGAGGATCTTATCTGTTTCTAAGTGAGATAGACGGCCAAGCTTCATATCAATAATAGCGTCAGCCTGGACTTTAGTCAGATTGAAGCTCTTCTGAAGCTCTACAGATGCGATGTTATTGTCTTCGCTTTCCTTGATTATTCTGATTACTTCATCGATATTCTCAAGACCTATCTTAAGACCAAGAAGGATATGTGCTCTTTCTTCAGCTTTCTTCAGATCGAATCTTGTTCTTCTTTCAATAACATTCTCTCTATGGTCAATATATACCTGAAGCATATCTTTAAGATTGAATAGCTTAGGAGCACCATTTAAGAGGGCGAGGTTATATACATTGAAGTTAGACTGAAGCGCTGTTCTATTGAAAAGCATATTGAGTACGATATTTGGTACTGCACCTTGCTTTAGATATACAGCAACTCTAAGACCTTTTCTTCCAGATAGGTCCTTAATCTGAGCAATGCCTGGAATAACTCCATCTTTTCTCAGGTCATCAATCTTCTTTACAAGCTCTGCTTTGTTGACTTGGTAAGGAAGCTCTGTGAAGTAGATTGCGTCATGGGATTTATTCATCTCATCACGTGAATGAGGATCTGCGTCTACAATCTCATAGCGAGAGCGTATTACAATCTTGCCTTTGCCTGTTGTGAAGGCATCCATAATGCCTTTCTTACCGCAAATAATACCAGCAGAAGGAAAGTCAGGACCCTTAACAATGTCCATTAACTCTGCAATTGTTATTTCTGGATTATCAATCAAGGCACATGTGGCCTCAACGACCTCTGAAAGGTTATGAGGTGCCATATTAGTTGCCATACCTACAGCAATACCTGAAGATCCGTTACAGATCATGAATGGGAAAGCTGCTGGAAGCACTACTGGCTCTTTGAGAGACTCATCATAGTTAGACATGAAATCGACAGTATCTTTACCGATATCTGCCATCATCTCTTCACCGATTTTGGCCATTCTAGCCTCGGTGTATCTCATTGCAGCTGGTGGGTCACCATCGATAGATCCGAAGTTACCTTGAGGGAATACTACTGGATAGCGCAGTGAGAAATCCTGAGCAAGTCTGACAAGAGCATCATAAACAGAAGCATCACCATGTGGGTGGTATTTACCTAAAACATCACCTACGATACGTGCACACTTCTTATTAGATGTGTTATATCTGATGCCCATATCCCACATACTATATAGGATTCTTCTATGTACAGGCTTCAGACCATCTCTGGCATCAGGAAGAGCACGAGAGATGATTACTGACATAGCATAATCTATGTAGCTCTTCTTCATCTGATCAGCCAGATCATATTTGATTATTGTTCCAGGATGTGTAACTGGAACAGCTTCATTCTGATTTTCGTTGAAAGTTTCGTCGTCCATATTAACTCCTAGATATCAAGGTTGCTAACATATGTAGCATTCTCTTCGATGAAAGCACGTCTTGGCTCTACTTCTTCACCCATAAGCATTGAGAATACTCTATCTGCTTCTTCAGCGTCTCTTAAGTGAACTTGGCCAAGCATTCTGGTCTTTGGATTCATTGTTGTCTCCCAAAGCTGCTCTGGGTTCATTTCACCAAGACCTTTATAGCGCTGTACTTCAACTTTAGCTGGGTCTTTAGTAAGCTCTACAGCTTCCTGGAATCTTTCAGCTCTCTCATCTTCTGTATAAGCATAGATAGGTTCTGTGATTCTAGGACCAGAGAACTTATATAGAGGAGGCATTGCAAAGTATACATAGCCAGCCTCGATAATAGGCCTCATATAGCGGTAGAAGAATGTAAGAAGAAGGGTTCTAATATGAGATCCATCGACATCGGCATCGGCCATAATGATGATCTTATGGTAACGAACTTTCTCAATATCGAATGTTTTTTCAGCTCCTGCGCCCTTATTCTCGCTATCATCCTCATCATCCAAATCTGCACCCTGATTGTATCTGGTAATGCCAGCACCAATAGTCTGGATAACAGGTTCAAGCTTATCATTATTGAGAACTTTAGCTTCTTGAGCTTTTTCAACGTTCAGCATCTTACCCCAAAGAGGAAGGATAGCCTGGAACTCACGATCTCTGCCTGACTTAGCAGATCCACCAGCTGAATCACCCTCGACGATGAATACCTCGCACTCAGCAGGGTCTTTCTTTGCGCAATCTGCAAGCTTACCTGGAAGTCCGCCACCATCGCTCTTCTTTCTGATGTTGTCTCTGGCTTTACGAGCAGCAACACGACCAAGAGCAGCGCTAGTTACTTTATCAAGGAGCTTATCGATATCTGCAGGGAACTCATCAAAGTAGTTAGTGAGATTCTCATAAACCAAAGAGTCAACAATGCCCTTAACATTTGAGTTACCAAGCTTCATCTTAGTCTGACCCTCAAACTGAGGATTAGGAATCTTAACAGAGACAATAGCAGTCAGACCTTCAGCAATATCAGAAGCTTCAAGTGACTCGCCATATTTCTTCATATACTTAACGCTCTTTTTGAGCTGATTGTTAAGAGTTCTTGAGAGTGCACTCTTGAAGCCAGAGTAGTGTGTACCACCTTCTCTTGTGTTGATGTTGTTTACGAAAGTGAGGACCTTCTCATCGTATTTATCGTTGTACTGGAGTGCAACTTCAACAGAGACATCATTCTTATTGCTTTCAAATGCAATAGGGTTGAAAAGAACAGTCTTATATTCGTTAAGGTACTTAACAAAGCTTGAAAGACCACCTTCAGCATGGAAAGTCTCTTTCTTGATATTAGCCTCATCACGCTTATCTTCGATGATGATTGTTATTCCCTTATTGAGGAATGAAAGCTCTCTAAAGCGCTGAGAAAGTGTCTCATAGCTGAAAGAGTTTCTCTCCATTACACCAACAGAACCGATGTTCTCTTCTGTTACAGGAATATCACCGCTCTTCAGGTCCGGTGAGAAAGAGATGATAGTTCCAGTTCTATCTGTCTCACCGATTACTTCGATATCACCTTGAGGAACACCACGTTTGAAAGTCTCTCTGTAGATATATGGAGCTCTATGAACAGTGGCCTGAAGCCAGATTGAGAGCGCGTTTACACAAGAAACGCCAACTCCATGAAGACCACCTGAGACCTTATATGCGTTTTTATTGAATTTACCACCGGCATGTAGATGTGTAAGAGCAATTTCAAGTGCACTCTTATTGTCCTGCTCTGGCATTCTGTTGACAGGAATACCACGACCATTATCTTCGATAGTGCAGATTTCTCTGAACATTCCAAGCTCTTCGATCCACTCACCGTTTTCAAGTGTTACTTTAATGCTATTGCAATACCCTGCCATAGCTTCATCGATAGAGTTATCTACTACCTCATATACAAGGTGATGTAGACCATCTATACCAGTTGAGCCGATATACATTCCAGGGCGCAATCTAACTGGTGCTAGACCTTCAAGAACAGTAACTGTATCGTAGCCTTCACTGGCTTTGATTTCAGCAGCATGTTCTTCTTTTGTACGGTTATCACTCTTTGACATGTCTTCATCAAAAACAGTCGGAGAATTGATAACAATTTCTTTCTCGTCCATACCTTACCTTTAATTTTTGGATTTACCGCCGTCCCCCTAAATCCTCATAGGACAGCATGTATTTATTATAGCTTTTTTTGTCTATTAGTGCAAGAATTCTTACTCGAGTTGATGATTTGATATTTTTTTATGATATAAAAAATTAATATTGGTAGTTTTCTTTGATTTCCATTCATTTTTTCCTAGACGCTTGTTTTGTTCTGAAGGGTAGATTAATATTGTCATCATATATGGAAAATTTAGAATCAATATGGGATGAAACAGTCTCTCAGCTTAAGGATAATCTGCCTGCTTTGCATAGAAGAGCACTTGATAGCATTGTGCCTATAAAGGCAGATGGAAACGTAATTACTTTATCTATTTCATCGAAGTTCATGCTCGATAATATCAAAGAGCATAAGAAGACTATTGAGAACACTATTTCAGAGAAAAGCGGTACTGAATATACAGTAGAATTTGTTGTTGATAATGAGAGAAAAACAACAGCTTCAAGTGGTGCTAAGAAGGATAGTAAAAAAGACGTAAAAATAGCCTCTAAGAGCTTAAAAACTTCAAAAAATGATACTTTAAACCCAAAATATACCTTCGATAACTTTATCAGTGGTGACAACTCAATACTGCCTTATCAAGCTGCAAAAGTAATAGCGCAGAACCCTGGAGTTTCATATAATCCTTGCCTTATCTATGGCGGCGTAGGACTTGGTAAGACGCACCTTTTGCAAGCTATCGGAAACTATGTAGATCAGCATGAGCCTAATAAGCATGTTTTATATGTAACAGCTGAAGCTTTTACAAATGAATTCATTGCGTCAATTGCCAATAAGACAAGTTCTCAGTTCAAGCAGAAATACAGAGGCGCTGATGTTCTTTTGATTGATGATATTCACTTTCTTATGAAGAAGGAATCAACACAAGAAGAGCTATTCCATACATTCAATGAGCTATTTGAACACAATAAGCAGATCGTATTCACATGCGACCGCCCTATAACAGAGCTTACAGATATAACAGATAGACTCAGAACCAGATTTCAAAGAGGATTCAATGTAGATTTAAGACCTCCTCTATATGAAGTAAGAATGGCTATCGCTAGACAGAAGATCAAGGATTTGAATCTATCAATACCTAATGACACTCTTGATTACATATGCCAGAGCGTAAATACAAACGTCAGAGACTTAGAGGGTGCTTTGATTACAGTAAGCGGAGTTTCGAAGCTTATAGGCAAACCAGCAACTATTGAGATAGCTAAAGAGCAGCTTAAGAATATAATAGTGAATCCTGTAATAAAGAATAAGGATTACACTATTGATGATATATTCAGAGCTACTGCTAACTACTTCAATATATCTCTAACAGAAATTAAGGGCTCTTCAAGAGGCAAAAACGTTAAGAATGCCAATAAGATAGCTATATATATTGCTTATGAGTATGGTGATTTCACTCAGACAGATATAGGTGCATATATAGATAGAGACCATACTTCAATACGCTATTCTTATAATATCATCGCATCAAATATCGATGTCGACGACTCTATAAAAACAGCTGTAAACGAGATTAAAAATACTCTAGATAATAGGAATTAATTTTTTCACAATCAAATGTGGAAAAACATGGTGAAAAAGCGGAAGAATTGTTAAAAAAAATATTTGTTAGTTAAATTTTTAAAGTTTAAAATAGTCAATGTTGAAAAATGAATGATTATTTAACAAATTATTAAGAACAGTAAAAACATATAATGCAATTAATTAACTCAGTTTTTAACATTTTTCCGATGACTATTAATACTACTAACTAAATATTATGCTAATATAATAAAGATAATAGAAGGACCGGACTTTTTATGAAATTCATTATAGCTTGCAGTTTAATCAAACCAGAAATTGAGCTTGCTACTAACTTCTCTTCAGCAAGAAACTCACTATCCATTTCTTCAAATGTTCTATTTGAAAACAACAATGATACTCTTACTATTAAGGCTACAGATGGAAAACTTGGTTTTATATCTACAGTTCCTGTTCAGACAGTAGTTCCAGGTTCTACTACAGTCTTCTGTGATAAGCTTGTTGCAGTACTTAAAAACATACCTGATGTAGATCTTGAATTCTCCTCTGAGAACAACAAGCTTACAATCAGACCTGTTGATGCTTCTAACAACATAAATGTAAACATAAAAACTACAGATGCTTCAAAGTATCCACAGCTTTTGCCTATTCCCGAGACAGATTTCTTCTCTCTTACTCAGAAAGAATACTCTGATATGATTGATAAGACTTCTTTTGCTGTAAGTGATGAAACAACCAGAATATTCTTAACTGGTGTTTATATGGAGAAAAAAGAAGATAAGCTTGTTTTAGTAGCAACAGATGGAAGAAGACTAGCTTATTGCGCTAAGCAATTTGAGCAGACTATTCCAGATTTTCCTGGTGCTATTATCCCTACAAGGTTCTTAGCACAACTAAAGAATCTACTCTCAGATGAAGGTGTATTCTCTATGGCTGTTACATCTGATGATATCTATGCACAAGTAGGAAGCAGAATAATCTATTCATCTCTGATAAGTGCTAATTATCCTAACTATGATAGAGTAATTCCAAAGAGTTTTGAGTATGAGTGCAAGATGAAGAGAGAAGATATGGAAAAAGCAATCAACCTTATCTCTGTTCTTGTTGAGACAAAATCAAAGAAAATATTCATCGATATGAATACAGATGGCGTTATGCTTTCAAGTGAAAATGCTGATTTTGGTGATTCTAAGCAGATTATTCCATGTGAATACAATGGACCTGAAGCTAAGATATCATTCAACTACAACTTGCTATCCACTCCTATAAAGAAGATTGATTGTGAATTCTTCAAGATTTCATTCAATAATACTTCATCTGCTATGGCTATCTTCCCTGAACCAGAGAAAGATTATCTATTTGTCTTAATGCCAATGCAGGGATGAGATTCTTAAAGCTTGAATTAAACAATTTCAGAAATATATCCTCTGCATCTCTTTCTGTTGATTCAGAGGATATTGTTCTTACTGGCATCAATGGCCAGGGAAAAACCAATCTGCTTGAAGCTATCTACATGCTTTGCTATGGAAGTTCATTCAGAACAGTGAACTTAAAAGAGTGTGTAAAGCTTGGAAGCAATGCTTTTTCTGTATCAGGTATCTTCCAAGATAAAGAAAAAGAAGAAATCAAGCTAATCTATAAAGATAATAAAAGACATATATATATAGATGATAAAGAGATAAAAGACAGAAAAGAGCTTATATATCGCTTTCCTTGCATTGTTTTCTCTCATGAAGACATAGAGTTCATTAAAGGTGAGCCTGAGATGAGAAGAAAGTTCTTTGATCAGATGATGAGTCTCTATTCTCCTCTATATTTCGACAACCTAAGAAACTACAGACGAATACTCTCACAGCGCAATGCAGCTATAAAGTGTGAAGATGGGGAGTTAGTAGCGCTGTACAATGAGCGTTTGGCTTTCTATGGTTTGGAGCTGATGAAAGAAAGACGTGAAGCTGTGGATGAGTTCAATAAGATATTTCCAGCTATTTTCAGTGATATTTCTCAGACAGAGTATGAATTATATATCTCTTATCGCCCTTCTTGGGCTTTTGATTCTCTAGCTGACATCGTATCTGAATTAGAGCGCACTATAGATAGAGATTTTAAGCTCTCAACTACTTCATCTGGCATACATAGAGATAGATTCATGATTATGTGCCAAAGTGGGCCTTTCTCTTCTTTGGGTTCTACTGGACAGTTAAGGCTTTGCTCTTTGATTATGAGAATATCTGAGGCAAAGTATTTCTATAAAAAGAGTGGCAAAAAGCCTATTCTGCTTGTTGATGATGTTTTATTGGAGCTTGATCCAGAAAAAAGAGGAAAGGTAATATCATATCTCAATAATTATTCACAGGCATTTTATACTTTTCTTCCATTTGAAAGGTATTTTGAAAATAAAAAAGCTGCACTTTACTATAAAGTAGAGAAAGGAGAGTTTATAAATGAAGATAGAAGTGAAGACACTCTCTGAAGAAATTGAAAAATATATAAAAGATATTGGCCCAAGTTATCATGAATTATATAAAGCATGGCCGATTTTTGCAGGTCCATCTCTAGCGGCAGTGACAAGACTTCATTCTTTTAAAAATGGTACGCTATATGTAGAGTCATCATCTTTTAGTGCTAAGGGATTATTGATGAATGAAAAGTCAAAAATCCTCAAAAAATACCAAGAAAAGTTTCCAGAGTATAAAATAAAATCATTAGCCTTAACAAAAAGGACTTGACCACACTATTGAGAGTTGGTAGACTTCTGTAACTGACGCTAGCGTCTTTTTTAATGTTGAATTATAGCTAATTATAGCGAAAATTGGAGAAATACCATGAGTTACAAAGGCAAGAGAACTTACCAGCCAAGTAAGATGAAGAGAACTAGAAAGTTCGGTTTCCGCGCAAGAA
>CAKQJZ010000006.1 GCA_934247875.1 uncultured Spirochaetales bacterium
TTCAAGCCGATTGATGTCTATATGGAGAAGACTGAGGCTTAAACATATCGGTAAAATGGTGCATGATTGTGATTAAAGGATACAACAAATCCATGGAGGCAATATATCCTCTAATAAAGAATAAAACCAATACTGCAATAAGGAATGCAGAACAACTTGAAAAGCGTGCAATAAAAAAGGTCTATGAGCCTCACACTGCGGATTTTTCTCCGACAACTGATGTCTACAGAATTTTTCAATTGGTACCAGGGCTCAATATTTAGCTCTGAATCTTTTGGCATGTAATCCATAGTTCGGCATTCTTGCCAATAACATCTGAAAGTGAGAAAACGGTTCTATTAGCGTAAAAAAAAGGCACCTTCAACTATTTGCCAAAGATGCTTGATGGGCGATGCCAGGATTGAACTGGCGACTTCCACGATGTCAACGTGACACTCTCCCGCTGAGTTAACCGCCCTAGTGTACCGAAAATATACTTGAAAAGTGAAACTTATACAAGATGGATTATCTTTTTTTTCATACACCTGGGAAGAAAAGCAGCTTTTATGTTATTCTCATTAACAGGAGAAAACTATGGCAACTATATATTCAATCAAGGAAATGAAGACTCAAAAGGATGAAGAAGAAGTAATGAAGGCTCTTGAAGAGGCTGGAATTGAATATGAGAAAGCAAAAGATGGAAAGCTTAATATCCCTGATGGGCTCAAAAACAATCAAAAGCTTCTGAATATCATAGAAAACCTTGGATTTAAGCTGAAATAGCTTAACACTTTGCAAAAAAGATGGTCTAAGAAGAATCCTAGGCCATCTCAAATAAAGGGGGAAAAAAATAAAAATCTATTAGCTTTCGCTTTTATGATTTAATGATACCCATAATATTTGTTGAAAAAATACAGGCAATGTGAAGAGTTTGTGAAGTTATGAAAGTAGCCTATCCCAAGGAGGTTAAGGATAGGCTACAAAAAGGGAGATATGAAAAAAACTACTTCTCGTTTGCTATCTATACTCTACTAAAGAAATATATTGCCTTTATAACGATAAATTGTACTTTTTGTGAATTTTTCAGCTAGCACAACACTATTCATATCAATAATATTTTCTTATGAAACTTTTGATTGCATCAGATATACACGGATCAGCAACAGATGCTGAGAGATTATATGAGATATTCTTAAGAGAAAAACCTGATTTAGTGCTTCTCTTAGGAGACCTTCTATACCATGGGCCTAGAAATGACCTTCCAGAGGGGTATCAGCCTAAGAAGGTCATTGAGATACTTAAAGAGATGAAATCTTACATAGTATCTGTACGTGGAAACTGCGAAGCTGAAGTAGATCAGATGGTACTGCCCTTTTCAGTACTCTCTGAAAGCGCAATAGTCTTTGCAGATAATAAGAAGATCTTCATGACTCATGGCCACATATACTCTATGGATAAGCATCCGGAGTCTATTGACGTATTCATGCAAGGCCATACTCATATTCCAGTACTTGAAAAGAGAGATGATGGAATTATCTATCTAAATCCAGGCTCAACATCTATTCCAAAGAATGGCAGCGCAAAAGGCTACGCAATGTGGCTAGATGGAGAGATAGAGCTCAGAGAACTCTGGAGTGACAAAGTCATTAAGAGGCTGGGAACTCAAGCGTAACTTTGACGCCTCCATCATTTTCCTTAATAGATACAGTACCACCATGGAGCTCCATAATCTGGTAGACAATAGAGAGTCCAAGACCTGATCCACCTTCACCTGTTCTTGACTGGTCACCTCTAGCCCAAGGCTCGAAGAACTGAGGCAGAGGATCTGGAAGTGTTCCATGGTTCTCTACTGTGATGATTGTCTTATCTGGAGTCTGCTCTGCTTTGAAAAGCGGAGAACTATCATCACTCTTATATGAGACAGCATTCTTGACTATCTCTAAAAGCGCACGTGAAAGAAGTGCAGGGTCTGCGCTGAGCGTAAGCTCTGGAGGGAACTCAAGCTTGATATTGTAGCCGCCGCTTTGAAGCACTTCATCAGCTGCATTTATAAGCTCTATCTGAGTCTTCTCGCATTTAGCATCTGGACTTAAAAGATATGAGTAATATGTAACGCTTGATATCCTTGATTTCAGCGTATCATTCTCACTCTTTATTGCGCTGATAAGCGTATCATTGATAGGGAATATTCCATCTACTGCACCATTCAAGAGCAGATTCATGCTTGTTACTGGTGTATTGAGATCATGAGAAATATTCTTGATCCACTCCTTTCTGGACTCTCCATGGCGCTTAAGGTCTTTAGCAAGCTTATAGATTGATTTTGTGATATCTTCATATTCTTCAATCTTTGTTGCAGGAAGTGATACGTTATACTGTCCTTCAGATAATTCATCAAGCGCTTTCTGAATATCTCTTACAACACGCTCATTACGCTTTGATACATAATATGCAAGTAGTATTGATATGAGAATTGCGACAGGAATAGTGCATGAGAAGCCTTTGAGAAGGTTATAGACTACGAACTTAGTCGGATTATAATAATCGAGGTTATAAGCAATGACATCGATATATGCACTAGGCTCGCCATTCATAGAAATAAGTACAGAACCAGCAACATCAGCCTTCTTGATTGTTGACGGATAAACAACGAGCTGGGTCTTTCTGCTATTTGAAAGCTTATTGAACTCGATATCTGTAACTATCTTGCTATCTCCTGCTCCAACAGTTGAGAGTGCTATCTCATACTTTGGAGAATCAAATGAATACGTAACAGTAGAGTTCTCAGACTCGACGCTTGCTTTGAATCTGCCAGTATTATTATGTGCAGTATAGTAGCTGTTGATATTTGTTGATGATGTAAGCTGAGGCACAGGAATGCCACGCGAATTGAAGCCCAGCGTCAATGCAACATCGCCATTTGCATCTCTGATAATAAGGCCAGATATTCTTTCAGAACTGCTCTGAACCATCAGATTAAGGACACTATCAGATGAGCTTGATTTGAATGAATAAATCGATTTCTCTATAGAGTCAGCAAATTCATTCATCACTTCATTTGCCCAGACGCTCTTGATTTTGACATTGATAGCCATAAGCAGAAAAACCTGTGTCAGAAGCACAGCAATTATAATCAGGACAATCGATAGAAATAACCTGAAGAACTGTTTTCGCATTATTCAGCCTTTCCTGCAAATCTATAGCCATAGCCACGCACAGTCTCAATCCACTCGCCAGGCTTCAGCTTAGTTCTGATATTCTTTATATGAGTGTCGACTACACGCTCATAGCTTTCAAAAGAGTAATCGAAGCACTCTTCAAGAATCTGGGCTCTGGTAATAAGATTCGGAGCATTGGATACCAGATAAAAGACAATACGCCACTCAGCAGCTGTCAGATTGATCTCTTCGCCATTGATTGTCAGACGATGTATGTCATCATCTATTATAAGCTCTGCATCCCCTTCCTTATACTTATAAACTTTGCTCTTAGCGCTATCATCTTTATTGTCGAGTCTTCGAAACAGTGCCTGGATTCTCAGCACAAGCTCTTTAGGGCTGAATGGCTTTACAATATAGTCATCTGCTCCAAGCTCGAAGCCCAGGATTCTATCTGATTCATCTATTCTTGCAGTGAGGAATACTACAGGCAGATTGCTGTTCTTTGCCTTCATTTCCTTAACAAAAGAAAAGCCATCACCATCTGGAAGCATTACATCCTGTATAAGCAGATTAGGCTCTTTTTTGCTAAAGCCCTCTCTTGCATCTTTTAAGCATTTGTAACCTTCTGCTTCATAGCCAGAAAGTGATAGATACTGAACAACACCATTTCGAATTACTTCATGGTCTTCAACTACATATATAAGCTTCATGAACTTAGTTTCACTTCTAAGTGAAAATAAAACAAGAGAAAGCGCATTAAATACACCGAAACTACACTTTCGAAAAGAGTTCTGATATACTCAAGGAATGCTGAAAGAGCTTAAAGCTTTAGATATCCTAATACTCTTTTTAACGCTTCTGATGATATTTCTGTCACTAAAGCTGATAAACAGAAGCGGCGACTATCTGATTGTCGATGCAGATGGTGTACGTTATGAGTTTCCACTCGATAAAGATGGCATCTACAGCGTTAAAGGAAGCATAGGAATAAGCAAGATAGAGATCAAAGATGGCAAAGCACGCATGCTCTCTTCCCCTTGCCCTAATAAAAGCTGCATCTCTTCTGGTTATGGGAATACTATAATATGCCTTCCAAACAGAGTCATTGCAAATATAGGAGATAATGATGTCGACGAAGCAGCATTCTGAAAAACGCGTTGCATATCTTGCGTCTCTTTCTCTCCTCTTTTCTGCGCTTGAGCTCTTTATCCCAAAGCCACTGCCGTTTTTCAAGCTGGGACTAGCAAACATTCCTATAATGCTCTCCCTTTCACTCCCTGCAAAAAGCTTCATAGAGCTGATTCTCTTAAAAGCAGTAGCATCATCATATATTTCAGGAACGCTGTTCTCCCCTTTCCTGGCAATATCGCTTATGCAGTCACTTGGCTCTGCGCTGATTATGAGATGGGTAAAGAAAGCAGCTAATGATCATATATCACTATATGGCGTTTCGCTCATTGGCGCTGAGTGCTCATCGCTTATACAGCTTTCCCTCGCATCTCTGTATATAGGCCGAGGAGTCTGGAACTATATGCCATTGATGCTTATAGTCTCGCTCTTTGCGTCTATAGCAACTGCTTACATAGCACTTGCTATAAATATAGAGAAAACGCCATCTCTAAATCAGAATGGAAAAAAAGATGATGAGAGCAACAATAGCGCAACATATTTGACAATTGGCGCAATATCGATATTCCTGACTAAAGATATTTATTCAGCTCTTGCTGTATTTGCTTTGACACTTATCATGCAAAAGCTCTCTCTAAGAAAGATAAGAATAGCTCCATATATCTCAATAATATTCTTCATGGCACTCTCTGCTCTATTCACACCAGAAGGAAAAGTACTATTTTCAATTGGAAATATAAGGCTCACAGATGAAGCATTGAAAAGTGCAATGATCAAAGCGCTGCACCTAACTTCCTCTGTCGCACTATCACAAAGCTACATAACTGAAATAAGATTCAAAGGCAAAACAATAACTCTAGTAGTTGAATACTTCTATGCACTGCTCTCTTCATTCAAGAAGACAAGCGGCAAACTCAGAGATAGAGTAAATGAGCTGCTGTCTCTTGATTTTCTTGAAAGCGAAAGAAGCGAGAAAAAGAACAACAACACATTACTTATCAAGTGCTTCACTGTAGTTTTGGTTCTGATTTCAATTTCATCATTTTTATATTTTTATTTCTTTTCTAGATAATGTGTTATAATGTTTTTGCTACTAAATAGCAATAAAACGATAAAAATATATCAAGTTCTACTTGACACTCTATGTATGTTTTAAATATATTTTTATCGATAAATAAGGAGCTAATAATGGCAGAAGCAAACGAACTCTTTCCTGGACAGCTAGAGCTTCAGGAATTGATTGACAGGGTAAAGCGTGCACAGCTTATCTATGCAAACTACCCTCAGGAAAAGGTAGATGAGATTTTCAGAGCAGCAGCTATAGCAGCTAACAACGCAAGAATTCCACTAGCTCAGGATGCTGTAGAAGAGACAGGCATGGGCATTATCGAAGATAAGGTAATCAAGAACCACTTCGCAGCTGAATATATCTACAACAAATATAAAGACGAGAAAACTTGTGATATCATCGAGTCAGACCCAGGCTTTGGCTACAAGAAGATTGCAGAGCCAAAGGGCGTAATCTGTGGTATCATCCCAACAACTAACCCAACAAGCACAGCAATATTCAAGTCTCTTATTGCACTTAAGACAAGAAACGCAATTATCTTCTCTCCACATCCAAGAGCAAAGAAGTGCACATGCGATGCAGCTAGAATCGTTCTTGAAGCAGCTGTTAAAGCAGGCGCTCCAGAAGACATCATTGGCTGGATCAGTGAGCCATCAATGGAGAAGACAGATTATCTGATGAAGAATCCTAACATCAACCTGATTCTTGCAACAGGTGGTCCTGCAATGGTTAAGTCAGCATACTCTTCAGGTAAGCCAGCTATCGGCGTAGGCGCAGGCAACACTCCAGCACTTATCGATAAGTCAGCTAACCTCAAGATGGCTGTAGCATCAATCCTGATGTCTAAGACATTCGATAACGGTGTAGTATGTGCATCAGAGCAGACAATCATCGCACATAAAGATGTATATAGCGAAGTAAAGAAGCTCTTGAAGGAAGAAGGCGCACACTTCTTGACAAAAGATGAGATGTCTAAGCTCTCACCTATCATTCTCGATCCAAAGAGAGGAACTGTTAACCCTAAGATTGTTGGACAGAATGCTTATACAATCGCTCAGATTGCAGGCTTTGAAGTTCCAAAGAACACAAAGGTTCTTATCGGAGAAGTTAAGGACATCGCAGTTGATGAGCCATTTGCTCATGAGAAGCTATCTCCAGTACTAGGCATGTACAGCTGTGATAACTTCGGCGAAGGTGCTGCTATGGCAGCTAAGCTTATCGCTATGGGCGGCTTTGGACATACATCAGTACTCTATTGCAACGAACTTGAGCAGGATAAAGTAGATAGCTTTGGCAAGGCTGTAAAGACAAGCCGTGTACTTATCAACATGCCAGCAAGCCAGGGCGCTATCGGCGACATCTACAACTTCCGTCTAGAACCATCTCTCACACTTGGATGCGGAAGCTGGGGCAACAACTCAATCTCTGAGAACGTTGGACCTAAGCACCTATTAAACGTTAAGACTATTGCAGAAAGGAGAGAGAACATGCTCTGGTTTAAGCTTCCACCTAAGATTTACTTCAAGTACGGCTGTCTGCCAGTAGCTCTTCAGGAGCTCGAAGGAAAGAAGAGAGCATTCATCGTTACAGATAGCTTCCTTTTCAACTCTGGCATGATTGATAGAATCACAGATACACTCCAGCATATTGGCATCGAGACTGAAGTATTCCATCAGGTTAAGCCAGATCCAACACTTGGAACAATCAACACAGCTATGCAGCTTGTAAACGCTTACAACCCAGATGTAATCATCGCAGTTGGTGGTGGTTCTCCAATGGATGCAGCAAAGATTCTATGGCTTCTATATGAGCACCCAGAAGTAAAGTTCGAAGGTCTTGCTCTAAGATTCATGGATATCAGAAAGAGAGTTTATGCATTCCCTAATATGGGCAAGAAAGCTCAGCTTGTATGTATCCCTACTACATCTGGAACAGGTTCTGAAGTTACTCCATTTGCAATCATCACAGATGAGAAGACAGGCATGAAGTGGGCTATTGCAGACTATGCACTTACTCCAAGCATGGCTATCGTTGATTCTGAGCTTGCTATGGGTCAGCCTAAGGGTCTTACAGCATCTTGTGGTGTTGATGTACTTACACATGCACTTGAGGCACTTGTATCTTCAATGTCTACAGATTATACAAACTCATTGTCTCTTGAAGCTGCTAGACTCATCTTCAAGTACCTTCCACAGGCATATGCAGATGGAACAAACAAGAAAGCAAGAGAGAAAGTACACAATGCATCAACAATGGCTGGTATGGCATTCTCTAACGCATTCTTAGGCCTTTGCCACTCAATGGCTCATAAGCTTGGTGCACAGTTCCACGTACCCCATGGAATGGCTAACGCTCTGCTTCTTACAAATATCATCAGATTCAACGCTAATGATAACCCAACAAAGCAGGCAGCATTCCCACAGTACGAGTTCCCATCAGTAATCTCCAGATACGCAAGAGCTGCAGATTACATTTCAATGGCTGTAAATGACCAGAAGAACACATCTTATGTTGTTACAACAGCTAAGATGTCTATGGAAGAAAAAGTTGAAGCACTTATCAATGGCATCGAGCTATTGAAGAAAGAACTCAACATTCCTTCCTCAATCAAGGAATGGGGCGTTGATGAAGCAGAGTTCTTAGCAGTTGTTGACGAGCTTTCAGTAAAAGCATTCGACGACCAGTGCACAGGCTCTAACCCACGCTATCCACTGATCAGCCAGATCAAGGAACTATACCTAGCATCCTTCTATGGCACAGCTTGGAAAGAGAAATAAGAGATATTATTTCAGAGAAATGCAGCCCATAATACGGCTGCATTTTTCATCTCTAATAGTCAATAATATTTTTGTTCAAGAGGAAGTCAAATAAACCTATAGTCAATATCCCATCATCATCGTACCAAGGATGTATGACATCTTTTACGATGATTATCTTTTTAAATGAATCTCCAATATTAATTAGCGAGGCCTTCTCTTTATCTCTTTTTTCATCGTCATACAAACTGAATGCTGATTGGATATAATAACGTTTACTCCCTTTGTTTGCGACAAAGTCTACTTCTAGTTGCTTTTTCTCCTGTACATCTTCTTTTATTCTTCTGTTTTTCAGAACAACACCAACATCGACTTGAAACCCTCTTAGTCTAAGCTCATTGTAGATGATGTTTTCCATCAAATGAGTTTCTTCAATCTGTCTGAAACCAAGCCTTGCATTTCTAAGCCCCACATCCTCAAAATAGTATTTCATTGGAGTTCCAATGTATTTTCGGCCTTTGACATCATATCGATTTGCTTCGCTTATTATGAAAGCATCTTTCAAGTATTCGATATAGCTTCTAATTGTATTCTGACTGATATCTGATTTAATTTCACTTTTGAATGTTGCTTCAATCCTTGAAGGATTTGTCAAAGATCCAATTCCTGATGCAATGACATTAATGAGATCATTAAGCTCCTGGATTCTTTCAATATGGTTTCTTTCAATGATATCTTTAATATAAGTTTCTTCGAAGAGTCGTGATAGGTATGACATCTTCTGCTCATCGCTTTTCATGGATATTGTCAGAGGAAGTCCTCCATAGTTCATATAACTACTCCATCCTTCATATCTATCACCATCATAAACAGACATGAACTCAGAAAAGCTCAGAGGATAAATGTGTATTTCATCACCTCTGCCACGGAATTCTGTGATTACATCCTTTGAAAGAAATTTAGAATTGCTTCCAGTGACATAGACATCGGCATTGCTTATATGCAGCAAAGAGTTCAATACACTCTCAAAATCTTCAAGCAATTGTACTTCGTCCAAAAAGATATAATAACTGCCATCATCTTTAATCTGCTTTTTTATGTATTCGAGGATCACATATGGTTTTCTGTATTTTGCATTCTCTAGGATATCTAATTCTATTGAGATTATGTGATCATCTTGAACTCCTTGAGTCTTGAGATAATTCCTGAATAATGTAAATAGCAAATAGGACTTTCCAGAGCGTCTGATTCCAGTGACGACCTTAATCATACCATTGTGCATTCTGTTAATGATTTTCTCTAAATAAATATCTCTTTTTATTTCCATAGCACGCCTCATATTGAAAATATCTGTAATATGCTACCTTATTTTTCAATAGTATAAACCATTATATGGAAATTTTGAAAAAAATCGTACAATGCTACCTTAATTTTCAATAAACCTTAATCATTAGCTATAAGATTGAATGTAAATGGAGACTTCTTTTCTTTGGTTTCAGCAAGGTATGGAGTGATTGTAAGTTTACCGCTATCTGTATCTAAAGAGATATCATAGAAATATCCCTCAGATTCATATTCAAATGGCTTTGTCTTTCGCTGATGGAATGCAGCAAGATTGAATTCCCCATGCTTTTCATCAAAATGGTATTCAATATTCCCTATATGATGATGCCCTGATAGAATCAAGCCAACTTTGTACTTATACATAAGCTTATATAGCTTCAGCTGATCTTCCACATTAAGGCCGAATAGTATAAGAGACATATCAAAGTTGCCGCCAGATGCGACTATCTCATGAGCTATGATAATTTTGTAGCGTGAGTTATCGCTCTTCAACGCCTCTTCTAAGTATTGAAATTGAATACTTCCGATTGTGCGTTTAGAGTTATCAAGCTTATAAATTGATAGCATATCGCGTCCGTCTAAGCACTTTCCATAGCTATAGCGCTCAGCTATCTGAAATTCAGGATCATTATTCCAAAGCGGCGAGACATTATGCCTGTCATGGTTTCCCATAACGCTTATGAAATGTGATGTTCGGGATGCTGCTTTTGCTTTATTGATGAAATCAAGCTCTTCTTTGCCTATGACTCCATTATCAGAGAAATCGCCTAACTGTATTAAGAATGGATAAGATTTAGTTGATAGGAAATCAAAGTAGTTATCTGAAAACCAGCTAATTCCGCTGTTTCTGCGGCCTAGATGCACATCTGTGATTGCTGAGAATTCGATAGTATCAGGATTCACTACATCACTGAGTGTTTTCTTTGATGTAAATGGATTAGAGTTGAATTCTGATAGAGGCAGCATCTCCAAACGGCATGATATGAGATACATCAATACAAATGCGACTAATGCTAATCTTCTCATCATATACCTCTATACTTATATGCCAGACGAAGTGCTGATGCATATGGCATATAATATGGATCCATCAAATACTCTGAAGCTTCTGAGTATGCATCAATGAGCAACGAGCTATGCTCATTTATGAATAATTCTATTGATGCACCAAATAGTGCAAGTGCTTTCCAGTTATTCTCATAGCGCGATGCCATATCACCAAAGGCTGTCAATGCTACATACTTGCTCTTTAGCCCAGTTTTGACAGTTATCAAAGGAGATACTCCATATAAAAGCAAATCTGAGTACTCTGAGTATGAGACAGCTCCTCGTAAGCCTAAAGCAGCAGAGAGCAGAAAGTGCTTTGAATCATAGATAAGCCCAAACTCATAGCTAAGATCTGAATACCCACCCTCTTCGAGAATATATCTTGTGTGTCCAATGAATCTATTCAATATGAATTTCTTTGCTTTAAGCTCATATTCAGCTGTTATGTCAAATGTATTAAAAGCGTGGTTTCTCGCATATAGAGAAAAACCATCATAAGAAAAACCCAAATCAAAGAATCTCAGCTGATTAGGCTTCATAGTAGCAGAAGCGCGATACCCTGTCCCGGCTTCAATACTCCATGAAGCAGCAGAAAGAGATAGAGATAGTGCAATGAAGATGAAAAGTATTGCCCCCAAATGCTTTTTCATGTGAATCAGTCTATCTCATATAAAGATTAAGTTATAGCCTCCGAAGAGGCTATAATTCAATTCTTTTCGTTATCTATGAAACCGACCATATCTGATATTGATGCTCCTGGAGCAACCATTGGAAGTACTTTATCATCAATAGGAACTTCAACATCGATTACTATAGGCGCATTGAGTGCAACAGCCTCTTTAAGCTTCGCCTCTGCATCGTCTTCAACTCCGATTCTCATTCCATTTATTCCATATGCTTCAGCAAGCTTGACCCAATCGAGAGGAGTGTCGAGAGTAGTCTCTGAGTAGTGCTTCTCATAAAAGAGAGTCTGCCACTGTCTTACCATGCCTAGTGCGTGGTTATTGAGAATCAGGATGATTACAGGAAGATTGTAGCGAGCTATAGTTGCAAGCTCATTGCAGTTCATTCTGAAAGATCCATCTCCTGCGATATTGACAACTCTATAGCCAGGGAATGCTATCTGTGCACCAATTGCAGCACCTGTGCCATAGCCCATAGTACCAAGTCCGCCGCTAGTCAAGAAACGTCTTGGCTTGATTTCTTTTAGAAACTGAGCAGCCCACATCTGGTTCTGACCAACCTCTGTTGTGACAATATGATTCTCTGGAAGAACACGCTCAAGAGCTTCAATAACCTCTTTAGGGCGCTGAGCTTCTGTTGAGACCTTAAGAGGGAATCTCTTACGTCTCTCAGCAACTTTATCCATCCATGCTTTATGAAGAAGCTTAGGAAGCTTAGCTATAAGAGTTTCAAGTACTACAGACACATCTTCAATCAAATGAACATCTGTTCTGATGTTCTTATTGACTTCAGCTGGGTCTACATCGATCTGGATGATATCTGCCTTGGATGCAAATGTAGAAGACTTTGAGATAACACGGTCAGAGAAACGTGCGCCGATAGTGATAAGAAGGTCACAGCTGTTGATTGTTACATTTGAAAGTCTGGTTCCATGCATTCCAATCATACCTGTAAAGTGATCATCATCGCTTCTCATTGTGCCAAGGCCCATCAAAGATGAACCGATAGGGCTATCGATATGATAAGCAAAATCATTTACGAGCTTTGCTGCGTCGCCTCTTATTACGCCTCCGCCAACGTAGATCATTGGCTTTTCAGAGCGCTTGATCAGCTCTATAGCTTTCTCGATATCACGCTCTCTCAAGCGGCTTTGAGGAGCTTTCTTCTCTTCAATTCTTATTGGCTCGAACTCAATGGATTCTGTCTGAACATTCTTAGGAACATCTACAAGCACAGGGCCTGGTCTGCCCTCTTTTGCAATGCGGAAAGCCTCACGCATAGTAGGAGCAAGCTCACTTATATCCTTAACGATGAAGTTATGCTTTGTAATAGGAATAGTCACACCTGTGATATCTACCTCCTGGAAAGAATCTTTTCCAAGAAGTGTTACAGGAACGTTGCCTGTGATAGCAACAAGCGGAACACTATCCATATATGCAGTTGCGATGCCAGTTACAAGGTTAGTTGCACCTGGGCCTGATGTCGCTATGCATACGCCTACTTTGCCAGTAGAACGAGCATATCCATCTGCGGCATGGCTTGCGCCCTGCTCATGAGCAGTAAGTATATGGCGGATTCTGCCTCTATTCAGATATAAAGCATCATAGAGAGGAATTACCTGACCACCAGGATAGCCAAAAACATTCTCAACGCCCTCTTCAATCAGGCATTCAACTATTATTTCTGCACCATTCTTTACCATTCTATTCCTCCTTAACGATTGCACCCTCAGCTGCACTTGTAACATGCTTGCTGTACTTCAGCAAGTAGCCGCTCTTGATAGGGCACTCAGGTTCTTTGTAGTTTTTCTTTCTCTCGCTAAGAACTTCATCAGATACCAGCAGATCTATCTTTCCATTAGGAATATCGATAGAGATCAGATCCCCCTCTTCTACAAGTCCTATTGGACCTCCCTGAGCAGCTTCTGGGCATACATGGCCAATAGATGCGCCTCTCGTTGCGCCAGAGAAGCGTCCATCTGTTATGAGCGCAACATCTTTGTCTAAGCCCATTCCTGCTATAGCAGAAGTTGGAGAGAGCATCTCTCTCATGCCAGGACCACCCTTAGGTCCTTCATATCTGATTACAACTACATCTCCTTTTTTGATCTTGCGTCCGAAGATTGCATTTATGCACTCCTCTTCGCTATTGAAAACACGGGCAGGACCTGTATGAACAAGCATCTCAGGAGCTACTGCACTGCGCTTTACTACAGAGCCCATAGGAGCAAGAGAGCCTTTGAGCACTGCGATTCCACCTGTTGGTGAATATGGATTATCTATTGGTCTGATAACCTCTTCATCATAGTTCTTTGCACTCTCAACAAGCTCTTTTAGGCTCTTTCCTGTAACTGTTGGAAGATCCAGATTCAGAAGGTTCTTCTTTGAAAGCTCCTTCATTACAGCATATACGCCACCAGCTAAGTTCAGATCCTCCATGTGGTCTTTGCCTGCAGGAGCCAAGTGGCAGAGGTTTGGAACAACTGCGCTAATCTCATTGGCTGAGAAGATATCGATCTTGACGCCAGCTTCATGAGCAATAGCTGGAAGATGGAGCATTGTGTTTGTTGAGCAGCCAAGTGCCATATCAACTTTGAGAGCATTATTGATTGATGCCTCATTTATGATATCTTTGGCCTTAACATCATTCTTCAGAAGATCCATGATTCTGTATCCAGCTTCTTTAGCCATTCTTACACGCTCTGAATATACAGCTGGAACAGTGCCATTGCCTGGAAGTGCAATGCCAAGTGCTTCGCATAAGCAGTTCATAGAGTTTGCTGTATACATTCCAGAACATGAGCCACAGCTAGGACATGCTGCGTTCTCCCATGCCAAGAACTCTTCATCGCTCATTTTCCCATCGACATACTTTCCAACTGCTTCAAACATTGAAGAGAGTGACATGCCACGCTTATCGCCACCCTTTACATGGCCAGCCAGCATTGGGCCTCCAGAGATGAAGATAGAAGGAAGATTCAAGCGGCAAGCTGCCATAAGCATTCCAGGAACAATCTTGTCACAGTTAGGAATGAATACAAGAGCATCAAAAGGATGAGCTGTTGCCATGATCTCAATTGAATCAGCAATAAGGCCACGGGATGCAAGTGAGTACTTCATGCCTTTATGTCCCATAGCAATGCCATCGCATACGCCGATTACTGGGAATTCAACAGGGTTTCCTCCTGCTTCTCTGACACCAGCTTTAACTGCATCTGCTATGCGTCTCAGCTCAACATGGCCTGGAATGATTTCATTGAAAGAATTGACAATGCCTATTGTTGGCATATCAATCTCTCTATCTGTCCAGCCTAGAGCCTTCATAAGCGATCTATGTGGAGCTTTATCTGCACCTTTCTTCATTAAATCTGATCTCATCTTATTCTCCTCTTTATCTCACTAGCAACCTCAGTTGTGCTATATGCTCTCTCTCCGTCTTTTGCGATATCTGCTGCGCGCACTCCGTCTTTAAGTGCCTCTTTTACAGCATTCTCGATAGAGAGAGCTTCTCTTTCCAGAGAGAATGAATAGCGAAGCATCATAGCACATGAGAGTATAGTCGCAATCGGGTTTGCAATATTCTTACCAGCAATATCTGGTGCAGAGCCATGAATAGGCTCATACATTCCAACGCTGTCTTCTCTGAGAGATGCAGATGGAAGCATGCCAATGGATCCTGTAATCATTGAAGCCTCATCTGAGAGTATGTCGCCAAACATATTCTCAGTAAGAAGCACGTCAAACTGGCCAGGGTTCCTGACAAGCTGCATGGCTGCATTATCTACATACATATACTGAAGCTCTACATCGCTATAGCGCTCTGATATTCGTTTAGTAACCTCTCGCCAGAGCCTTGAAGACTCAAGTACATTGGCTTTGTCGACAACTGTAACTAAGCCTCTGCGCTTTCTAGCAGCTTCAAAAGCCTTGATTGCAATGCGCTCAATCTCTCCGCTGCTATATGACATGACATCATATGCCTTATCCCCGTCTCTGCCTTTCTTTCCGAAGTAGATTCCGCCAGTGAGCTCTCTTACAACAAGGATATCAACACCATTTTTCAATATTTCTGATTTAAGCGGTGAAGCGCTTTTAAGCTCTTCATAGATAGTTGCAGGGCGCAGATTGCAAAAGAGTCCTAGTCCTGCTCTGAGGCCTAAGAGCGCACGCTCTGGTCTATTAGGACCTGGCTCATTATCCCACTTAGGGCCACCAACTGCACCTAAGAGAACAGCTTTCTTGCTCTTTACTGCTTCAAGCACTTCATCTGTAAGAGGAACGCCATATTCATCAATAGAACAGCCACCAATCAATCTTTTCTCTGCATTGAGCTTATGGCCATAGCAAGCACAGACTTCTTCCAAAACAGAAAGACTTGCATTAACGATCTCTGGGCCTATTCCATCACCAGGAACAACAAGGATATCAAGTTCCATCAATAGTTCTCCTTAATAAACTCAGCAAGGCCACCTGCTTTGAATATATTCATCATAAACTCTGGGAAAGGCTCTGCTTTGAATGTCTTTCCGCTTGTTTTATCGACAATCACACCAGTAGAGAAATCAACAGAGATCTCATCTCCATCCTGAATCTCTTCAGCAGCTTCTTTGCACTCTAGGATAGGAAGCCCGATATTAATGCTGTTTCTGTAGAATATGCGGGCAAAAGTCTTTGCAATTACACAGCTGACACCTGAAGCTTTAAGTGCAATAGGTGCATGCTCTCGGCTCGATCCGCATCCGAAATTCTTGCCCGCAACAATCACATCACCCTCTTTGACTCTGCCTCTGAAGCTCTTGTCGATATCTTCCATAGCATGAGTGCTAAGCTCCTGAGCATCTGATGTATTTAAGTAGCGCGCAGGAATGATTACATCTGTATCGACATTATCGCCATATTTGAATACTCTGCCCTCAGCCATTTAAGTCCTCCATAGTCGCAATGTGCCCCATAACAGCGCTTGCTGCAGCTGTATATGGAGATGCAAGATAAACTTCGCTCTTTACGTGTCCCATTCTGCCTACAAAGTTTCTGTTCGTAGTTGATACGCAGCGCTCCCCTTCTGCAAGGATGCCCATATACCCACCTAGGCATGGACCACATGTAGGAGTTGAGACAACGCATCCAGCATCGATGAAGATATCAAACAGTCCTTCATGCATTGCCTCTTTCCAGATTTTCTGAGTTGCAGGGATTACTATGCATCTGACACCTGGATTAACGTGTCTGCCTTTGAATGCAACAGCAGCCGCTCTCAAATCTGATAAGCGGCCATTAGTGCATGATCCGATAACGACCTGATCAATCTTGATAGACTTGCTGTCTTTAGCTAAATGAGTATTCTCCGGAAGGTGTGGATAGCTGACAGTTGATTCAATTGATGAAAGGTCAATCTCATATACAGCATCATATGTTGCATCTTCATCGCTAGCGAGAATCTTAGGCGCTTTAGCTCCTGCTGCTTTCAGGTATTCAAGTGTCTTATCATCAACTGGGAATATTCCATTCTTAGCACCTGCTTCAATTGCCATATTAGCAACTGTGAACCTATCATCCATAGAAAGAGCAGAAACGCCATCACCTGCAAACTCCATTGCTTTATAAAGCGCGCCATCGACACCAATCATCCCTATGATATGGAGAATAAGGTCTTTGCCGCTTACATAAGGACGGAATGAGCCATGCAGATTGAACTTGATTGAAGAAGGGACTTTGAACCAGCACTTGCCAATAGCCATGCCAGCTGCCATATCTGTAGACCCGACGCCAGTTGAGAATGCGCCAAGTGCACCATATGTACATGTGTGAGAATCGGCACCTATTACAACATCACCTGCTGTAACAAGCCCCTTCTCAGGAAGAAGTGCATGCTCAATGCCAACTCTTCCAACTTCAAAGTAGTTTTCAATACTCTCTTTATCAGCAAATTCTCTGACTATCTTGCACTGCTCTGCAGCCTTAATATCCTTATTAGGAGTGAAATGATCAGGAACCAGTGCAATCTTGGATTTATCAAATACGCACTTACGCCCGAATTTCGGAAACTCCTTTATAGCAACAGGGCTTGTGATATCATTTCCAAGCACCATTGAAAGGTTCGCCATTATAAGCTGACCAGGATGAACGCTATCAAGTCCAGCAGCACTGGCGAGAATCTTCTCTGTGATTGTTGATCCCATTAATTAATCTCCTTATCTGTGTGTCCTAAAAGCAGATCATTCTCAAATGACATAACCTGCGCTGCAACACCACCGGCAATGGATGTGGATGATTCATCAAGCATCTTGTTTACAGCATTTATGCAAGCAACTATAGATGCCTCTATTACGTCTGTAGAAACGCCGCGGCCTCTGAAGACACCACGCTGATCAGAGATCTTTACAAGTGCTTCTCCAAGCGCATCTTTATGCTCTGTAACTGCATTCAAGCTATACTCTTCAAGCGCAAATGGATGACGTATGATTTTCTCAATGCACCTCAGAGACGCATATATAGGGCCTGTGCCAGTTGCGACATCCATGACTTTCTTGTCATTGTCGCCCCTCTTTAAAGTTATGCACGCAGTAGCGCTCATATGGTTGCCGCTATTGATTACAAATGAATCAAGTGCCCAGCCATTCTTAGTCTCAGCGCCCTCTCTTGCTTCAACAAGTGCGAGGATATCACGCTCAGTGACATTCTTCTTTCTGTCGCATAGCTTCTTGAACTTCTCAAATAGCTTAGCTATCTCATCTTTTCCAAGTGAATATCCAAGCTCTTCAAGCTTCTTTTCAAATGCATGCTGACCTGAATGCTTTCCGAGTACGAGATTTGTCTTTACGACTCCAACAGACTCTGGAGTCATGATTTCATATGTCTTGCTGTTAGCAAGCATGCCATGCTGATGGATGCCAGACTCATGAGCAAAAGCATTATCTCCGACAATAGCCTTTGAAGGATTGATCTTCACACCAGTAATTGAAGAGAGAAGTCTTGCAGTTCTGCTGATCTCTTCGCTCTTTATGCCTGTTACGAAATCATATCGATCGGATCTTGTCTTCATTGCCATTACGACCTCTTCAAGAGCTGCATTTCCAGCTCTCTCTCCGATACCGCAGATAGTACACTCTACTTGTCTTGCACCAGCTTCAACACCACGTATTGAATTAGCAACAGCAAGTCCCAAGTCGTCATGACAATGCATTGAGAAGATAGCTTTGTCGCTATTTGCAACATTGGCTCTGACATATTCAACCATGTTTGCTATCTCATTAGGAGTTGAATAGCCAACAGTGTCTGGGAGGTTGATTGTCGTAGCGCCTTCCCTGATTGCTGTGTCTACTACACGGCACATGTAATCAAGGTCTGTTCTTGTAGCATCTTCCAAAGAGAATTCAACATCAGGACAAAGAGATCTTGCATAAGCGACATTTGTCTTGATTCTCTCCAGTGCTTCTTCTCTATTGAGCTTCAGCTTATATTCAAGGTGAAGGTCACTAGTAGCCAGGAAAAGGTGGATTCTTGGACTATTAGCACGCTTAACTGCGCTATAAGCTGCATCAATATCTTTTTTGAGTGCCCTTGCGAGGGAGGCAACTGTCACATCTTTTACAGATGCTGCAATCGCCTCTACGCTCTCAAAGTCTCCAGGGGAGGAGATAGCAAAACCAGCCTCGATGATATCAACACCTAGGACTTCTAGCTGCTTTGCCATGCGGATCTTTTCCTCAAGGTTCATAGAGTAGCCAGGTGCTTGCTCTCCATCTCTAAGCGTTGTATCAAAAATATAAACTCTGTCTGCCATCTTCTCACCTCTTATTTCATGTTATTTCTTCAGCCAGCTCATCAAAGATCTGAGTCTTGCGCCAGTCTTCTCAAGAAGTGAGTCAGCTTCAATCCTCTTCTTTGCATTGAAGTAAGGTCTTCCAACCTGGTTCTCAAGCAGCCAGTTGCGAGCAAATGTGCCCTCCTGAATATCTGTAAGAACATTCTTCATAGCCTTCTTTGTGTCGTCTGTAATGATCTTTGGTCCTGTGATATAGTCACCATACTCAGCTGTATCTGAGATTGAGTATCTCATGTATGAGAGACCACCCTGGTTGATGAGGTCTACAATGAGCTTCATCTCATGGCAGCACTCAAAGTAAGCCATCTCTGGCTGGTAACCAGCTTCAACGAGAGTATCAAAACCAGCCTTGATAAGAGCTGTAACACCACCGCAAAGAACTGCCTGCTCACCAAAGAGGTCAGTCTCAGTCTCTTCCTTGAAAGAAGTTACGAAGATACCTGCTCTGCCAGCACCGATTCCAGCAGCATATGCAAGAGCTACCTGCTCTGAGTCTCCTGATGGATCCTGTGCAACTGCGATAAGTGAAGGTACACCCTTGCCTTCCTGGAACTGGCTTCTTACTGTATGGCCTGGTCCCTTAGGAGCAATCATGATTACGTTTACATCCTCTGGTGGCTTGATCTGTCCAAAGTGAATGTTGAAGCCATGAGCAAATGCAAGATATGCGCCGCTCTTGAGATTTGGAGCGATTGACTCTTTGTAGAGCTTAGCCTGCTTCTCATCGTTTACCAGAATCATTACGATATCTGCTGCCTTAACTGCCTCTTCTGTTGTCATAACCTTGAGGCCTGCTTCCTCTGCAATCTTCCAGCTCTTTGAGCCATTGTAGAGACCTACAACTACATCTACGCCAGACTCGTGAAGATTAAGAGCGTGTGCATGGCCCTGGCTGCCATATCCGATAATTGCGACTGTCTTGCCCTTTAAAAGAGACATGTCTGCATCTTTCTCATAATACATCTTACTCATATGTACCCTTCCTTATATCTATACAAGATATCAATAATTATTCTTCATCAAATGAGAGCTCTGAGAGAGGCTTCTCACCTCTTGTAAGGCCTGTGATACCTGTTCTTACAAGCTCAACAATTCCATAGCTTTCTGCAAGCGTCATAAAGGAGTGAAGCTTATCAAGAGAACCAGTTAGCTGGAATGTTACTGTGTTTGGTGTAACATCTACTATTTTGGCCTTGAAAACATCGCCAAGTGAGACGATATCGCTTCTGGTTTCGTTTGTTGCTTTGATTTTGATAAGCACAAGCTCTCTTTGAACAGATCTTGAAGCAGTCATTTCATATACAGATCTGACATCTACAAGCTTTCCAACCTGTCTTATAATCTGCTCAACAATAGCTCTGTCGCCTGAGACTACAATAGTAATGCGGCTGACTTCCTTGTTCTCAGTCTCTCCTACAGAGAGAGAATCAATGTTATAACCTCTTCTAGAGAAAAGAGATACAACTCTCATAAGAACACCAGACTTGTTGTTAACAAGAATTGCTAGCGTATAGCTTTCTTTCTTATCATAATCCATAGCAACCTCAACCTTTAAAAAAGCCTTAAGCTCTATTCATCTTTTTTAACGCTAGAATAATCACTGACAAAAAACGTGTCAATAAATATGGAAAAAAGAGTTTTCATTTAATTTATAATAGTTTATAATATTCGTAAATATTCTATAAAAACAGAGTTTTTTACTATGATTAATATCAATGAAGTCAGAATTACTCATGATCTATTGATGGATATATCCAGAATAGACATCATGAAAGGGCGCTGGCCTGAGATAAAAGAGAAGAAAGAGTCATTGCTTTCAAACATGAGAGCACAGTGCAGGATTGCATCCAATGCTGCTTCAAATAGAATTGAAGGCAGTGAACTCAGAGACTGGGAAGTAGAGAAAGTAATCTCAGGAATCACTCTTCCAGGATTCAAAGCCAAAGACATATCAGATGCCAGAGGCTTTGTAAGAGCCATATCACTTATAAGCGATGATTATGAGCTGCTTCCTTTTTCTGAAGCAACTATAAAACGCTTTCATAGAGAAATGTTCAATACAGATGAATATAGAGAAACAGATAAGCCTGTTCAGAACATCCTGTTTGACAAAGGCGAGCCTATGATTGAGAATGCTGCGGCACTTGAAGCGCCTAGGCTTATGAGAGCACTTGTTGACGAGAGTGATATCCTCTTTGAGTCTAAGAACTATCATCCTTTGATCATAACAGGCATATTCATATTCCACCTGCTCACAATCAACCCATTTGAATATGGGAATGGACGTATTTCCAGATTGATGATCACATATCTCCTCTTAAAGCATGGCTATGGCTTTATTGAGTATTATCCACTTGAAGTCATAATCGAAGAGAGCAGAAAGAACTATCTCTCTGCTCTAAAGCGCAGTCAGAGCACTAAAGACTATGGCCCATTCTTAAGCTACTTCATAAAGACACTTGCAAAAGAGACAATCAGACTTGAAGCCAAGCTCAATAGAGATGACTACTCTGCCCCAGCAAGCGATGAAGATTCCCTCTCTCCTCTTGAAAGAGATATCCTGGAGGTTGTCAGAGGTGCAAAAGCAATGTACACTGCAGAATTGCTTGCAGCTTTGGATTACAAAGATCCGACTATAAAGAAAGCACTTAGAGAACTTGTTAAGAAAAACAAGCTCAAGCAGCTTGGAGTTGGACGCGGAACTTATTATCAGCTGGGGTAAATTATGAAGAAGAATAAAACATATATTATAAATTGGAATGAAGAACCATCGCTTTTCACACTCTCTAGCTTTGAGCGACGTTTCAAGCGTGAAATATGCGACGAGAGATCTATGCTCATGCCATATTTCTCTTTGCATGTCTATTCCCTTTCCAAGCTTGAGGAAGGCGATGCATTCTATCTGTTTGATGAGAAAAGCCTTATTATGAAGGGCTTTATATTATCTAAGCCATATAGAGGCTATAAAGGTGATGAAGAAGAGTACTTTGCAGATATCTATCCAGAGTTCGCTATACATCCTTCTTCAGAGAAAACACTAAAGATAGAAGATATCAAAGCAAATATCCCTGATTTCGATATGGCAGAAAGCCTGATGGATAAAAAGACAGCAGAATCCCTTGAAGAGCTCTTCATCTCTTATAGAGATAGCATAGTCCCACTTGATCTGGACTTCTCATCTACTCCCCTATCTCTATCTTCTCATGTAAGATTCCCAGCAATTGCATCAAAGAATCCAACAATCATCGAGATGGTTGATTACAGAAGATATCTGCTTTCAAAATCCAGAATAGTTGAAGGCTATAAGCACTACAGTGCTAATGGCCTTGATTACTTTTCTATCAATGTCGATAACTTCAGACTGCTTAAGGCATTCTTTGCTCTAGTCAAAGCCATATATGGAGATAGTGCAATAAACCTCAAATATGGGCTTGAGAATGTTGATTACTATGAGAATGACGATATAAGCGCAAATGATGCTGAAAGCTATTTAGAAGAAAACAAGAAGGAAGCAGAAGAGAACACTTACTTCAATATGCTTGCATATCAAGAAAGCGAAAGAGAGAGCATCTACATAACACCTGAGAAGACTATTTTGATTGCAACAAGCAATAAAGACAGTGCTATTAATGCGCTTTCTGCTCTCTCTCTTGAAGAAAAGCCAGATCTCTTATTCATGAGCAACTTCATCACAAGCGAAAGCAAAAGCATAGAAAAAGCATATTTGCTAATAGATAAAATAGCAGATTCTATTCCTGATACATTCTATCTAGGAGAAGATGAATAAGAGACATTGCTGCTAAGCGAGAACCTCTTCTTTCCACTCGTTGATGTTCTTCTCACTTGATGAGAAGTTTATTCCAACAAGGTGAACAGTCTTTGAACTATCTGAAGCAAACTGATCTGCATAGCCTTTGTCATGAATCTGCTTGAGTGCTATATCTGCAGATTGGTCATGCTTGAATTCAAAGATGTAGATATGCTTCTCTGTCCTGAGTATTGCATCGACTCTGCCATTCTTTGTCTCTATCTCACTGCCAATTAATGCGCCAAGTGCCTTCATTGAAGAGAAGAATATAGAGCTGTAATAGAGCTCATCTGCATGCTTAGATAAATCATATGGTATTGCTTCGTATATTGATTTTATTATCTCTATTGCTTCTTCAGTCTTTCCTTCTGAAAAATATTCTGAGATAAATGATGTTCTTAGACTTTCAGCCGCATCCTCCCCTGCATACATCTCAAGAATATTTACCGAGTAAGACTCAGCTACTTCTTCATTAGGGAAATCCAAATACAGAATCTTACCTTCAGTATCTGCTTTGCCTTTGATTGTCAGATACCCAGACTGGAAAAGAAGGGATCTATAAGAAGTGAGACTGATATTGGTCTTTGCCATATCTAATATATCAAATACAGTAATCTTCTCCCTGCTAATCTTGTTTGCAACGTCCTTGGTAATATCGAATCTGACTTTCTTAGCTACATTCATCAATAGCATCATGTTACCAGTATCAATCCAATAGTTGTTGAGATCTATTCCGCCGTCAGCGAAGAAGCTTCCTATTGATACAGGGTTGTATAAAGCATCTTTCTGTCTTGGAGTGAATCTGTAGCCATCGTATTTTCTTCTAAGAGCAGCTTTGTATTCTTCACGTGTCATTCCAGAGTCTGATATTCCCTTTGCAATGTACTCTGCAAAGTAATGATTGAGTTCATCTTCTGTATAGCCAAAGAGCGTCGAATATTCTTCAGTCAAAGATATATCTCTTAGGTTATTCATTGATGAGAATATGCTGACTTTAGAGAACTTTGTAACGCCAGTAATGAATGCAAGATGGATATGATCAGATGCTGATTTGATTACTTCAAAGAAGCCTCTAAGCACATCTCTCATCTCTTCAACATTAGGGTTGTAGATATTAGAAGAAAGGAGCTTGTCGTATTCATCGATGAGAATAACAAGCTTGCCTTTCTCTGCTATGTTTAGAATCAAATCATTCCAAGCATCGTAATATATTGATTTTTCATTATATTCAACAGAATATGCTTTGGAGATTCTTGCAATTTCCTTCTTTAGGCTTTCTTCCAATTGATCAGCATTTTTTGCCTGTATTCTTCCTAGATCAATATGTATTACAGGATACTCTTTCCAGTCATAGTCCGCCTCATAAATCTTCAGGCCTCTGAAGAGCTCCTTCTTTCCTTTGAATATTGCTTCAAGAGTTGAAAGCAGCAAAGTCTTGCCGAAGCGGCGTGGACGGGAACAGAAGAACATTCCTGGCGTTTTGGTCAGCAAATTATAAATAATATCTGTCTTATCAACATAAATAGCATCAGCTTTAATAAGCTCTTCAAAACTGGATATAGATGTAATAATGTTCTTCATACATATAATTTAGCATAGAAAGCAGAAAACGCTAAGAACCATTAATAGCCTTAGCGTCTTCATTATCACTGGAGTTCAACACTTCCTGTGTATAGCTGATAATACAGTCCCTTCTCTTTGAGAAGACCCTCATGATCTCCTCTCTCAATTATCCTTCCCCGATCAAGCACCATAATAGCATTGCTATTGCGCACAGTTGAAAGACGATGAGCTATGACAAAGACAGTTCTGTTTTCCATAAGCCTATCCATGCCACGCTGAACAAGCTGCTCAGTATGAGTATCGATAGAGGATGTAGCTTCGTCCATTACAAGCACAGGAGGGTCTGCAACTGCAGCACGTGCGATAGATATCAGCTGCCTCTGCCCTTGCGATAAGCCTTCGCCATTGTTGGTTAGCATAGTATCATATCCATCTTTCATCATCATTATGAAGTCATGAGCATTAGCAAGCTTGGCAGCTGCTATTATCTCATCATCTGTAGCATCGAGGCGCCCATACCTTATATTCTCCTTGATAGTTCCTGTAAATAGGTTTGTATCCTGAAGAATAATACCAAGAGAATGTCTTAAATCACTTAGCTTGATATCTGAAATATCGATGCCATCAAATGTTATCTTGCCCTTCTCTATCGAATAGAATCTATTCAGAAGATTGGTAATAGTTGTCTTTCCAGCGCCAGTTGCACCAACAAATGCAATCTTCTGACCAGGCTTAGCATAGAGTGAAATATCATTAAGGACAGGATGGCCAGGGATGTAAGAGAAGTCAACATGCTCCATTACAATATCTCCCTTAAGCGGAATCAGAGAACCATCTGCTCTCTTCCATGCCCACTTATGAGTCTTCTCTTCGCACTCTTCAATTGCGCCTTCAGCTGCTTTGACATTCACAAGCGTTACCTTGCCATCATCTTCCTCGCTCTTCTGATCCAAAAGCTCAAAGACTCGCTCAGCACCAGCCAAAGCAAGAAGCACGCTGTTAGCTTGCTGTGTCATCTGGCCAATATTATTAGAGAAAGATCTTGATAGCTGCAAGAAAGCTGCAAGTGCACCAACTGTGAATATGCCATTTGTCTTGATAGCAATGACTGCACCAACGATTACAAGTATTACATATTGGATATTGCCAATGTTGTTTGATATCGGCCCCATCATGTTTGCAAGGCTATTAGCCTTAGTCATTGAGACTCTCAACTCTTCATTGAGACGTGCAAAATCCTCTTTGCTCTTTTCTTCGTGCGTAAAGACCTTTATGACACGCTGGCCAGAAATCATCTCCTCAATAAAGCCATTTACAGCGCCAAGGTTCTTCTGCTGGTCTCCATATTCTTTGCTGCTCTTCTTTCCAACAGATCCTGTAACTTTAACAAGCAAGAATACGCAAAGAAGCACAATGAGAGTCAGAATCCAGCTATTCAAGAACATTGAGACAATTACCATTACAAGTGTAATAGCAGCTGTCAAAAGCTGTACAAGGCCGTTTGATATCAGCTGATTGAGAGTATCTGTATCATTTGAGAAACGAGACATTATCGCACCATGTGGATTCTGGTCAAAGTATGAGAGCGGAAGGCTCTCAAGCTTATCAAACATCTCAATTCTTATCTTATATATTGCTTTCTGAGCAACATTTACCATCACATAAGAGAGAAGGAATGAAGTTGCTGTTGAGATTACAATAACGATACCGAACTTTATAAGCGCATCAACAGCACTTGAGAAATCTGGATTCTTAATGCCAATGAGAGGCACTACGATAGTATCGATAAAAGTGCCGATAAATGATGCTGAGTATACAGTTGCGAATGCTGATACAACAACGCAAACCAAGATAAATGCAACAAGGAGCGGATTAGAGCCGAATATCAGCTTAAAGAGCCTTGCCATCGTCTTTTTTGGATTCTTAGCCTTTGGGCCAAATTTCATCTTACCCATTGATTGACGCTCCTTTAGCTTGTGTCTCATAGAGATTCTTATAGCTTTCATTTCGCGCTAGAAGCTCATCATGAGTTCCTATGTCATCGATTCTGCCATTGTCCATCATGATGATCATATCTGCATCTTCTATTGATGAGATTCTCTGGCTTATGATGATCTTTGTCAGATTGTTTACATCATTCTTAAGCGCAACTCTAATAGACCTATCAGTAGCAGTATCGACAGCACTTGTAGAGTCATCAAGAATCAGGATCTTAGGCTTCTTCATCAGTGCACGCGCAATGCATAAGCGCTGACGCTGCCCGCCTGAGAAGTTTGCACCACCCTGCTCTACTCTGCTTTCTAGGCCATCTTTGCCATCAAAGATGAAATCTGCAGAAGCAATCTTGAGAGCATTTTTCATCTCTTCCTCAGTTGCATTCTCATCTCCCCATCTAAGGTTATCTGCAACAGTGCCAGAGAAGAGCTGGTTCTTCTGAAGCACGATAGATACACTATCGCGAAGAGAAGTCAGATTATAATCCTTAACATTCAAGCCACCAACTTTCACGCATCCATCATTGACATCATATAACCTTGCAATAAGGCTTATCAGAGTACTCTTTCCAGAGCCTGTTGTTCCAAGAATGCCAACCATCTTGCCACTCTCGATCTTCAGGTTAATATCCTTAAGAACACTTGAAGAAGCTGAGTAGCCGAAGTTTACATGATCGAATTCTACAGAACCATCTTCAACAGTTTTCACGCCATTATCATTCTTATCCATTGTCGGCTGATACAACAGAACTTCATTGACACGCTTCATAGCAGGAAATGACATCGAGAACATGATTACAATCATGCCTGACATAACAAGAGAAGAGAGAATCTGAGCGGCATATGTATAGATGCTCATAAGCTCTCCGGTCTGCATTGAACCATTATTAATAAGCTTTGCACCTAAGTATGAGATAGCAATGATAGAGCTGTAGATTATAAGCTGCACAGCTGGCATTGAAGCTGCCATGATCTTCTGGCCATGCTCGAAGTTGTATTTGATCTCATCTGCGCTCTTTTTGAATTTCTTCTTCTCTTCATCTTCTCTGACATATGCTTTAACAGTTCTGATTCCACCAAGGTTCTCCTGAACTGTCATATTGAATTTATCATAAGCTTTGAAAGCATTATCGAAATAACGTCTAGTGAGGTTGAAGATTATAAGGATCGTGAAGACTACCAAAGGAATGGCAACAGCGAAGATCGCTATCATAGATGCACCATTCTTGATTACCATCAAAAGCGCAAATATGAACATCACAGGTGCTCTGAAAAGGATTCTGATGCACATCTGAAAAGACTGCTGTATAGACTGGATATCTGTAGTCAGACGAGTAATCAAGGATGAAGTTGAGAACTTATCTATATCACTGAATGACATATCCTCAATCTTGCTATAAACATCATTTCTCAAATTAGTCGCAAAACCCGCAGAAGCACGGCTTGCAGTCTTTGCTCCAGCAGCGCCAAAGAAGAGCGACAAGAGAGCACATAGAAGCAGAATCAGAGCAGAGACAACAACGTAGCTTATATTGCCCTTTTCAACTCCATTATCAATTATGAGAGCCATAAGAGTCGGTATCAAAACCTCCATAGCAACCTCACCCACCATGAATACTGGCGTGATCATTGCACTCTTCTTATACTCTCTTACTCTAGAAAACAGATTCTTTATCATCAAAGACCTCAAACGAAATAAAAGGGAGAAAACTCTCCCTTAAAAAAGACATATCTTATTTACATTAAAATATTTGAAAATTAAATACTTGTTAAGAATCTACACAGAAAATACATATTTCTCAGCCAAGATTCTTAAATGAGGAAACAGGAACTCTGAAGAGAATGGCCTTGCCTTTCTCTTTGAAGATCTCCATGCTCTCAATAGCGCTCTCAATCGCATCAGCTTTATCACGCTCAACAACGATTATGAGCATTTCCTTATCATGGACTATAGGACGGCCAAAGAACTTGGCATCCTCTTCTTTAGCTGTACCATGAGCAATAACGACAGAGCCACCCTTTGCGCCAGCCTTTCTGGCAGCTGCCATGATATCCTCTGCATATCCCTTCTCTGAAATAACCTCAATCATTGTCCATTTAGCATCATCCATATTATCTAACTCCTTTCCCCTGCAATCGAGAAATAGCACAACTCCCTTTGTCTTTACATTCTTGATAGCACTCTCAACAGCCTCAAGTTGCTCCTCTCTTATCATCGAGTAGAGGATCTCCTTATGCTTATCTCCAAGTCCCAGTGCTGCCATGATCGTAGATGTAGCAGTACCAGTTGCATTTGCGATAGTGCCACCTGGAGCACCTGCTTCACGAGCAGCAGCCATTACTTTATCGCCTGTGCCTCTATCTACGATAGCAATCATCATATATCCCTTCATTTGTTCTCTCCTTTTTTAGAAACGACCTTGTAGATAACACCCAGAATCTCAATTGAGAGTACAGGCATCATTGCAATAAGGCCAATCATTCCAAATGATGCTGCGCTGATATCTCCAGAAACGACACTTGCAGCCCCGATAACAAAAGGAAGCAAGAAAGTCGAAGACATAGGACCAGTTGCAACACCACCAGAGTCAAAAGCAATTCCAACAAACAGTGTTGGAGTAAATGGCATAATCAGAAGAATCACACCGTAGCCAGCTAGAAGGAATACCATAATGGATGTTCCATTCATTATTCTCAAAAGCGACAATAAGACAGCAGATGCAACACCGACGCAGATGAATAAAAGCATAACAGCGCGTCTGATTCTGCCTTGGCTAACCTCTTCAACTTGCTCTGTAAGGACCCAGATAGCAGGCTCAGCAAGCACTACTGTTGCACCAAGCAGAGCGCCAGTAAGCAACAGAACGCCAGGACCAACAGAGCTTATTGCGCGTCCAAGAGAAGTAGCAACAGGCATGAATGAGCTCTTTACAGCGAATAAGAACAAAATCATGCCAACGAATGTATATAAAATACCAACATACATTCTTATAGCCTTGATTGGAGGCAGCTTCATGAAAAAGCGCTGAACTATTATTGCGATTATTATCAAAGGAAGAAGTGCTATAGCTACTTCTTTGACCATCTTGAGAAACAGTGCAAAAAGCGCTGGAGAAGCAGCAGATGTAACATTTGCATTGATCTCTCCTTTGCTGATAGCGCCAAGCAAAAGCACAAATAGAACAGGACCGATAGATGCAAGCCCGGCATAGCCAAAAGAGTCTTCTTCTTTATGGCCCATTGCAGATGTAACACCCATGCCAAGTGCCATTATAAATGGGACAGCCATAGGACCTGTAGTAGCGCCGCCAGAGTCAAAAGCTACAGCTCTGAAGAACTCAGGCACAAATACAGCAACACAAAACAGAAGCACAATGCCCACAGCAAATGCTATCTTCATTGAAAAACCTGTTATGGTTCTTAAAAAAGCCAGTGCAACAAAAACACCAACACCCAGTGCAATAGCAAGCGTTAATAGCGTCTTTGAAAGATTTGGGTTTATCTGATGCACCTGCTCAGTCAAAACCTCAACATCTGGCTCTGCTATTGTGATGATAACACCCAAAAGAAGTCCGACAACAACTATCAAGAATATATTCTTCTTAGCTGTTATTGCAGATCCAAGATGGTTGCCAACAGGAACAAACCCCATGTTAATGCCAAGCAAGAACAAAGAGAGCCCAAGTATTACAAAGACTACTGACATAACAAATTGCGCTATAGAAACACCAGAGCTGTCAAAAACTGAGAAGACAAGCCCAAGCGCAATTGCAATGAGTGCAATAGGGAGCACTGAAATACATACTTCCTTTACCTCTTTGAGAAAATCCATTCTTTTACCTCTGTAATAATAGATAACAAAGATTTTTTATTTTGTCTTTCTTTTTGCCTCAATTTCCATCTACAAATAAAGATAATTGTCGAAAAAAGCCCCGCAAAAAGCGAGGCCTTACAAACTGAAGAAAAAACTACTTCTCTTCTTTTTTCTTTCTTGCAATCTTATTGAGTGCAAGAACTACTATGAAGATAATTCCCATTGAGAGCGCAAGAAGTGCCCACGCAAGAAATCCGAACTTAACTGCTTCAAGCACGCTTCGTGCTGCGTTATCTGCTACATGAAAACCGAACATACACACTCCTTATTACTGAAACATTGAAAGAATCAAACCACCAGCAAGAACAGATCCAATCTGACCTGCAACGTTTGCACCCAGTGCAAATGGAAGCAGATGGTTCTGCCTATTAGCTTCATTGCCAACTTTCTGAACAACACGAGAAGACATTGGAAATGCTGAAATTCCAGCGCCGCCGATAAGCGGATTCATCTTGCTTCCCTTTGGAAGGAATATATTTGCTATCTTGATGAAGAATACACCACAAGCTGTATCAAAAATAAAAGCCAATAAGCCAAATGCGATAATCATCAGCGTAGAATAAGTCAGAAGCTCAGGACCTCTCATCATAGGTGCAATAGCGAGACCCAGGAGAAGTGAAATCAGAGGAGAGAGCACATGCTGCGCAGCGTTAGAAAGTGAGTCGAGGACACCACATTCGCGAAGCAGGTTGCCAAACATAAGCATACCAACAAGCGCTGCTGAATCAGGTGCCATCAATGAACAAATGATAGTAACAGCGATTGGGAAGATGATCTTTGTAGTTTTGCTTATTGATCTTGATGAATAAGTCATCTTGATCTCTCGTTCTTTCTTAGTTGTTGTTGCTTTCAAAACTATAGGCTGAATAATAGGAACAAGCGCCATATAGCAATAAGCTACAATCAAGATAGGAGCGATGAACTGAGAATGCAGGCGCTGAGAGACCAAAATAGCTGTTGGGCCATCTGCAGCTCCGATAATGCCAATAGAGGCAGCATCATTAAGTGGGAAGAAAACAGATGCAAGCATCATTGATAAGAATATGCCGCCCTGCCCTGCTGCTCCAACGAAAATCAGCCATGGCTTCTGGATAAGTGGACCAAAGTCTATCATTGCACCGATTCCAATAAATAGAAGCAGTGGGAAGACTTCGTACTTATCGATACCGAAGTTGTAGAGCCATGTCAGAATACCAACTTCATCAGCTATTACAGAACCTGGCAAGTTCACAAGAATAGCACCAAAGCCCATAGGAAGCAGTAAAGTAGGTTCCATTTCCTTCTTTATTGCTAAGTAAATCAGCAAAATGCCAACGAAAATCATAATGATTTCATATATTAATTCTGTGTTCATAACTCTTTGATTTTAACTAATCATATTTCATTGAGCTAGAATCCAGCATATAAATTTACATAGAAATAACATTCAAATCTAAGTTTCCCATGTTTTTGAACTAGCCTCGCACACATCGGACAAAGCTATAAACGATTATTCTTGAAATTTATGGATAGGTTCATTACTATTGCCATAAGGTTTGTTACTTGAGTTTCCTTTACAACAAATTTGCAGATTCATAGTAATGGAAACTCCATCTCCTTCTTCTTCTAAGTATTCTTCAACTATAAAATGTCTTTAAACTCTCTCCAAGAAATTCTTTTCTCTATAGGAAGAATTCATTTGCGTTAACAATTGGAAAAGTTAGATGGGAATCACATGGAAAAAATCAGTTTAAAATTCTTATTGCAAACTCTTCAATTTGCATCTAACCTATTAACGGCGTATAAGTCCATAATACGGTTGGGCGTTTCTACTGGCTGCCAATAATAGCCATGCTACGTACTACAGGGGAAAGTAGTATCGGAGGCATAAAATGACGCTCTTAATCAATGGTGATATAATCACATCATCAGAATCAAAAGAACTGAAAACCATCGAGAATGGCTGGATTTTAGTTCAAGACGGAATCATAAAAGAAGTCTCAAAAGAAAAACCAGAAATCAAAGCAGATGAAACGCTAGACTACAAAGGCAAATTAATTACGCCAGGGCTTTCAGACTTGCACATTCATGCGCCGCAATATCAATATGCAGGGCTGCATATGGATTTAGAGCTGCTTGATTGGCTGAATAGCTACACATTCCCAGAAGAATCAAAATACAAAGACCTTGAATATGCTGATAAAGCATACTCTGTTTTTGTACACGACCTCAAAAACAGCGAAACAACAAGAGCATCTATTTTCGGCACTATCCATAAAGACGCAGATCTGCTGCTTGCTAAGAAGCTTGAAGAGTCAGGGCTTTGTGGCTTTGTTGGCAAAGTGAATATGGATAGAAACTCTCCTGAGTATCTAAGAGAGAAGACAGATGAATCAATCAAAGAGACAATTGATTACATCAAGTCTATGAAGAGATTCAAGAACATAAAGCCTATAATAACACCACGATTCACACCATCTTGCACAGATGAGCTTATGGCTGAGCTTGGGAAAATAGCTACTGAAGAAGATATTCCTGTTCAGTCACACTTAGACGAGAACTTAAGTGAGATTGAATGGATCAAAGAACTATGCCCATGGGCTAAGAACTATAGTGACACTTATGATAAGCAATCTCTCTTCAGAGAAAACAAGACAATCATGGCACATGTTGTCTGGCCTAATAATGAGGAAGTAGAGCTCTTGAAGAAAAAGAACATCTATGTAGCACACTCACCTTCTTCAAATGCAAACTTATCATCAGGAATAGCACCTGTTAAGATGTTCCTTGAAAAAGGAATAAAGACAGGCCTCGCATCAGATATAGCAGGTGGCTCAACAATGTCAATGTTCAGAGTAATGACAGAAGCAATCACTCAAAGCAAGCTTCGCTGGCGCTATGTCGAAAATGCATATAAAGGCCTTACCTTCAAAGAAGCTTTCTACCTTGCAACTTACTCTTCAGGCTCATTCTTTGGAAAAGTAGGTGCAATAGAGAAAGGATATGACGCAGACATATTAGTCATTGACGACAAAGACTCTCAGACTAAATCACTTGCACCATTAACACTAGAAGAGCGCCTTGAATGGTATTCATATAGAACACCAGGAGAAGGAATAATCAAGAAGCTAGTCAAAGGAAAAGAAATAATCTAGTAGCCAATCGATGTGATGACCATATAGAGGCTAGAGCTATAGTCTCCAACAACTTTGCCTCTATAGTCTTCAGATTCAACAGATAGCGGTACTGTTATTGAGCTCTTGATATCACCTGTATTAATCGGATCATGCTTTAAAAGAGGAGCATCTTTAACTGAGACATAATCATCTTCGAGACCTTTAAAGAATACTTTCTTATTCTCCCCCTCTTTATAATAAACCTGCCAATTGAATGTATTATTGGTACTTTGTGCAGTCGTCGTCAAAGGCCCTTTTCCCATAATGCTAATAACAACAGGCTTTGTGCTTACAACATTGCAATATGCATAAACAGTCCCATTAAATGCATCTATTCTTCCCTCTCCATTACTGTCTTTTAAAAGCATAGAAGGAAGATTATTTGTATGAGAATTATCAGAGTAAAATCCCATATCAACATGAGCTTGGCTAACTTGCGCCAAATCAAGCGTTACAGGAACACTAGCAACATCTTGAGAAATTGTAGCAGAAGTCCCCTCTGGCAATTTATTTTCTTTGTAGTATGTAGAAATAGAAACAGAGAATAAGCTACTCAGAACAAAAGATAAAGCAATAAGCATTAAAAATCTCTTCATCAACCTACCTCCAGAATCAATCTAACATAACCAACATACTGACCTTGAGTGAATGATAAGCTACCATTATTAGTCTTAGGAGGATCTAACGTCAAATCAATTTGTGCACTTCCTGTTCTTGCTCCATCAGATGCATATCCTTCTTTCAGCTTAACAAAACGCTTGTTTTCCTCTCTTATAATATTACCAATTATTGCATTTCGATCATCTTCAGGAATTGCATACTCGCCAGTTGCACCGTCCACACTAGTATATTTATATGAATAATTAAGCCCTATGTCTGAACTTACATGCTTAAGCATAAAATCTTGATTTGGATTGCCATCTGATTTAGAAGCAAACTCAAGCCAAAGCTTATAATCAAGCGGAGATGCAATATTCCATTTAACAGCGAACTGAGTTGTATAAGAAGTACTTTGAAGCTGAGTTGCATTCTGAGGTGCAAATACTAATGTACTAATAGGCTTAGTTCCACCATAATCATAGAAGCCAAACTCATATACACCTTCTTTACCAAACTCAATAGAAAAGTTCACAGCATCAGGATTAGAAGGCGTTGCAATGAGAATGGAAATATCAACTAAAGTAATTAATAGAATAAATAATAATTTCTTCATCACTCAGACACCACCATAGAAAGAGTAACTGTTGCACTATAATCAGCATCCCAGACGACTTTGCTAATATCATCAACAACAAAACATAAAAGAGTACTTGAGACTACAGGAGAGAAATGAGGAGCTTCTGTTGTAGCAGTGAACTTACCAGCTTGATATATCGTATATTCACCATTACCACTCTTAAGCTTTTTCCCATCAGTATCTAATGCAAAGTCATATTTATCAACAGATGAATAAGAGACCGCGGCCTTTCCTTCGCTTTCCAAATTACTAAGAGTCATTTTTATCGTAACCGCATTAGGAGTGAAAATCTGATAGTAAAAATAGAAATCATCTGTCTTAAGCTGTTTCTTAGCTGAATCATATTTGAAATTGATATCAGGACCAGCCACATCAGTACCTTCTGGTTTTACATAATCAGTAACACGTTTATTAGTAAAACCATAGTTTGCAACAATATCATAAGTAAATGAAACAGGAATGCTTTGCGTATATGTTTCAATAGCTGCAAATAAAGATGAAGCAGTTAAAACAATAGCCAACAAAAGAGAAAGTCTTTTAATCATAACAACGTCTTAACCTCCATCGTAATAGATCCAGTGTATTTATCGACAATTAAGTTTGTACCTGTATAGTTAGTATCAGGAAGATCAAAAGTAATAAGTTTTGAACCAACATCCTCAACAGAAGATTTATCTGTATGAGCGTAGAACAACTGTGATGCTCCACCACCAGTTGCGGTTACTTTTTCACTACCATTATCCCAACTAGCACTCCAACCAAGACTATTAGAAGTATATTTTGCACCTTTCAGTTCACTTAACTTGATATAAATCTCAAACTTAGTATTGCCAAATATATTCCAGTACCCTCTGATAGTCTTAGATGCATCACTTATTCTCAGTTTGAATTGAGAATAATTATCAACACTAGCATAAAACTCAGGAAACAAATTAATCTGAGTCACAGAAACTACAGAATCATCAATAACAGTAGAATTGGTAAATCCCATATGGAACTTAGCTGTATTCGTCATATTAAGCTTAAGATTTACAGAAGGGTGCGTATGATTACTCGTATTCTCGCTTGTTACTTGAACAGAAGGGTCTGCACTTAAAGAAAATAGAGATAAAATAAATAGTGATATCAAAAATACTTTCTTCATAGTGTCACTAACTCCAATGTAAGAGGAAGAGTATAATTTCCAGCTTTTAATGAAGGATAATATTCAATTGTAACAACAAGCTTTTTAAAACCAATACCTTCCTTAGTAGTATTTGCTTTTTTGTAATGTAATAATTTACTCTTTTCATTTTTATTTATAAAACCTACCGTATCACCAGTTGAAACACTCCAATTACAATTAGCATCTGAACCATCATCTTTATTTAGTCCGGTAGATGATAAATAAATTTTATATGCATTTTTGTTATTTATCTGCCAATAAGCATAGAACTCTTCAGATGTAGCTTTCTTTGTCGAATAATCAGACTTAAGATTAACTTCCCTAATCTCAACAGGAACATCAAAGGAAGATGTATCAAAAGCTTGGCCTGTGAAACCAATTCTTATAATTTCATTATTGTAAACAAAAACAATCTCAGTATTTGCAGTACCGATTCTGTCTATGTATCCATTAAAAACTGTCGGATCTGCAAATAAAGCATAAGCTGATAGTGCAATAATCACTAATAAAAATAATACTTTCTTCATGATACTGTAGTGACCTCAACACTTAGCCATCCGGAATAATTTGCCCCATCTACATCAGAGCTAACATGGCTATCAGATTTTATAGTGAAACCTTCTGAGCCATATACGCCATAACTACCATTTGACTGATTAACAGGAATATCAATATATTTATCCCCTTTATCAGATGTAAGTGTTTTGCCTGACTCTGTTGTAATTACAAAAGAGAATTCTCTATTATTTTCAGTATTAATAATATCTCTGCTCGCAGTAAGCCTAAGATTCACGCTCTGTTCTGTAACAATAATATATGAGATATAATATTGTTTATCCGTAATAGCATCTTTACCAGAGGAACCAGATAAGACCATCATTATTTTTTTCTTAGCATTCGCTTTTAATTCATCTGAATCAAAAGAAGTACATGGAGTATCTGTAAAGGCAACAATGATTTTATTAGCTGCTGAATCACCTACCTTGAAAGTAACATCCATAGCTGTATTATCTGTCGGAGATGGAGAATTATTAGAATAGGGCTTTGCAAATAGAGCTACAGCCAATAACATAAATATAGATAAGAATAATAACCTTTTCATAATTACGTTTCCTTTAGTTTGACCTCAACTCTACTTTCAGCGTTGTACTATACACACTATTACTAAGATTGCTGACATTGTCTGTGGTAACATTTAATAGTACCGAATCATTTTTACCTATTGCAGCATTAGGATCATGAGTATATATGATATTTGAAGTACCACCATAATTACTGCTTTTATCAAATACAGTCTCAGATCCTTTTTTCAGCGACCAATGAAGTTCATCCTTATTGCTGTTCGTCATAGCCTCGCTGCATATTCTGAGCACAAATGGAGTAGAAGAAATTACATCCCATTTAATATAAAAAGAACCTGTACCTGAGAGTGTATTATCACTATTACTTTTCAATGCCAATGTCGTAAGAGGTGTAGTGCTATCTAGGCTATCAGCAAAGTAGAAATTCACAGAATACTCTTTTGTCAAATCAAGCTTAGCCTCAAGACTCGCAGTCGAAACAGGCGTTTCAGCAGCACTTGCTGTCATCATTATGAATATAGATAAGGTTAATATCAGATCTATTCTCTTCATATTTTAATCCTCAGCTATGACATGAACATATACATCAGCATAGTATGTTCCGGCTTGCATAGTATCAGGGTTATCATCAACCATAATGCTTAAGTCTCCATCTATAGAATGGAAATGAACTCTTTTAACAGAGGAATGAGCAAAATATTCATCATTATGACATGTACTTAAGATGGATTTCCCTTCTATTCCTACCATCATATTGCTAGATGATGTATACCCTTTTCCATCAAATTCAACAGAACCAACATCTGAACTATGACCAGTTCCTGTAAAACGCAATGTAAACGGAACGCTATTATTGCTTGTCAGCACTTTTCCAGCTTTGCTATGAATAAATCTGAAACCATTAGTATTTGAAACAAATGGATCAGAACTTGCAGAGAAGAATATTCTTGATTTATCACTTTCATCTGTTGGTTGTGTGGTTAAATGATCGGCAATGTAATGCTCATAATTAATACTTCCAATATTTACCCACCTCCCTGTGTAGTTTCTGTTAAGGTTAATATTCGCAGTTGTAGTGTTGATATAAATAGCAGACTTATCTGGCTCATTAGCTCCTAGTGCACTACTGTAGCCAGAGAAAGGAATTGGCAAAGTCTTAGTGATCTTTACTTCATTGATTTCAGTCTCATCCCCACCATCTTTCTTATATCTAAGTGTCAACTCTAGTGTTAATGTAACAAGAGCACTGTAGTCACTTGCATCAACCAAAGGATATATCTTTCCTCCAGCCATTACACCTTGCTGAGACACTCCCTTCTCATCAAGTGGAAGAGAAACAATAACATCAAACCAGATATTTAAATAATTAGTCTTATCCCAAAAATCTTTTTCATTATCAAGTTTTACTATTCTATCTAAAACAATTTCTTTAGTATTGTCATAAGGAGGAGTCAAAGAAATTAATTTCCCTAGTGCGGCATGTTTATTTGAAATAGTATCGGCTTGCCCCCCTACAACGTATTTAGGATAAATAAACAAATTAAATGGTCTAACAATAGAAGGATTAGACTGTGATACAAAATTAAAGCCTGATGCACAATCTGCTGTAATTTTAAGAGTTATAGGATTTTTTACATCCAATGTGTATGGATCTTTGGGGTCTGTATTATTTGTATTATACCAACGGCTAATTCCATAAACAGCTGCCATTGCAACGATATTCTCATCTGCGTATTGCTTTTTGTTTTTATCAATGGCTGAAAGAGTATACCCTCCCCATTTGAAATTCTCCGCATCATTAACATCATACTGTGGATATAAGTCGCTTCTCATGTTAATGCCAGAAGAACCTGTAAAAGGAGCAAGTGAAAAATTAATCTTATATTCGGTACTTGTATTTGGACCATAGTCTGAAATTTTGAAGTCTTCAGCACATACAAAAGAAAGAGCTGATAGAAGCATTATTATTAAAACTGATAATCTCTTTTTCATTCTTTTGTCTCCAATGTAATTGTTACAGTCGCTGAATAGTTGCCTGGTGGTATTAAAGCATCATCAAAAACTTTTATTGTTGATGAGTCTGTGAACTTAAAATATATAGAACCATCTAAGCTTCCTACGAACTTATCATTTTGGGAAATAGAAAGATCATTGAAGATATCAAACTTAAAAACTGAATTATTACCAACCTGTTCACCTTGAAAATCAGAAGGGATTGAAATGTCTTTCTCTGTATCAAAGAAGAGATTAGCAACTTTAGTAACAGCAGAGCCGTCGTCGTCATATACAAGCTTATAGCTCATGACCATCTGATACTCTAAAGAGTTGTCATCATTCCACTGTCCTTCAACAAGCGATGTATTATGCATTGATATAGCTTCTACTATAATGTTGAAAGGAGTATTGCTTATCATTGACCACTTAGCAATTTCTCTACCATCTCCCTTATTAGAAGATAGAACAGATTTATCCTGGATATCAAAAGGCATGCCAACAAGGCCTTGCATTTCAAGTGCAGCTATACCTGTTACAGATACTGCTATTGTCTCATCATAACCACCTTGAAGCCTAAACGACTTTGTGTGGTCTCTTGGTACTGCAGCAATATCACACAACGCTATTAATGCTATCAAGCAAAGAGTAAGCAGTTTCTTCATTAGTTTACCTCCAGCGTTACTGTCACTTTTGTTGCATATTTACCATTAGGTGCTTTGATATAATCATCTTTGCTTATTACCATTCCTATTCCACCATGATATACCCAAACGTCATTTCCAGTGATATTTGAAGCAGATGCTGTAGTTGATGTTGAAGATAATGCTGAACTTACTTTCCATGTAAATGTGATAGAACCCTCATCTGTACCATTTACAATGGATTTATCTACAGGGGATTCTTCAGCAATCGTATATGTATACCCTTCATGCTCAACTGTCTTGCTTTCACTTTTTTTGAAATAAGCAAGATTATTCATTGAGTGGAAGTAAAAAGGAATACGCTTATCAAGTTCAAATTTGCCATTATTTGTATAAGCTAGAGGGCTCATTTCTACTTTTACAGTAAAACTACCCGTAGTATTCCCTTCAGCATGAATAGCGAATATCAACTTACCTTGTTCATTAGTAGAATTCACATCGCCTAACAGCTTGTTGTTATGGCTATCTTCTGTGCCTGAGATATAGTTATCAATCGAAATTGTATCGCCATTTGCAATGCTATCAAGTGAACCTGTTACAGCATCATAGACTTTAAGAATCAAACTCTCAGTGTTTGGGCTTGAACCAGTTTTATAAGCATTGATTGTAAGCGTATCAGTATCAGAGTTTGTCTGTACTGCTGACAAATTAACTAGTGTAAATAATATGAGAAGTAAAACTATTGATGCTTTTTTCATAGAACTTCCTCACTTAGGTAAATTCTATTCCAGAACTCATCGCCTGTCATATATTCACCGTCATTGAATTCATATATTGCTTTATATGGGCCATCTACGCTGTATGCAGATGTCTTATGAGAATCACTATATAAGTTCATATCAAGAACGTGATCCTCATCTTCCTTTACGTTTATTACAAAGAGATACCAATCTCCATCGATTTCAGCATCAAATGCCCATAATCCTGCTTTGACTCCACTTAATATGAATAAGCCTTCAGAGTCAGTGAAGATATAATCATCACTTGGTGTCAATGTAAGCTTATGATCTGCTTCATCTACTTTATAAATCGGAGATGAGCCATTAATCCAAAGCTCCCCGTTTTCAGCTTTTACAAAACCAGCAACTGAGTAAGAGCTCTCAGCTCTGAGCACTATTGCATACCCGCCTCTAGTTGAGTATGGCAATGTGTAGTCAAATGATGTGACAGCACCAAGAGAGCTCTTTGCTGCAGAGAAGACAGAGAAGCTTGTGTTTCCATTAGTTGGAACGCCTCTATATAGTCCTGTACCTAGTACCATTGGCAGCTTCTCTGGATTTGTTGTTCCCAGTGCACCTACAGTAACTTCATTGCCTTTGAGTACTCCCTTTTGCTTGATAAGCACAAAATTGGAAGGAATAGACTGACTGAATGTAAATAAGCCATCAGCAAATACAGATGAAGAAGTCAGTGTTACGCTGCCATTAAGGCCATCAAAGCCTGCTGTTGTATTCAATCTGCCACTGAAGCCTATGTAGTTTCCAGTTCGTGAATAATCAGCACTAGCTCTGTATGTATCTTTGTTTGAAATGTCTGATGCATCAAACTGCATGTTATAGCTATTCTTGCCCTTCGCAGTGCTTGCTGATGCGCTGAAGCTTCTGCCTGTTGAATATGAGACAGTAGATCTAACAGGTGAGAATGTGATATTAGCAGATACTCTGCCATTATAACCAACACTATCACTAGTTGATGAGTATATACTTCCAGATGCACTTAATGAGAAGTGCCTTGAAAGTGTTGTGCTTATAGAAGATGAGAGAGACCATGTAGTTGCATCAACATCCTCAAGTGGTGTTGATACACTGCCATTGAGGCCCCAGCTAATTAAACCAAGCACGCCAGAGAAACCAGCTGAGAGGTTGACTGTGCCCCACTTTTCAAATGTCCTTTGCTCTGAAATCGAATAAGAAGAAGACAAGCTGATTCCAGAGATAGCTTTTATGCCAGTTGAGAACTGCTGTCCGACTTTGAAGTAAAGAGATGGAAGCGTGAATGCACTCTCGCTATAGCGGCTTGTTCCAATGTTTATATTATATCTGGCAGCACCAAACTTATTTGCATGAGTAAGCTCAAATGAGCTCTTTAATTTCGGCATGAACCATGAAACATCAGAGAGTGTATTTGAAAGTGCAAATGTGCTATTCATTGTCAGAGTCTTTGAGAGTCCTGCTTTGAAATAGAATGAAAGAGCAATATTTCTTGCATCTATATCATATGAATAGCTATTGAGCCATGGGAGTCTCAATGATGTATCAGCTTTAGTAGTGCTATTAGCTGTTCTTATCATTCCAGTTGCAAAAGCAGCTCCATAGTAGAACTCACCAGGCGCAAGAAGTGCTGATGAGTAGTTGATTGTAATCTCATGCTCAACTGCTGGAGATCCATCAAGTGGTGTGATTACAATCTTTATTCTGTTAGCACCTGAGTAGAGTATGAAGTCATTGAGACTATACTTACCTGCTGTGAGTGTCTTTCTATAGATTTCTTTGCCTTCATTGATAATCTGAACATCACTATCTTTTTCAATTGCAATAGTCTTCTCAATGTGAGATGGACGCTTGAAGCCATCAGGAGCATATGAGAGAGACTTGTCGAAGCGGATACCAAGTGGTGTACCAGAAGCTGAAAGCAGGTCTGGCGCTACATTGCCCCAGCTTATTCTCATCATCTTCTCAGGAATAGTCACATAGAAAGAAGGAGCACTCATTGAGAGAGACAGATCCTTATTGTAGTACTTAAGAGAAAGTGAGAATGAGCCATTAACATCATATAAGCGGAATGTATTGCTTACTGAGAATGTTGAATTGATAGACTTCTCAAATGATGAAGTTGGCAAGATTGCAAATGAAGTTGAAAGCGAGTAGCGGCTGATAAGCGTAAATACAGCTGGCTCTAAAAGCTCAGCACCAGCTATGATGCGGGATGCTCTAGTAGATCTGCCACTACTTATCGATATGCGCTCAATCGGCATATCATCTGGAGAGAATACTGTTGTAACTTTATATTCATCTGCATTGATTGATGCATAAACGCCACGCTCTAGGAGAGAATCAACCGATAGATACTCTTCTCCTCTGAAGATTCTTGCTTCTGCTTCTTCTGTGATGTAGCCATCAACAGCGCTCTTGATGTCTGCAGCATAGATTGATGACATTCCACTTGCAAATAGAACTGCTGCAGTACCATACTCTTTTCCATTCACATAGAGATCGAAGTAGTAGATGCCATCTTCGAGAATAAGCTCTTCTTCTCCTGCAATGTAGAAATCAGCCCAGAAATCATCATCAGAAAGATCTTCACTAGCCCACTCTCCTTCAATAGGGGCTTCCTGAGATACAAATGTACCTTTGATAGTCCTTGGTATTGGGAAGAGTGGTCCTGAGAGTACTCTCTCTAGTGAAGTAAATGTTGGGATATCAGGCACTCTTGGGCTATTAATAAGAGCATATAATGGCTCTCCAATAAATAGAGGAGCATAAGGAACTGCAACTATGTCAACAGCTCTTAACACATCAGCACTCTCTGTTGTTGGTGTTGGTGGTGTTTCCTGAGGAGTCTCAGCTTCAGGCTCTGCCTCTTCTGGGGTTGAAACAGAAGAGACTTCAACGTCTTTAAGGAGACTCTCCTCAGGAGAGAGTGGCTTCTTATCACTATCTTTTTGAGGGATATCCTCAACATATACATTGTTATCAACTTGAGATGTCTGAGCACTCTCTACATATACATTGTTTACAGTAGATTCAGGTGTGACATCTCCTTCTTCTTTTATGCTGCCTCTCATGAATAATAGCAGAGCTATTGCATAGATAAGCAATAGCGAAAAGAAGACTGTAAGGAATACTCTGAAAGCTGAAGGCTTCTTATCCGCTCTTTTCTTTCCTGAAATGAAATAGTAGATTAACTCACCTATTCCATATATAGAGAGCGCAAAGCCTGCTATCAGTTCTAAAACTGCGTATTTAAAGTCAAAGATACCCGTGAAAACTGCACTAAATGTTGCTATAGCTAAAAGAAGCGCACATGCAATTTTCATAAAATTGAGTAATGAAGATGTATTCTTATTATGCTTACCCATAACAGAAACCCTTGACTATCTTTATTTGATATGAAAATTTAAACCTTGATTATGCCTGCCAAGAGTAGTCATAGCTGATTGCAGCTGTTAAAGACTTTGCACTCTTTAATGCCTCTGGCAAATCAATCTGGAAAATATAGATGGAATCTGATAATAAATTCAGTCCATTAGCAGCTCCGAGTTCTTCGGTGCTGAGTGTGTAGGTACTGTTATCAGAACCTGTAAGCACTACTTCAAGAGAGTTCAGAATCTGATGAACACTGCCACTGTTTGTGAGTGTTATCTGAACTTTGCCATCTGCTGTTATCTCAGCTGTAGACTGAACTCTCTCAACAATCTTTGAAGGCTTAACGTAAGCACTTGTGCTATATACAAACAAGAATGAGATCATCTGACCTTCACTCTGAGCCTGTACGCCTTTGGAGTAAGGAATCTGCTCACTTATGATTCTGAATGAAAGCTCACGAGAAACAGTCTTAGGTCCTCTATACTGGACTCTTACAAGCTGTGTGCTCTGTGGCTTGATGATCATCTTTGCAGGCTGGATAGAGAAATATGAGGATGCATCCTCATTATACTCTTCTCCGCTTGTATTGATTGAACGCTTAACAGCACTCATCTTGATAGCTACAGGAGAATCTGAATCATTAGTTACTGTATATACCTTTGCAGCACCAGCGCCTGATGGCTCAAAAGTAACATTCAGTGGTGTAAGCTGGTATGCAAAGAGAGATGTCAATGCAAAAAGACAAAGTAATAACGTGATTAATCTTTTGATATTTCTCATAGTTCAACCCCATTCAAGCTACATTAATGCTTATTGTTGTCTTCTCACCAACACTCAACCAAAAGAGATCAGACAATACATATTTATCGTAGCTTTAAAATCAATGAGAACTTAAAGAAAAGATTTAAAATTGTCAACTTCTCATTTTTCTTACGTAATTATTTACAATTACAAATTTTACATTGAGAAAACAAACTCATAAATTACTATATAATCAATAATTATTCAGAATTGCTATCAATAAGGGTTGTTAACTCAACATTTAAAATCAAAAAAAATCAAACATCATTACAAAAAATTACATATCTATTTTAAAACTACCACTATATTTTCTAGAAAAAATAATAAAATAATCACAATCATTCTGTTCAATAAAGCTCAAAAACTTGACAACTCCAAACATCAGACCGACGATATTGTTGTTTAGGGGGAAATATGAAACACAAAGTGGCTCTTCGGGTACATCTGTGGGTAAAACAGCAGGTATCATGCAGACTCCTTGTTGGCATAAAGCCTTCCGGGAAG